>JAMWCT010000060.1 GCA_023819525.1 Candidatus Omnitrophota bacterium
TTCGCAAAACCTAAATGTAAAAAATTAACTGTATCGTAAGTATAATTTGTGGTATTTCCTTTAGGATCTGTCACAGAGGTCAAATTTCCAAAACAATCATATATGTATTTGGTAGAATTGCCTAGGGGGTCTTTAATTTCTATAAGCTCATCTGCATCATTGTAAATAAATGCAACTATATTTTCTTGAGAATCTTTAATATCTAAAAGGTTTCCATTTTTATCATAACTGTAAGTAATAAAATTTCCTGTTGCGTCAGTTATCTTAATCAATCTTCCTAAAATATCATAAGTATACTCTATGTAGTTACCTTCGGCATCAATAATTTTAGTTAAGTTTCTCCACTTATCATATTCAAACTTAACTGTATTCTTTTTTGGATCAGCAATAGAAATAAGTTGACCAAATTTATCATAAGTAAAGATAATTTTATTTCCTTGCGCGTCAATAACTTCAATAATATTTCCATTTTCATCATAGTTAAAGAAAGTTTTATTGCCCTTTGGATCAGTGGTGCTTTTAATCTGCCCAAAATTTTTATCATAGGTAAATTCTGTAATAATTCCGTAGGGTTCTTTAATTTTAATTAAATTTCCTTCATCATCATAGAAAAATTGATACCTTAAATTATTTTTATCATAATACTCTAAAATATTTCCATTTTCATCGTTAACTGTTCTTTCCATACAACCATTTGGATCGACTACTGATTGTAAAAATCCAAGCTTATCAAAATTATATTTATAAACTTCATTGCGACTATTAATAATATGAACTGTATCCCAAAGATAATCAAAAATAGCTACTTGACCTTTTGGGTCGGTTTGAGTTTTTACGCGATTATTATAGGTATAAGTGTAGGTATATGTTCCTTGGGGTTCAATTGATTGTATAAGACTCTGGTTAATTGAGTCATAACGGTATTGGGTGGCAACGCCTTTTCTATCTATAACCTTAATTAAATGATTATTTTCATCATAGAAGTACCGAATAAAGTTTCCTTGCGGATCATAAGCCTTTGAAACCATATTATTTTCTCCATACTCTAAAGTTATCTTTCTGCCGGTTGGCTCAATAATTGATGTTAAAAGAAATCTGTCGTTTATTTTTGAATAACCTAAAATTGTGCGATTTTGATTTCTGTCTTCAATATAAATGAGTCTCCCCTCTAAATTAAAACGATAATGCACGCCATACTTTGTTCTCAAACTAAAGCCTTCTTTGTCTTTTGTAAGCCTCTGATAATAGTTTAGAGGTATTGAATAATATGTTCCATCACCTCTTGGAATATAAATTTCTTTATGATTGTTTTCGCGGTATAAAATAAGATGGGTTGGAAATTCTCTTATTCGCAAGGAGTAGGTATGCGTCCACCCATAACCAAAAATAAATTCATTATCATCGTAATCAAAAGGATATTCATAAGTTTTATCTTCAGAGGTAATTTTTAAATTGCTAAAATGAGCATGGCAAAAATACGCTTCCAAAGCAATTCTTCCTGGCTTAAGCAGTGGGTCTCCATCAAAGTAATTTATCTCTAAAAACTTATCAATATAGACTTTTATATTTATTCCTGAAACTACGATTTTGATGTGATGCTTATCTTGTGCTTTATAAGAAGTTTTTTTATTAAAAAGAAAGTATTGAACTCCATCTTTATATTTTGCTAATTCAATTCTACCATCTGTATGGATTAAAAAATAATAACAATCTTTTGGTTTACGAGGAATTTTTATATCTTCTATATATCTAAAATTTATCCAAGCTGTCTCCCAAGTATGGTGTCCACCTGGCTTTATTGTTTGCATATCTAGCTCTAAAGTAAAATCCTGAAATTTTAAATCGGAAGTTAAGCGGTCACCTTCACCTGAATATTCGCCATTTTCTATCCTCCAAGAACCTGCTCCTGGTTCAGGTAACCACCCTTCTACTGTTGAAGTAACCTGCGAATTATAATATCTTGTTAAATTTAATGGTAATGAGCAAGTAGGAACAGATATGTCCTCAACTTCCAAAAATAAATTGCCATTTTGAATATTAACCGGCTCAGCGGTTACACTAGCAGCTCTTGCATTAGAAGAAGGAGAGATATTTTCTGCCGGCCCATTTCCGCTTGACCAACGAACCACACCATTTGGAGTTCTTTCCTCTCCACCATTACCTGTAACATTATCACAAGGCTGGCCACCTGTAATTGTTTTTAATTCCTCATCGCTAACAGTTTGATAGTTTCTATTTTCACCAAAATTAGATCTTCCTACTAAAAGAATCACACCATCCCAATTATTTCTCAAAAATTCAAAAGGAATTTTTAAATATTGTTGATTTAAATTAGGAATATAAACTAACATATTTTGACCTTCTATTTTTTCTATAAGTGAAAAATGATGATTTCCCGTTATATTTGCAATAAGCACACCGTAAGAAATTAAATCTTGCAGATCTTCTAATCTTACCTTTAAAGCTGTTGTTTTAATCTTTAGTCTTTGCAAAATTACCTTTATTTCCCATAAAGAATTCATACCTCTATTATGCAAAGCTAACAAATTTAATTCTTCTAATAATATTTTTTGTTTTTCTTTTGGTATTCTTAAATTATTAAAAACTCTTTCTAAAACAAAAGAGGCGCAAGAATTAAAATTTTGTTTATTTTTTAAATATGCTAACCAATTTCTATTTCCTTTTAATCCTAAGGAATTATTTCCTTTTAAAAGTTTTAGATGACTTCCAAGCAAATTGTGCTGAAAAAGATAACTAAGAGTATAATTAAATGCTTCTGTTTCGGAGGCTTTGGGATGAAGTAGATGAAATAATTCATGTCCTTCTAAAAAGACTTTTCTTTGTTTGAAAGGAATCTTTAAGAAATGATGGTGAAGATAAAGAACGCCATCTATTACAGCACAAACTACTCTTTGTTTTGGAGGGGCTCTAGTTGTATATGATCTTTTATCCATTTTAGCAGGTAAAAGTTTACCTGAAGGTAAAATCCTATCGCTGAAAATAACTCTGCCATTTAAATCTATTCCTTTCTCTTGAAGAAGTTTAAATTTTTCTCCAAAACTTAAAATAATCTTTTGTAACTCTTTTGAAGTAGGGGCTCTGTCTGGTAAATTTGTGGCAAATAAAGTTGCAGGGAAATTGTGTATTAAACTTTTATTTTTTAAACCATTATCTAAAATTCCTCTTTCTGCTAAAGCAATTTTTACAGAGACGATATCTTTGGTAAGCAACCCTTTAAAAAATGAACCTAAAAATAAAAGGGTGGCTAAAGATAATTCTAAAGAATAACCGTTTATAAACATCAAATTAAAAATATAAGCCTCAATTGCTAACCAGGCTAAAATATGATATGGCAATGGGTTTTTAGAAAATAAAACAAAAATAGCAGATATAACAAAAATAACAAAAATCCCCAAACCAAAAATTATTAAAAAATTAATTAATGGAGAAAATAAACAATGAGATGGCAGCAAGTTTAAATAATTAAATAGAGCTAACCAAAGATTACAATATTGTGCAATAATTAAATTTGTTGTCCCTATCAATAAAGCCATAACCATAAAAATATAAATTTTAGAAGAAATTTTACTTCTTAATTTTAATCCTAAAGTTAATGGCAAATTAATCATAAGCTGCAAGAAGATACCAATTATCCATAAGGCACTCATCACAATGATACTGCTAACTAAAAGATTAACAGATTCCCTAAACCAACGCCAACCCAAATATAATCCAATAAAAATAGCTAAACCTAACCAACGGAGATCATAAGCAAATTCAGTTATTCCCAACAAACTCCAAATTTCAATTAAAATAGGATGTCCAGGTGCAAAAAATAAAAATCCCAAACTTAATATTATCAATAGTGAAAAATAAGTTTTATAAGGAAGCTTCCATTGCCAATTCTTTTTTAAACAGTTAAACGTATCTTCTATCTGATTTCTAAACCATCTCTTCCACCCCACTACTAAAGGCGTAGCCCCGGGGTTAACTAAAAAAATTGCTAATAAAGAAAAGAAAGGTATTAAAATAAAAGGAAGAGACCATAAAATATCTAAGCTTGGCTTAAAATAAATTGTTAAAACTGACAACAATACCCCAATAATTACCCACGGTAAACCTTTGCGATTTATCCATTGATAAAGTTCTTTTGCTTGTGGGTCTTTTTCTGCTTCCTCTTGAGTAATTGGTAAAAAAGGTGATTTATGTTCTCTAGACCATAATCTACCGGTTTTTATATATTTAGCGCCGCCTTTAATTGCTTCTATTACTCCACAAAAATAAGCATTATAAATTTGCGAACCAAAAACTAAAGCCAAACCTAAAAACATTTCAATGAATTCTTTTGTGCCTTTTACAAAACCTTTTTCTAAAATTATTTGAAAATAACCAGTAAAACTAATTGCAAAAGAGATGAAAACAGTTCCAACAATACCTAAAAATAATTGTGAAGGTAAAAGCCCAAAACTGCTTATGCAACTTATAAGAAGAATTAGTAAATAGCCGGTAATAATAATTACAATCGGTGCTTTTCTTAAATAAAATCCTGTAGCACCTATAAAATGTATAAAGGCTCTTGAGGAACCCACTATTTTGGAATTATTAAACCGATAAATCCAGCGGCTCATTGCCTGTTCTATGTTGCCTGCTGCAAATTTCATATGGATGCCTAAAAGTCCAGAGTAACTACCTTCACGTGCTTTTCCAGCCTGCATAATTTCTCTATTAATAATCTTTTTACCATAGAGTAATGCCTTATAGGCAGCAAAAATATCTTCATTAACCCAAGTGGGAATAATAAATCCCAATTGCCGAATTGTATCTGTTTTTAAATAATCAGGGTGCCCATAATGAAGACGAACGCCTAAGCAGGCAAGAAATCTTTGTAAAAGTGTAGTAAATATCCTGTTTGCAAATGCATGCATTTTGCCAACAAAGGTAGAATTTTCAGTAAAAATATCTTCTGGAAAACCAATCATAACTATCTGCCTATCTTTGCGAAATTCTTCTTGTAAGCAAGGACCTTTGAATGTCTCCTCTAAATACATATCTTGATTCATATCAGTAAATTGAACAATCTCGCCGCGCACAAATCTTAAAATATTATTTTGATTTACTGGTTTTCCTTGACCAAAATAATAAGGAAGGGGTAAATAAAATCTTTCAACTTCAACAATTCGTGGAGAGTCTTGATTGTTTTCATCAAATACATATTCAATCTTTTCATTATGCTGTAAAGGCCCTTTTCTATATTCAAGTAAACCAGCATACCAATTAGTTTCACCTTTTAATTTATCAGAATTTTTTAAATCTCCTAAATAAGCGACCTTAAAATGTTTAAATCTTCCCATTAAATAATATAAATCGTAAAGCCTAAATTTAGCCTCCTTGCATTCTCTTTCGCTTGATTCTTTTTTTGTTTCAAATATCTCTATTCGTTCCTTTTCTCTACTATAAACTTGAAATCCAACAATGTATTCAAATTTCTCTTCTATTAACTCTTCTATCTTATCAGCGTATTCCTGTAATTGAGTCTTCTGTAGCCCTAAACTTTGTGGAGTAGGAAAATTTACTTTAGCTAAAAACTCATACATCTGCCAATAATTCATTATTCCCCTAATAGTGCGAGCTAAAGGTTGATACCTATAAGAAGCCCAAAGTCTAACCTCCATAATTAAGAGAGGGTTAGTAATTATAAGTTTCTCTCCATAGGTCAAATTTTCTATTTTATCAATTTCTTCTTGTGGGATTGTTTTAAAAGCCTCAATTTTCTCCGATGAAATTTCTGGACAAAAAGCTTCTTTTTCTCCATTTTTCATTCGCTTAATTCTTTCAACAAAATTCTTCCACTCATCCGGGTATCTATTAATTATATAGGTAAGGAGTGTGGCTTTTGTTTTAAATTCTTGATTAAGACCCTCAAATTCTCCTATAGACTCATCAATAAAAGGATAAATAATCACTTCTTCAAAGCAAGGCGTTATTACACTGAAAAGATAAAGTTTTTCCCAAATAGGCATTTTCTGGATTTCCATAAATAATGTGGAAAAAAAGAAAAATAATCTACGACGCACATACTCATTTTTAGGTGGTCTTGATAAATTCGGATATTTTAAAATTACTCCACCTAAATAATTGTAGGGGTCATCTTTTATCTGGTATCTATAATCTTTAAGTTCATCTTCAGAAATTAGGTCATCATAATAGAATTGATTGACAATCATATTCCAGGCTTTGGCTTGCGCGATTTTTATTTCTTCCTCACCTTCGTCGTTTTTACCCCATAAACGGCGCTGTCCATCAATTCCTACAATCTCTTCGGGTAACAATTTTTTCTGAAATTCTTTCATTGCAATATTAAATTTGCTTACCAAGGAATCGCCTAACCATCCTTCAAGTTTTTCTCTAAAAATTAATCTAATTGGAAAATTCAAAATCTTTTCAAATAAACTCTCATCCCATTTGTGAATCCTATTTACTCCCGCATATTTTCCTAAAATATACCCTAAAGAAGCTTCCGCTAAATAAAAGAAAGCAAAAATATCCAAAGCAAAAAATGAAATAAAAACTAAAAATACTATTCCCAACAAAAAGTAATTTAAAGGAGAAACTAAATAAGAGTAATTCCAAAAACTGACTATAGGAGCCCCTATTGCTTTCCAAATTAACGCATCCCAAAAAACTTTTTGCCCAATAATTATTAAAGTAACTAAGCTTGCTTTTATTTTATAAGGTGTAGAATTAGTCCAAAAATTTCTAATTTTATCTAAATTTTTTAAATAACCTTCTTGATCAGATACTAGTTTATATTTGCCTGTATATCTATTTTGCAATTTCTTGATCGCTAAATTAATTCCTAAATAAATTAACAAACTAAAAAATAAATAAAACCCAATAAAAATAAAATACAATTTTAATGGAAAAATAATAAGAGATGGCAAAAATGTATATAAACCTAAAATAAATATAAATTGATAATAATTTCTTAAAATTAAAAGCCAACTCTTCCAACCAAAAATACCCCCATAAATATCTGGATAAGTTTTTTGTAAATATTCATTAAGTAATGACTTAGAATTCTCATTTTTTAAATAATCGTTAATCTTGGCTCTGCCTTGGTCTTCATACCAACTGATAAATTCTTTACATCTAAAATAATCTTCGATATCATCAAAAATTAGACGAGCGTCCTTTCCTAAATTCTTATCAGCTGGCTTATCATTCTTAAGAATGACACTCCCCCATCTAAATACTTCATCTTCAACAAAATGCCAAATTTGGTCTTCCCTTTTTTCTTCCTTAAACTTTTTTGCACAATAAAAAAGATAATTTTTAAAGTTAAAACTAATATGGGAAAAATTCGCACTTCCAAGAGTAATAAGGGAATATAAATATACATCATCTAAACCAAAACGAAAAGATTTCTCTTCTATTTGCATCACTGGCCTTAGCCATCCATAAATATAATCAAAGAAAAATTCCTCAATAAAATCATCTAATTTTTCATTACGCTCTAACTTTGCCCTTATTTGTGGTTTTAAAATTCTTTCTTTTACAACTTTTACTATATTTTCTGGAAAATTATAGGAAGGGTAATTTTCAATTTCACCTAAAACTTTTGCAATTTCTTCTTTATTTGTATTTATAATTTTGGCATTTTTATCATATTTTTTTATTCTCCTTAATTGTCCAAACCATGCGCAAATTTTTCCTATAAATAAAGTTATACCTATATAACTGACAATAAAGACTAAAACTATTTTAATAGAGAATTTTGTTTCTTTAATTTTTAATTCCCAAGGCCCAATTTTTTGGCTCTGCTCTTTTGCAATTTTTTCTTTACTTGTATCTAAATATTTTTCATCCCAAAGTTGGCCTTTCTCTATTGCATTAGCCAATGAATCTAAACTTTGAAACTTCCTAAAAATGCCTTTCTCATTAGGAAGTTGTAAATTCTTTAAATCAAGGGGGATAGTAAGAGTAGTTTCTTTATCTTTAATAACTATAAAAAATTCTTTTTCACCAAAATGATCTATGTAGCTTCTATTGAGATTTTTCCTTTCTATTAAAATATATTCCTTATTTTCAATAATTCCTCTTTTTAAAACAAAAGAAATTGCTGATGGAGTATCAAAAACAATTCCTTTACCAGCTGTAATATCTTCCATAAAATAATAATAAGAAACATCAGGCGAGGCTCTAAATTCTAACTCACCAAATCCAAAAGAATTTCTGTAATAATAAACAACTTCCTTTCCGCTATCTAAATCGATACCAAAATAACGCTCAAATATCCTACCATCTTTTTTTCGTAGCTCTTTCAAAAGAACGAAGTTAACTATTTTCCCATTATATTTGATAACGTATTCACCGACTCTAAATACATACCCAACTGCTCCTAAATCAGTAAGAATACGATAATTATAATCAAAATAGTAAATTACCTTCTGGGGTCTATAATTTTTATTTTGCATTTGAAGTGAAAGTATTGGTGAAATTAAATCAAAATTTATGGTTACTTCACCTGCAATATTAACATCTGTAGGTTGGCGTTGCCCTTCTAAGTTAATCAAATATCTATCAGCATCTATATAAAAAATCCCTCCTACTTCTCTACCTTGGCTATCCACCATAAATATTCTCTCTAACTTGCCATCTAAATTATATTTTTCGACTACTTTAACATGATACTTAGCCCTAACATAACCATCTCTTACTATCTTTATATCTCTTAACTCCTCTCTTACCCACCCAATTTGTTTTTTTATATTAATTTCCTTATTGTCAAAATTTAATAAATATTTTGGTTTGACTAAAACTTCCCCAAATGGCGTCTGTATTGAGGTTGGTTGATTAATTATAATATGGTTTCCATAAATATATCCAATTTCATTCTCGTCTAAAACCCAACTAGAAGGAAGTCTTCTGCCTTGTAAATATGCCCTTTGTGCGATTTCTAATTTTTTCTCTAACAAAGTTAAACGGTGTTGCGAACTTGTAGGTCTTTCTGTTGTAAAAATCTTACCTGTAATTTCACCTGTAACAGTGTTTTGGATAAGAACTACGGTAGCATCTCTATAAGCTTTCGGACTACTTACAGCAA
>JAMWCT010000061.1 GCA_023819525.1 Candidatus Omnitrophota bacterium
AGATTATAAAAAAATAAGGTCTAGTGTAGTTTCGGGCGAACTTAATGGCTTAGTGGATAAAGAACTAGAGTTTTCAAAACAATTGAATATTAATACAGGTAACGCCATATTAATTAATAATAGAAGGCTTTTTAGAATTTTAAAAGTTGACGAAAACGTATTAGAAAAATTAATAAGATGAATGTCGTAGTGGTTGGATTACAATGGGGCGATGAAGGAAAAGGTAAAATTATAGATTATCTTTCGCAGCAAAAAGACATTATCGTGCGTTTTCAGGGTGGAAATAATGCAGGACATACAGTAGTTGTAGGTGAAAAAAAATTTATTTTTCATCTTATTCCTTCTGGAATATTACATAAAAACAAAATTTGTATTATTGGAAATGGTTTGGTGATTGATCCGGAAGTTTTAATCTCTGAAATAGAAACACTAAGAGCGGAAAATATTGAGGTTAGCCCCCAAAATTTAAAAATTTCGCATCTATCGCATATTATTATGCCATATCATAAATTAATAGATGCCTTGAGGGAAAAGATCCGTATCCAAAAAATCGGAACTACACAAAGGGGAATAGGACCCTGTTATGTAGATAAAGTAGCTAGATGCGGGATACGTATGATTGATTTGATGAGACCGGAGGTTTTTGAATTTAAATTAAAAGATAATTTGCAGGAAAAAAATCCTCTTTTTAAAAAAGTTTATAACTGCAAAGGTTTTTCTTTTTCAGAAATTTATGAAAAATATTTAGAATTTGCAAAAATTTTAAAACCATACGTGTGTGACATAGTTGATTATTGTTATGAAAAGCGTAATAAAAGTTATTTATTTGAAGGCGCTCAAGGAACATTTTTAGATATTGATTTTGGCACTTATCCATTTGTTACTTCATCATCAACGATCTCAACAGGTGCTTTATTAGGTTCTGGTTTATCATTTATAAAAATTAATAAAATAATTGGGGTTACAAAAGCTTATACCACAAGAGTTGGAGAAGGACCTTTTCCAACTGAACTAAAAGAAGATCTTGGTAAATATTTTCAGAAAAAAGGTAGAGAATTTGGCGCAACTACAGGAAGAGTACGACGTTGTGGTTTGTTAGATTTGGTTTTGCTAAAAAGAGCAGTTATTTTAAATAATGTTAATGAAATTATCCTTACAAAATTAGATGTACTTGACGGAATTGATGAAATTAAGATTTGCATATCTTATGAATATAAAAACAAAATGATATCTAATTATAGTTTTCCGCCAGATTTAAGTGAGGTTGTGCCTATATATAAAACACTAAAGGGTTGGAAAGAATCAACAGAAAATATACGTGGTTACAAAAAATTACCTTCCGCTGCGAAAAAATACATTCATACAATCGAAAAATTTGTTGGTTGTAAAATAACATATATTTCGGTTGGCAAGATGCGTGATGCAATAATTAAAAAACTTTAAATTTTTTAAAAAGGAGGAGTATGTTAAATACAGATTTTTTATGGCTTGCACCTCTTGGCTCAATTGGTGCACTTACTTTTGCTTTTTATTTAGCAATTTCTATTTTAAGAAAAGAAAAAGGTAACGAAAAAATGCAAGAAATCGCAGATGCTGTAGGAATAGGGGCAAGAGCATACCTTCGGCGTCAGTATCTTGGGGTTTCTGTATTTTTTCTAATAGTTTTTGTTGTCCTTTTAATTTTAGCCAAGTTAAACTATTTAGCAATTTTTGTTCCTTTTGCATTTTTAACAGGAGGTTTATTTTCTGGTCTTTCTGGTTTTATTGGGATGAGTATTGCAACTCAATCTTCAAGTAGAACTGCTTTTGCGGCAACAAAAAGTTTAAATTCAGCGTTAAGGGTTGCATTTTCAAGTGGAGCGGTAATGGGACTTGTAGTTGTAGGTTTAGGTCTTTTGGATTTAAGTGTATGGTATTATTTTCTTAATTGGTATTATTCAAAATTTCCTCCAGTTGAATTTGATAAAATTACTGCTATAACTTCAACGATGCTTTGTTTTGGTATGGGTGCTAGTTCTCAGGCTCTATTTGCAAGGGTTGGCGGTGGAATATTTACAAAAGCAGCAGATGTGGGGGCTGATTTAGTTGGAAAAGTTGAGGCAGGTATACCTGAAGATGATCCAAGAAATCCAGCAGTAATAGCTGACAATGTTGGTGACAATGTTGGTGATGTCGCAGGTATGGGGGCTGATCTTTATGAGTCGTATGTTGGTTCAATTGTTGCAACAAGTGCTTTAGGTGTAGCTGCTGGTTTAGGGATAAAGGGTGTTACTGTTCCAATGGTTATGGCAACTGTTGGAGTTATAGCCTCTATAATTGGAACTTTTTTTGTTCGTAGCAAAGAAGAAGCATCACAAAAGGCTCTATTGACTGCTTTAAGAAAAGGGATTTTTGTTAGTGCAATTTTAGTTGCTATTGCCTCTTATTTTTTAATTCAATTTACTTTAGGTCCTAAAAATATCGGTGTCTATTATTCAATATTGTCAGGTTTGGTGGCTGGAATATTAATTGGTATTTCAACAGAATATTTTACTTCCTCTGGATTTAGTCCAACACGTTCAGTTGCACAAGCTTCCCTTACAGGACCGGCTACAGTAATGATTGCAGGAATTTCTGTTGGTATGTTATCTACAGCAATGCCGGTAATAATAGTTGCGATAGCAATAATCTTAAGCTTCTTTTTATCTGGAGGGAGTAACAATTTTAATAGCGGTCTTTATGGAATCGCCGTTTCTGCTGTTGGTATGCTTTCAACTTTAGGGATAACTTTAGCAACTGATGCATATGGCCCTGTAGCTGATAATGCAGGCGGAAATGCACAAATGGCTGATCTTCCTCCGGAAGTTAGAAAAAGAACTGATGCATTAGATGCTTTAGGCAATACTACTGCTGCAACAGGTAAAGGCTTTGCGATTGGTTCAGCCGCTTTAACCGCTTTGGCATTAATTGCTGCATATCAAGAACAAGTAATTTTATCTGCGCAAAAATTGGGGATAAACTTATCGCTTCATTTAAGTCTTTTAAATGTGAAAGTTTTAGTTGGAATATTTATTGGTGGGATGCTTCCATTTTTATTCTGTTCTATAACGATGAAAGCCGTTGGAAGAGCAGCATCAAAAATAGTGATGGAGGTTAGAAGACAATTTAAAGAAATAAAAGGTTTATTAGAGGGAACCGCAAAGCCAGATTATGCAAAGTGTGTAGACATCGCAACAAAGGCTGCTCAAAAAGAGATGATTTTACCTTCTATTTTAGCCGTTGTTTCTCCGGTATTAGTAGGCGTTATTTTTGGTGTAGAAGCAATTGCAGGACTTTTAACTTCAGCAACAGTTGTAGGATTTTTATTAGCAATTATGATGGCAAATGCAGGCGGTAGTTGGGATAATGCAAAAAAATATATTGAAGAAGGTAATTTAGGAGGAAAAGGTTCTTCTTCTCATAAAGCAGCAATTGTTGGCGATACAGTTGGCGATCCTTTTAAAGACACATCAGGTCCTTCATTAAATATTTTAATCAAACTGATGTCAATGGTCTCGATTGTTTTTTCTGGTTTTGTTGTTTCAAATACTTTGCTTAAATAATTTTTTATGCAAATTAAGGGCGTTAATCTTGGCGGTTGGCTTTTAATGGAGGGTTATATTTTGGGTGGAAGAAATATTAGAGAAACAGATTTTAAACAGCAATTTGCGAAAATATATGGCAAAAATAAATTAAAAGAATTCGAGGATGCTTTCAGGGAAAATTTTATAAATGAAATAGATTTTAAAAATCTAAAAGAATTAGGTTTTAATACAATAAGAATTCCCTTTCATTATAAAATTGTAACTGAAAACAAAATAACGTATTTAAAAAATACTTTAGATTTAGCTTCTAAATACAAAATTAAAGTTATTTTGGATTTACATGCTGCACCAGGGAGCCAAAATCAAGATTGGCATAGCGATAGTTATGGAATAGCTCAACTATGGAAAAAAACTTTGTATCAGAAAGAAACCATAAGAGTTTGGGAAAGGGTAAGTAGCTATTTTAAAGAGTATGATGCGCTTTTAGGTTATGATATTTTAAATGAACCTGTGGTAGAAAAAAATGAAGACTTAAAAGTTATAAAAGAATTATATAAACAAATTATTAAAACAATTAAAGCGATTAATAAAAAACATATCATTTTTCTAGAAGGGGACATTTGGGCTCAACGCATAGATTTTTTAAAAGACTTAATAGAAGAAAACATTCAAATTAGCATACACACATATCAGCCACTTGAATATACTTTTAATTTTACTCCATTTTATAAGTATCCTGGAAAAATTTCTGGTGTCTGGTGGGATAAGGCTAAAATAAGGCAATATTTAGAACCTTATTTTAAATTTTCCTCCAAAAATAGCGTAAAAATTTATGTTGGCGAATTTGGCATTAATTGGCGAGGTGGGTTTTGGGGTGAAGACAAGTGGCTTTATGATATATTAGATATTTTTGAAGAATTTGAATTCGGTTGGACTTATTGAACATATAAAGCGGTTTCACAAAATTGCTTTCCTGATGGGTTATATCAATATATACCAAATTCAAAATTTATTAGCAGAGAAGGACCTATTTTTGGTTGGGAAAATTATTTAAAGTTTTGGGGAAAAGAAAAAACATCAATAATTGATTTTTGGAAAACTAAAAATTTTACAGCTAATACCCAATTAATTGGAATTTTAAAAGAATTTTTCGAATAATGATTATTCCTGCCATACTTACTTCTAGTTCTTGCGAATTTAAAAGAATGCTAAAAATTTGTAAGACCTTTACAAATTATGTGCAGATAGATATTATGGATGGTATTTTTGTTCCTTCAAAAAGTATTCAGCCTGATACAATAGAGCTGACAAAGACAGATTTAAAATCAGAAGCGCATCTTATGGTAAAAGACCCATTTTTATGGCTTGAGGCTTTTAAAAAATTTGGTACAAGTAGAATTATTTTTCATTTTGAAGCAGTGGATGAGCCGCTTGAAGTTATCAAAAAAATAAAAAATTATAATTTTGAAGTGGGGATGGCGATAAATCCAAAAACTAAAATTTCTGATTTTAAACATCTGGTAGATAAAGTAGATACAATTCTTTTTATGTCTGTTAATCCTGGTTTTTATGGTTCAGAGTTTATACCTACTGTTTTAGAAAAAATTAAAAAATTTAAAAAAATATATCCCAAAAAAATAGTCGGTATAGATGGTGGAATAAAACTTGATAATATAAAAAAAGTTATATCTAGCAATACTGATTATATCTGCGTTGGAAGTGCTATATTAAAATCCGATAATCCAAAAAAGATGTATCTAAAATTGCAAGAGCAATTAAAAGAAAAAAAATTATGAAGAAGATATTACTGCATATCTGTTGTGGAGTTTGCGCACTACATTGTATAGAATATTTAAAAGCGCAAAAATTTTATGTTGAAGGTTTTTTCTTTAACCCCAATATTCAACCTCAAGAGGAATATCAAAAAAGAAAAGAGTATGTAGATAGATTAACAGATTTATACCAAATTAAAATCATAACAGCACCTTATGAACCTAAAATTTGGCATGATATTTGTGATATTTATAAAGACGAAAAAGAAGGAGGGAACCGTTGTTATCTATGTTATAGCTTAAGGCTTTTTAAAACTTATGAAGTTATGCTAAAAAACAATTTTGATTACTTTACTACTACATTAACAATAAGTCCTCATAAAAAAAGCAATACAATTTTTGAAATAGCAAATAAAATAGATAAAGATAAGTTTTTGGCGATAGATTTTAAAAAGCAAGATGGTTTTAAAAAAACCACCTATAAAGCCAGTCAATTTAATTTCTATCGGCAAAATTATTGTGGTTGTATCTATAGTATTAAGAATAAATGATACAACAACCATTTTATTCTTTCAACACATATCTACGTGAAAAATTTGGCCAGCGCGTTCATAGAATAAGTTTAAATGCTGGCTTTAATTGTCCAAATTTAGATGGAAAATTAAGTAAAGAAGGTTGTATCTACTGCAATAACGCTGCTTTTGGAATTTATGTAACAACCCCAAAACCTTTAAAAATTCAAATAGAAGACTCAATTGCATATTATAAAAAAAAATTTAAAGTTACTAAATTTATTGCATATTTTCAAGCCTTTAGCAATACATATGCACCAATTGAGGTTTTAAAAAAAACTTATGATATAATTAAAAATTTTGATGAAATTGTTGGACTTTTTATTTCTACAAGACCTGATTGTATAAATGAGGAAATTATGAGTTTGATCTCATCTTATCAAAAAAATTATTTAGTCTGGGTTGAGTATGGTTTACAGACAACACATAACAATGTTTTAAAAACTTTAAACAGAAACCATACATTTGAGGATTTTTTGATTGCATTGGATTTGGCTAGGAAGTTTAAGATAAATGTTGGAGTCCATATAATTTTAGGATTGCCTTTTTTAAACTATAATGAAACAGTACAAGATGCACAAAGATTATCGCAATTAGATATTCAAGGCATAAAGTTTCATATTTTACATGTTCTAAAAAATACAAAACTTGAAAAGTTATATTGCGAAGGTAAAATAAAACTTTTAACAAAAGAGGAGTATATAAAAATTATTTGTGATTTTATTGAGCGAATCCCAAAAGATTTTGTGATTTTAAGATTAATTTCTTCAGCGGACAAAAATTATTTAGTTGCACCTCTTTGGATGAACGATAAAATTTCTATTATCAATGAGATTACAAAAGAGTTTAAAAGACGAGGTACCTTTCAAGGTTATTTTGTAGGTTAGACTAATTATATATATGAGAGCTGTTTTGATACGTGTAGAAGAGGCAGTTGTTTATATTAAGGATGAAGTTTTTTCTAAAATTGAAAAAGGACTAGTTATTTTTGTTGGTTTTAGGCGGACAGATACAGATGTTTGTTTGGCAAATATGGCTGAGAAAATTTTGAATTTAAGAGTTTTTGAAAATGAAGCCAAAAAATTAGATTACTCAGTAAAAGATAAAAGTTATGCAATTTTATGCATCCCAAACTTTACTCTATATGCTAATACACAAAAAGGAAGGCGCCCTTCATTTGAAGATGCGATGCCAAGACAAGAAGCTTTTAGACTTTTTAAGAATTTCATTCTACTACTTAAATCAAAACAGTTGAAAGTTTCTGAAGGTGCATTTGGGGAGCATATGCAAATAAAATTAGTTGCAGATGGACCCCTGAATATAATATTAGAAGAGAATTAAAATGTTTCCTGTACTTTTTAAATTAGGCCCAATAATGATATATACATATGGGTTTTTTGTATTTTTAGGGGTTGTTTTAGGTTATTTTTTAAGTTTAAAGGAAGCTAAAAGAAACAATATTGATTTAGAGGTTTTTAAAACAATCATATTTTGGACAATTGTTTTTGGATTTTTAGGTGCAAGGTTATTTTATATAATAACAGAATTTCGACTTTTTATTTTAAATCCATTTAAGACTCTTTTTAGTAGATCTGGTTTTGTTTTTTATGGTGGGGTATTAAGCGGTCTTTTGGTTTTATATATTTTAACAAAAAAGCATAAAATAAATTTTCTAAAATTTTCTGATATTTTAAGCATTGCTATACCAGCCGGACATGCGATTGGCAGAATTGGTTGTTTTAGTTATGGTTGTTGTTATGGTAAGCCAACTACATCTTTTATAGGTGTGATATTTCCACCCACTTCACCAGTTATATACACTGGGCAGAGAGTAATTCCAACGCAATTAATAGAGTCATTTTTTTTGTTTTTAATTTTTCTTATAATTAAATTTATTTTTAAAAAGAAAAAATTTGATGGACAACCTTTTTTTGTCTATCTTATTTTATATAGCATTATAAGGTTTTTTATTGAGTTTTTGCGCGGAGACCCAAGGGGCGAATTTTTATACCTTTCAACTTCCCAATGGATATCTACTGTTATATTTTTTATCTCTGCGTTTTTTTATTTTTACAATTTAAAAAAACTTAAAAAGCAAATATAATGGATTTTTTTCTTTTAAATGATATAATTAAAAAGAAATTTTCGGGCCATTAGCTCAATTGGTAGAGCAGGACACTCTTAATGTCAAGGTCGTAGGTTCGACTCCTACATGGCCCATTTTTAGTGATGAAATATAAAACCCTTGAACACACAGCTGATGTAGGAATAAAAGTTTTTGGAAAAACTATTAAAGAACTTTTCAAAAATTCTGCTTTTGCTTTATTTGATTTCTTAATAGATGTTAAGGTAAAGGCAATTAAAAAGAAAAAAATTAAACTTTCTGCGCAAAATTTAGAAGATTTGTTAGTTGGTTGGCTTAATGAGCTAATTTTTTTATTTTTTACTTATCAATTTGTGCCAATTAAATATTTGATATCAATTCGTCAAAATAAATTGGAAGCAGAAATTTATGGACAGAATTTAAAAAACGTAAAAGTAAATACTGAAATTAAAGCAGCAACTTACCATAACTTAAAAATTAAAAAAAATAAAGAGGGATTCGAAGCAAATATTATTTTTGATGTTTAAAATAGAGGTGTTATGATGGATATTAAACAGATAAAGTATTTAGGTGGTATTGGAGCAACCTTAGTATTTTTCACTATAATTCCTTTCGTTGGATTTGTCGCAAATATTACTGGCATAGTTCTTATGGCAATAGCTTTTTATCAGTTAGCAAATATTATTAACAACAAAGCCATCTTTAATAAGTTTTTAATTGGATTAGTTCTAAGGATGGTAGGGTTGATTATCGCTATATATGTTGGTCTGATTTTTGGGTTATCTTATTTTTTTATTACAAATATCCCATTGACAAGTGTATTAAGTAATATTAATGGTGCATTCTTAGGTATCGGTGTAGCAATTTTGGTATGGTGGATATTGGAAATTATAAGTGCAAATTTTTATGCAAAGAGTTATAAGCTTGTGGGTGACTATTTTAATAGATATCTCTTTAACTTAACAGCTAATTTTCTTTTTTGGGGTGCAGTAACTGCTATAGTTTTAGTGGGATTTATTTTAATATTTATAAGCAACATCC
>JAMWCT010000062.1 GCA_023819525.1 Candidatus Omnitrophota bacterium
AGCAAACTTTAAATCAGTTACTTGTAGAAATGGATGGTTTTGGAAGCGAAACCGGCATAATAGTTATGGCTGCAACTAACAGACCTGATGTTTTAGACCCGGCGTTGCTTAGACCCGGTAGATTTGATAGGCATATAGTTATTTATCCTCCAGATATAAGAGGAAGAGAAGAAATCTTAAAAGTTCATACTAGAAAAATTAAATTGGCTAAAGATGTTGATTTAGCCGCAATTGCAAGGCAGACTCCCGGTTTTTCTGGAGCTGATTTAGAAAATCTTTGTAATGAAGCAGCGCTTCTTGCTGCCAGATTAAATAAAGATGCTGTAACTCAAGTTGAACTTTTATCAGCAATAGAGCGGGTTATTATGGGACCAGAAAAGAAAAGTAGAATAATTTCTATCCAAGAAAAGAAATTAACAGCTTATCATGAGGCAGGACATGCATTACTTTCTTTATTGCTTCCTGAAGTTAATCCTATGGCAAAGGTTTCAATTATTCCAAGAGGTATGGCAGGCGGTTATACCTTTGCACCCCCGAAAGAAGATCGACATTATCGCATAAAAAAAGAATTATTAGGTGAAATTACTATGGCTTTAGGTGGCAGAGCTGCTGAGGAAATAATTTTTGATGATATAACAACAGGCGCATCTAAAGATTTAGAAGAAGTTACAGTTTTAGCAAGAAAGATGGTTTGTGATTATGGGATGAGCCAACAATTAGGTTATCGCACTTTGGGTAAACGTCAAGGACCTATATTTTTGGGTAGAGACTTGGTAGAAGAGAAAGACTATAGCGAAGAAACAGCCAAGATTATTGATGAAGAGGTAAAAAAAATTATTGATGACTGCTACAAAAGGGCAAAACAGGTATTGCTTGAAAATAAAGAAAGGTTAATAAATTTAGCAAATGCTTTATTAGAAAAAGAAGTCCTTGATGCCACTGAGGCAAAAAAAATTATTGGATTAGAAGAGACTACAGACCAGAACTTAAAAAATACAAATAGTTAACCCCACTTTTTATAATGCGTATACTCCCTATAAGAATAGAAAATTTTACAGAAGCCAAGAATTTATTAACCTCCTTAAATGTAAGCAGCCAAAGTTTAGAGATTTTGGCAAAAAAAAGTTTATATTGCGCATTTAAAATAGAAGGAATAAACTCTTGGGAAGCAAATATAATTAAGCAATATCTTCTCTCTTTAGGTGCTGACAGTGCTGTTAATAAAGAGGTTTTAGTTAGGCAAATTAAAACAGATACTATAATTTTTGGAAATATAAGAGAACTACAAAATTTAGTTAAAAAACTTTCAAATCAACCTGGTAAATTAAAAGAGATTTCGCAAAAAATTTCACTTTATTTAGATAATTTTTTTAAAGAAAATTTTAAATTTGTCGCAAACAACAAAAAAATAAAAATTAAAGAACCAATGATTTGCGCAATTGTTAATATGACACCTGATTCTTTTTCTGGAGATGGGTTACTTAAAACCGAAAATTTAAAATTAATTAAAGATTTAGTTATTAATAAAGTAGATTTATCCATAAAGGGCGGCGCGAAGATTATTGATATAGGTGGACAATCAAGCCGACCTTTTTCAAAACCTATATCAGAAAAAGAAGAAATGAGACGTATACTACCTGCAATAAAAATTATTAGAAAAAAATTTAGCAAAATTTTACTTTCAGTAGATACTTATAGATATAATGTTGCAAAAGCTGCTGTAGAGGAGGGGGTTGATATTATAAATGATATTACAGCCTTGCGATATAATCCAAGGATAGCATCGTTAATAAAAAAATATAAATTAGGTTGTGTAATTATGCATATGAAAGGAATGCCACAGACAATGCAGATAAATCCAAAATATAAAGATGTTATGGGCCAGATAATAGACTTTTTTAGCGAACGTCTTATGTTTTTAAAAAAAGAGGGGATAGACCAAAGACAAATTCTAATTGATCCGGGTATTGGCTTTGGTAAAACTGTTGAGGATAATTTGGTAATTATAAAAAATTTGTATAAATTAAAAATTTTTGGTTTACCTATTTTTTTGGGAATTTCAAGAAAATCTTTTATAGGTAAATTATTAAATCTTGATGTCAAAGAAAGACTTTTGCCAACTATAGCTGTAAGTGTTTTTGCTATTTTAAATGGTGCAAACATATTAAGAGCCCATGATGTTAAAGAGACACAACAGATGATTAAAATTCTTTCAGAAATTAGAAATTATAATTAAAATGAATTTGCCACATTTTTTAAACTGGAAAGCGATACTTGAAATTTTTATTCTTTGGATTGCAATATATAGTATTTTATATTTTCTTAAAGGTACAAAGGCAGTTTATCTTTTACGTGGTATATTTGTTCTTGTTATAGCATTACTTGTTTTTCAACTTTTAGGTTTACCTGTATTGACAAGACTTCTGACGTATTTTTTTGCATTTTTTTTAATTTTAATTGCGATTATTTTTCAACCGGAACTTAGAGATGGTTTAGCCAAATTAGGTAAGCGACATTTTTTTATATTTGAGCCTAAAATAGAAGAGATTGAGTTTATGTTAAATGAAATTATCTCTGCAGTAAAAATATTTTCTAAAGAAAAGATAGGAGCTCTTATTGCTATAAAGCGCCAAATAGGTTTAAGAAATATTATTGAAAGCGGTATAATTTTAAATGCAGATTTGTCATGTCAATTACTTAATACTTTATTTTATCCAAACTCGCCACTACATGATGGAGGAGTGATTATTGAAAATAGAAAAATAATTGCTGCTGGTTGTCTTTTTCCATTAACAGAGAAACGTTTAAATGGTTTTTTAGGCATGCGTCATCGCGCAGGTATTGGACTTTCAGAACAATCAGACGCTTTAGTTATAATTGTATCTGAAGAGAATGGTTCTATTTCTTTAGCTATTTTGGGACAACTTTCGCAAAATCTTAATTGCGAAGAACTGTTAACAATATTGAAAGGACAGCTGACAAAAAAACGATAGATATGTCTAATTTTTTTAAACATCTTAAAAATATTTTTTTATATAATCTTTTACTTAAAATACTCTCTCTTATTTTAGCAATAATTATTTGGTTTTTGGTTAGTGGCCAGATTACAAAGGGAACAAAGATATAAAATGCAGATTTAGAAGATGAAGCTAGGAGTAAATGTTGACCATATTGCTACTTTAAGACAAGCCCGAGGCACCATTTACCCTGATCCTGTGGTAGGGGCTTTGCTTTGCGAATATGCAGGTGCAGACTCTATTGTTGCGCATTTAAGAGAGGATAGACGTCATATTCAACAAAAAGATATTTTTCTAATTAAAAAACTAATAAAACTTCCTTTTAATCTTGAGATGTCTATTAGTGAAGAGATTGTAAGGATTGCTTGTAAATTAAGACCTTATCAGGCTACATTAGTTCCGGAAAGAAGACAGGAGTTAACTACAGAAGGCGGAATTGACCTAGTAAAAAATTATGAAAAAGTTAAAAAAGTAACAAAAAGACTACAAGATAAAGGAATAAAGGTGAGCCTTTTTATTGATCCTTTAAAACTTCAAATTGAAAAAGCTAAACAAATAGGGGCTAACAATATTGAACTTAATACAGGTAGATATTCAGAAGCAAAAACAGCTATTTTGCAAAAGAAAGAATTAAAAAAGATAAAAGAAGCAGCAGTTTTTGCAAAAAAATTAGGTTTTTTTGTTGCAGCTGGTCACGGCCTTAATTATGAAAATATAAAAGAGATTGCAAAAATAAACGAAATAGAAGAATTAAATATTGGTCATGCTATAATTGCTAGATCAGTTTTTGTTGGAATAGTAGTGGCTGTAGAGGAAATGATAAAATTGATAAATGGATAATATGATTATAGGAGTAGGAATAGATATAGTGAAAATAGAAAAGATAAAAAGTATTATAGAACGTTTAGGGAAAGATTTTTTAGAACGTGTGTTTAATCAAGAAGAATTAGAAAACATTTCTAAAAGTAAAATGTATTATCAGCGACTCGCCGCTAGATTTGCCGCAAAGGAAGCTATAATAAAAGCACTTTCTAAAAAAAAACCTTTAGCTTTAAAGGATATTCTTATTTTAAATAAAGAAAACGGTGCCCCATACTGTGAGTTTAAAAAAAAATTAGATGTAGAGATTTTTCTTTCTATTACACATATTGAAGAGTATGCAATTGCTTGTGCAATTGCACAACAAAAATAATCATGCGCATTAATATAGAAAGTTGAGAGTTTAACAGTTTGCAATAGTTTGATTATGAAGTTACCAAATATTTTTTATAAAAGAAAATCAGATACACATAAAGGAGACTATGGTTATGTTTTTGTTTTAGGAGGTTCTGTCGGTTTAACTGGGGCGGTTTGTCTTTGTGCACAAGCGGCATTAAGGATAGGGGCAGGGCTTGTAAGAGTTGGTGTACCTAAATCGCTAAACAATATTTTTGAGATTAAATTAACAGAGGTTATGAGTTTGCCTTTAGAGGAAGAAATGGGATATTTGTCTATAAAAGCATTTGATCAAATTAAAGATTTTGTAAAAGAAGTTGATGTTATAGCTTTGGGATGTGGCGCAGGTAGATATTTATCTGTGCAAAAATTATTTTTAAAATTGTTAACTGAAATTGATAAACCAATTGTTTTAGACGCTGACGGGATAAATGCATTAGTTGATAATTTAGAGATTTTAAAAAAAAGAAAATCTAAAAATTTAGTTTTAACGCCACATTTAGGTGAATTTTCTCGGTTACTTAAACTTGATACAGAAAAGATAAAGCAAAAAAGAAAAGAACTTGTCAAAGATTTTAGCTTTCGGTATAATTTAGTCCTTGTGCTCAAAGGTAATCGTTCTTTGGTAAGTAATGGGAAAGAGATATTTGAAAATAAAACTGGAAATCCTGGCATGGCTACAGCGGGAACAGGAGATGTTTTAACAGGAATAATTAGTGGTTTAATTGCTCAAGGTTTAAATATCTTTAAAGCTGCAAAATTAGGGGTATATTTACATGGATTAGCAGGAGATTTAGCAGCAAAAGAAAAAACTCAAAGTTGTTTGATTGCTTCTGATATAATAGAGCATTTGCCTGTTGCAATTAAAAGTGTGCCCAGGTAGCTCAACGGAAGAGCGCCTCACTTGTAATGAGGGGGTTGAAGGTTCGATTCCTTTCCTGGGCTTAATTTAGATGGGCAGGTACCTGAGTGGCCAAAAGGGACAGACTGTAAATCTGTTGCGCTTAGCGCTTCGAAGGTTCGAATCCTTCCCTGCCCATTTTATTATGTAAAAAGGGGGTAATAGATGTATACAGGATTAATTTGGGGAGTTATATTGGCTATTTTCGGTTTTGCTTTACTTTTTACACGGATGCGACACCATGATTATAATCAGACTACTAATATTTTGGGGATAATTTTTATTATTATTGCTGCTATTTTAATTCTTTTTAGTTTTATTAGAGTAGTTCCTGCTGGAACAGTTGGAGTGATTGATTTATTTGGAAAAGTAACAGATAAAGAGAGACAGGCTGGTTTAAATTTAATTAACCCTTTAGCGAAATTAGAGATTATGAATATAAAGACAGAAGAAATAAAAGAAGTTATGGCTGTGCCTTCTAAGGAAGGACTTACAATTGAATTGGAGGTTTCTATTCTTTATAGACTTTCTCCGCAAAATGCTTCCGATGTTTATAAAACTGTAGGTCCTGATTATCGCAATATAATTATTATTCCACAATTTCGTTCAGTATGTAGGGGTGTTACAGTAAATTATGAGGCCAAAGCTTTGTATACCTCAAGTAGAGAAGAAATTGCTGAAAAAATTTATCAAGATTTAAAAGGAATGTTGTTAGAACGAGGTATAATTTTAGAAAAAGTGCTTTTACGCGCAATAAAGCTACCTCCTACTGTAAGCGCAGCTATTGAAATGAAACTAAGGGCAGAACAAGAAGCAGAGCAAATGAAATTTGTATTACAGAAAGAACGACAGGAAGCAGAAAGAAAAGTAATTGAAGCAGAAGGTATTGCTAAGGCTCAAGAAATAATAAATAGAACCTTAACGCCTGCGTACTTACAACATGAGGCTATAAAGGCGCAAATGATGATGGCAAACAGTCCAAATCATACCACAGTTTATATACCTTCAGGTGATAATGGTATTCCACTTGTGCGTATTTTAGAGGATGAGAGAAAAAAATAATTTAAATTTTATGGAAAGTCATTTTTTAAAAATAGCCGGCATAATTTTGCGGGCGTAGTTCAATGGCAGAACACAGGCCTTCCAAGCCTGATATGTCGGTTCGATTCCGATCGCCCGCTTACTTTTATTTAGCAATTATTAAAAGTTTTATTTTTCGTGCAAAATTTAAACTAAAATCAAATTTTTATGAAAGTTATAAAAGTTATTTTATTATTCCTCTTTAGCTTTTTTAGCCTTTCTAACTACGCAGAAGTTATTAAATTAAAAACAGGTAGAACGATAATAAATTATTTATGAGAGAAAAGATTTCTATATTAGGTGCTGGAAGTTGGGGAACGACTTTGGCTGTTATGCTTTCTAAAAAAGAAAATTTAGAAGTAATTTTATGGTCGCCTTTTGCCAAGCAGATTGAAGAGATAAGAAAAAATAATGAAAACAAAATATTTCTTCCATCAGTGCCTATACCGCCACAGTTAATTTTAACTTCAAACTTAAATGAAGCTTTAATGTCTAATATAATTATGTTTGCTATCCCAGTGGAATATTTACGGGAAAATATAAGAAAAATAAAACAAACAAAAATTAATCTTAAAAACAAAATTTTTTTAAGTTTAATAAAAGGAATAGAAATTGAAAGCTTAAAAAGACCAACTCAGATTATTAAAGAAGAACTAAAAATAAAAGATGCACAAATTGCTGTTCTTTCGGGCCCAACTATTGCAAAAGAGGTTGCACTTGGAATGCCAGCTGTAGCTACTATTGCATCAAAAAGTTTAGTGGTTGCTTCAAAATTACAAAATATTTTTAAAGATACACCATTAAGAATATACACACATAAAGATGTAGCAGGAATAGAGACAGCAGGTGCTTTAAAAAATATTATTGCTATTGCTTGTGGCATATCTGACGGGTTAGGTTTAGGAACAAATACAAAGTCTGCTTTAATTTGTAGGGGCTTAAAAGAAATAATACGATTTGCAAAAGTTTTTGGGATAAAAAAGGATGTTTTTTTTGGTATAAGTGGAATAGGTGATTTATGCACAACTTGTTTTTCTAAATTTTCTAGAAATAGAACTGTTGGAGAAGAAATTGGTAAAGGTAAAACCCTAAAGCAAACCTTGCAAAATATGAAGATGGTTGCAGAAGGTGTAAACACAACAAAGGCTGTTTACAATTTGGCAAAAAAATATAAAATAGATATGCCTATTACAGCAGAAGTTTATAAGATTTTATATTTAAATAAAAGCCCTAAAAAAGCGGTTTGTGACTTAATGTCAAGGCCCTTGAAGGCTGAATAATTTCAAAAGGGGAGGTGGGTTTATGAAAAAGGCTATATTGGTGGCAATAATTTTAAGCATCACTTTTCTGGGTTGTCAGACTACAAAAACAAGAGCTGTTGAGGGCGGTGTTATAGGAGGAGTTTTAGGCGCAGGAGCAGGTTATGCTATAGGACAAACCACTCATCATGGTGCAGAAGGCGCAGGAATTGGCGCAGCTATTGGAGCGATTTCTGGTGCAATAATAGGAAGCCAAATTGAAAAACCACAAAGTAACCCTATAACTGGCTCTTCTTCTCAAATTTCAAACCCTAATCAGATGAGTTTGCAGCAAATAGTTGAGCTCACAAAACAAGGTATTGATGAGGATGTAATTATTGATAGAATTCGCCTTACAAATTCAAAATTTAACCTTACAGCAGAAGATATAGCATACTTACAAAAAGAGGGTGTTAGCGCGCGTGTTATTGCCCAGATGCAGAAATAAATTATTTAAAAATTAATATTTTTGTGAGAATCTTTGTCAAAGTAAAGCCAAATGCAAAACTACAAAATTTAGAAAAGATCTCTAATAATCAATTTTTGCTTTACACAAAAGAGCCACCAATTGATGGAAGAGCAAATAAAGCTGTTATAGAAATTTTAGCAGATTATTTTGGTGTTTCAAAATCACAAATAAAAATTATTTCAGGGTTTTCTTCAAAGAAAAAATATATAGGAGTTTTATTTATTTTTCCCATCTACTTATTAGTAATGTAGTTAAAAAAGAAAAGGAGGTTCTATGAAAAAATTTTTTATATTTTTAATATTTGCTATTTTTAACATCTTGGTATATTCACAACAACAAGAAACGCTTACTATAACAACCTATTATCCCGCACCGGTTGGCGTGTATAATCAACTTGTAACCAGAACGCTTGGTGTTGGAGACAATAATAATGACGAGCAAATAACAGCTTTAGATGCTCCAAATTTCAATACTAACCCTGGAGATGTTTGGATTGCCGGTAATGTTGGTATTGGGACAACAAACCCTCAAGCAAGATTAGATGTAAGTGGGGAAGTAAGAGTAGGGAGTACGGGTGTTGGTTGTAATGCAAATTTAGCTGGCGCAATGCGGTACAATAATAATCAGATAGAATATTGCAATGGCAATAATTGGATGGCTGCTTTTCCTTCTAATCTTGTAACAGGAACTTATAGGGGTAATGGCTCTACGCAAAAAATTTCTTTAGGTTTTAGGCCAAGGGCTATCCAAATTTATACCTGGAATGGCAAAACAGGTGCAACATCTGATGCATGGGGATTTTTTAAAACATCTGATATGAAAGAAAAAGGAGCTTTCCGTATCGGTTTTATAGCTTGGACGTTTTCTGGCGCAGTTAGCATAGAAAATGATGGATTCACTGTATACTATTTTAATGATGTGTTTGGTAGAACACCGAACACTAAAGATTACTATTATTACTATGTAGCTTGGCAATAAAATTTTAATTATGTGTTAT
>JAMWCT010000001.1 GCA_023819525.1 Candidatus Omnitrophota bacterium
ATAATAAAACAGAAAAGAAAACTAACATCACCAGATTATCAACCAACGATAAAAATAAATGTAGACAAAAATGATAACTATGTAATAATAACTATAGAGGACAATGGAATAGGAATAGAATTAAAATTTTAAAATTCATGATAAAATATAATAAAAGTAATAAGAGGAAAAGGAAAAAAATAAATAAAAACCTCATTCCACTTCGTAAGTGGAAAATAGGGTTTAAAATATGAAAAACTTCCACATAAACAAACTCACCAACCCAAAAGGCCTAAAAAAAGACCAATATGATGTAATAATAATAGGTGCTGGTATTGGAGGTTTAGTTTGTGGTTGTTATTTAGCTAAGGCAGGCTTAAAGGTTTTAATTGTTGAGAAGAACGATAAGGTTGGTGGATATTGCACTTCATTTGAGAGAGATGGTTATAGGTTTGATGCTTGTGTGCATAGTTTGGGGAGTTGTAGGGAAGAGGGCAATATAGATAAGGTGATAAAAGATTTAGGTTTAAAAATAAAGCTTTTAAGGGCAAATCCTTCATCTATTGTAATTACACCGGATTTTAAAATGGAGATTAAAAATGATAAGTATGAGACTATCGAAAATTTTAAAAAAGTTTTTCCTCATCAATCTTTGGAGATAGAAAAATTTTTTAAATTTATTTTGGAAGAAAATTTTATAGTCTTATTTTTGAAATTGAAAAATAAAACATTTAAAGACTTATTGGATTCTTATTTTAATGATGAAAAATTAAAATGTCTATTAAATATATTTTTAGGAAGTGTGGGTTTACCTTCTTCTTTACTTTCTGCTGTCACTGCATTTATGTTATATCGTGAGTTTATTTTTGATGGTGGATATTATCCAGAAGGTGGTATGCAAATTTTTCCGTCTTTAGTAGCTAAGAGGTTTGAAGAACTTGGAGGGAAAATATTATATACAAGTAAAGTTGATAAAATAGAGGTTGATAAAAAAATTGCAAAAGGCGTTGTTTTAAATAATAAAGATAAAATTTTTGCACGATATATAATTTCTAATTGTGACCCATGGCAGACATTTTTAAAATTTGTAGGCAAGAAACACTTAGATAAAGAGTTTATTTTGAAAATAAAAAATTCTATACCTTCTATTTCAGCATTCGTAGTTCATTTAGGATTAGCAGATAATTTTGAAGGTTTAAATTATCCTGTTGGTTTAAGTTTGTGGTATTTACAGGATTATTTAAATATTGAGAGATTATTCCTTGATATATTTAAAGGAGATATAAAAGCATCTCAAAAAAATATTCTTATATTTTTCTCAGATAATCTTTTTCAAGAAAATAAAAAGACACTCTCAATACTTGTAAATATACCTTTTAAAAAAAAGGAATTTTGGATAAAATATAAAAATCATCAATACAATAAAATGTTAGAGATACTTAATAAAATATTACCAAATATTTCTTCATTTATTAAAGTAAAGACAATTCTTACGCCATATGATTTATATAAATACACTCTAAATTATAAAGGTGCAGCATATGGATTAGCTGCTTTACCTAATCAAATTGCAAAAACAGCCTTTTCTTATCATACACCAATTGAAAATCTTTTTTTAGTTGGTCACTGGACATCGCAGGGAAATGGGGTAGCAATGGTAGCTAAATCTGGTGTGATTGTGGCAAATTCAATTATGAGGAGATGTGGATATAAATGATTAGGCAGCTTTATTCAACCTTATATTTAGTTGGTTCATTTATTGTTTTTAGTTTCGGTATTCTTATTTTTTTAAAAAATAGAAAAAATAAAGTTAATTTTCATTGTGGTATATGGTATTTCACCACCTTTATTTGGCTTTTTTTTTATGGATTAATGCTTTTAAGTTCAAATTTTAATCAAGCATATTTTTGGGCAAAGGTTGGTTATAGTGGAGTAGTATATGTATGCTGCCTTGGAATATTTAACTTTATTATTTCTTTTCTTGAAATCAAAAGTAGGGAAATAAAAATTTTATCTTTTATTTTGGGATTATTTGCTTTATATTTACTTTTTTCTATCTGGAGAAACAATGCTTTTATAGATGGTCTTTATCAATATAAATTTGGATTTTACCCAAGGGCTGGCATGATTCATCCAATTTTTTTATCATTATTTTTTTCTCTTTATTTATGGATGGGTTATAATCTCTATACTAGTTTTACTTCTCAAACTAAAATAAAAGAATTATCTCCCCTTGATATTTACAGACGAAAATATCTATTTTTAGTAGCTATAATATCTTCGCTTGCATCTTTAGACTTTTTACCTAATTATGGATTTAAAATATATCCTTTAGGTTTTTTAATTACATCAATCACAATCTACGTCACTTTCTACGCTATCACCAGATACAACCTCCTAGATATCAAAATTGTAGCAGCCAGATTTATTGTATTTATTGTTGTATATACTTTAGTTTTAGGTTTACCTTTTGGTTTAGTAGCTTTTGAACAGAACTGGCTTGTAAGTATTTTTGATAAGAATTGGTTTTGGGCCCCAATGATATCACTTTTTATTTTAGCAACCTGTGGTCCATTTATCTTCCTTTATATAAATAAAAAAATTGAAAACCGCATAAAAGCAGAGGAACTTCATGCACATCAATTATTAAAGGAAGCAGCAAGAGGGATAATTTTAATACATGACTTACCAAAACTCTTTAACCTGATAACCCATATGAGTACTAAAATATTAAAAGTTACGAATGCCTTTGTATTCTGTTACGATAAAAACAATGATGATTTTTATTTAGCATCAATAAGATATAAAAGTAAGTATAATTATTTAGAGAGATTAAATAAAGACAATCCCATAATTAAAACATTACTTAACAGCCAAACCCCTTTAGTCTATGAAGAGATAAAAATAAAATCCCAAGAAAAACAAAACAATCAATATCAAATATTATTAAAAGAAATGCAAAAACTAAACTCTCAAATAATTATCCCTACCACAGTTAGAGGAGAACTTTTTGCCTTTTTAGGTTTAGATGCAAAAAAATCCCAACGCACATACACCTCTGAAGATGTCTCAACTCTATGGGCACTATCTTTTCAGGTGGGTTTAGGTATAGAAAACATTCTTTTATATGAAAGAGAAAAACAATATTTAGCTGAAAGAGCAAGGCGCCAAGCTCTTGCAGATATGGCTCCAGGTGCATCGCATCAGTTTAACAATAGACTGGCAACAATAAGTGCAATTGTTGATAATTTAGCAGAGCTTACAAAAGATGAATTTAAAGAATTTTCAAAAGAAGAAATTTTAGATACACTTTCCAATCAACTTCCACTTCTTCAAGAGGAAATAGGAAAAGCAAAACAAATAACCTCTGTTATCCTACAGAAATCAAAGGTAAAGTTTGAATTTAGCAAGGTTGATATAGTAAAAGTGATAGAAAATGCAATAAATGCAACTAAACTTAGAAGAGCCAAAGAAAGTCTTGAAGGTATAAAAGAACCACAATTTATAATAAATGCCTCAAATGATTTACCAAAACTTACTATTTGTGAGGGAATAATTCAAGATGTATGCGAGAATATGTTTAACAATGGCGCAGATGCAACAATAATAAAACAGAAAAGAAAACTAACATCACCAGATTATCAACCAACGATAAAAATAAATGTAGACAAAAATGATAACTATGTAATAATAACTATAGAGGACAATGGAATAGGAATAGAAGAGGAAAATTTAAAAAAAATCTTTACCCCATACTTTACAACAAAAGCCACAGCAGAAAAAGGTATAACAGGAGGTTATGGTTTAGGTCTTTGGATAATAAGAGAGTTTATCGAAGATCATGGAGGAAAATTAGAGGTTTCTTCTGAATATACAAAATGGACTAAATTTACAATAAAATTACCAATAAACTTTAAACCACCCAACAAATAAAATTTTATGGCAAATATATTATTTGTAGACGATGAAGAAAATCTCTTAAAGGTATACAAATCCTATTTAGAAAGAAAAGGTCATAATGTAGTCTATGCTTTAAAAGGAGAGGATGGCTTAGAAATACTTAAAAATCACAAAATAGACCTTTTAATTTTAGACCTACATTTAAAAGAAGGAATGCAAGGCATAGATGTGTTAAAAGAAGCGCACAACACTTATCCAAACCTAACGATAATGATTTTATCAGGTTTTGGAGGGGATGAGGATGTCATCGCAAAATGCACCCAACTTGGCGCAAAAAAAGTGCTCAAAAAACCACTCACATTAGCTGAACTAAAAGAAAATATCGAAAAACTTCTAAGCTTAACCTAAATTACACAAAACAGACCTCGTTTAAAAATGTATAATTGTAAAGATTTAAAGAATAATAGTTTTTCAATTTTTTCATTTTGTGAATTTAATCACAATATTTAGCATAAGGCTACAGATAATTAATTTTTAATTTCAAATTAATCAAACTTGGAAAGTTTACTAATTTGGTTTTGGTAATTTTAGTATTTAACCCTACCCTTTTTTTATAATTTTGATATAATTTGTAGGTTTAAATAAGGAGGTTAAAATGCAAATTGGAAAAATTTTTATAATTTTAGGCATAATTTTTGTTTTATTTGGTGCCGGCATCTATCTATTTAGTTACTTTAAAATTCCATTTTTAGGAAGGCTCCCAGGGGATATCTTTATGCAGAAAAAAAATTTTACTTTTTATTTTCCAATAACTACTTCAATTCTCTTAAGTATAATTTTAAGTTTCATTTTTTTTCTTATAGGGCGTTTTTTAAAATAATGTTTAAAATAATAAAAGAAGATAAACAAACAGCTGCAAGAGTAGGTGAATTTAGAACAAAAAGTTCTATTTTTTCTACACCTTGCTTTTTCCCTGTAGCAACAAGAGGTGCTATTAAAGGTTTATCCACAAAAGATCTTGAAGAAATTGGTATTGAAGGGATATTGGTAAACGCATATCATCTTTATCTTCGGCCTGGAATAGAAGTTATAAAAAGTTGTGGTGGATTACATAAATTTATGGGTTTTAATAAAACTATAATTACAGATAGTGGGGGGTATCAGATTTTTAGTTTAAATAATTTGCGAAAATTAAGCGATGAAGGAGTTACATTTCAATCTTATATAGATGGTAAGACAATATTTTTAACACCTCAAGATATTATAAAAGCTCAAATAGACATAAAAACAGATATAGCTTTGCCTTTAGACGAATGTGTTGGGGGTAACTCTATTGCCTACAAGGAGGCTTTGAAAGCTGTTGAGAGAACTATTAAATGGGCAAAAATAAGTAAAGATTATTTTGATAGAAATAAAACAGATGGAATTTTATTTTTTGCAATTTTACAAGGCTCAATTTTTTCTGATTTGAGAAAAATGTGTTTAGAAGAAATTTTAAAATTAAAAATTGATGGTCTATGTATTGGTGGTTTAAGTGTTGGTGAAGAGAAGAATTTACGATATAATATTTTATCATTTATTTGCCAATTGGCCGATAAAAATTATATTCGCTATTTTATGGGTTACGGAAAACCACCTGAGATTTTAGAAGCCATTGGTTTAGGTGTAGATTTATTTGATTGTGTGATACCAACTCGCCTTGGTAGAACAGGTACAGCCTTTACAGATGAAGGAGAAATTGTTATTAGAAATTCTCCTTATATAAAAGATGAAAGACCAATTGAACCAAATTGTAACTGCTATGTTTGTAAAAACTTTTCAAGGGCTTATATTAGACATCTTATAAATGTTGGGGAGATGCTTGGGGTTATGCTTTTAACTTATCATAATGTTTATTGGTATAAAAAATTTATAGATGAGGCAAAAAATGCCATTTTAGAAGACAGATTTTTAAAATTTAAAAAATATTTTTTGTCAACATATAGAGAAACTAAAAATGATAATTGATGTAATAACAATTTTTCCTAAAATGTTTTCTGATGTATTTAGTGAAAGCATTATAAAAAGAGCACAAAGCAAAGGCCTTTTAAAAATAAATCTACACAACTTACGCGATTATACTAAAGATCCACATAAAAAAATAGATGCACCAGCTTATGGCGGAGGGGGCATGGTCTTTAGGGTTGAACCAATATTTGAGGTGGTTGAGACAATATTGGGTTATAAAGTTTATCCAAAAGAAAAAGTTGATAAAAAAAAGTGTATAATTCTTTTTACCCCACAAGGAAAACTCTTAAACCAAAAACTTGTAAAAAAATTTTTAGATTATGAAAGGTTAATTTTAATTGCTCCAAGATATGAAGGGGTTGATGAGAGAATAAGAAAATATTTAGTAGATGAAGAAATTTCAATAGGAGATTACATTCTAAGTGGGGCAGAATTGGCAGCTATGGTTTTTATTGATTGCCTTGCAAGATTAATTCCTGGTGTTGTTTCTAGTCCTAAATCAATAAGAGAAGAAAGTTTCCAAAGTGGACTTTTAGATTTTCCTTCGTATACAAGACCTCAAAACTATAGGGGGCTTGTAGTTCCAAAAGTATTGCTATCTGGGAATCATAAAGAAATTTTGAAATGGCGCAAAGAAAAGGCAATTGAGATCACAAAAAGAAAGCGGCCAGATTTATTGAAAGGGGGTTAAAATGGATAAATTAGCTATTTTTGAAAAAGAAATGGAAGAAGCTTTTAAAAAAGATTATCCTTCCTTTATGCAAGGAGATATTATTAAAGTTTATTACAAAATTAAAGAAAAGGATAAAGAAAGGATCCATCCAATTGAAGGTATAGTTATTAAAATTTCTGGCAGCTTGCATAGAAAATCTTTTACTATAAGAAGGATTGCTTATGGTGATGCATATGAAGTAACTTTCCCATACTATTCGCCTAATATAGAAAAAATTGAATTAGTTAAGAAAAGTCAAAAATTTCCAAAAAGAAAAAGACTATATTATTTAAGAGAAAGAATTGGGAGAGAAGCTCTTCTTACATAAAATAAAACATAAAAATGATAGTTGGAATAGATGAAGCAGGTAGGGGTCCTTTGGCAGGTGCTGTTGTGGCAGCAGCTTTATACCTTAAAACTAAACCTTCTTTTCTAATAAAAGATTCTAAAAGACTTTCAATTGTAAAACGGCAAGAACTCTTTTGTTGGCTTTTGGAAAATTCTCTTTTTTTTATTGGAATATCTACAGCCCAAGAAATTGATAAATTTAACATTCTTAATGCGACATTTTTAGCATTTGAACGCGCAATTGTCGGTTTATTGAAAAAAGAACCTCTTCTTAATAAAGCAGAATTTATTATAGATGGCCCCTTATTTAAAACTAATTTAAATTTAAAATATACTTGTATAGAAAAGGCGGATGAAAAAATCTGTGAGGTTGCATGTGCCTCTATAGTTGCAAAAGTAACAAGGGATTATCTTATGCAAGTAGGTGATTTTTTATTTAGCAGTTGGAATTTTAGCAAACACAAAGGTTATCCAACGCCTGAGCATATTTATTTGATAAAAAAATATTCACTTTCACCAATACATCGCAAAACTTTTAAACCTTGCATAGAAGCAGTTTCTAATTATGAATAAAGGAACTTTTTATGAAGAAAAAGCAGTAGAATTTTTGAAACTAAAGGGTTATAAAATTTTAGAGAAAAATTTTAAAACCAGATGGGGTGAAATAGATATAATCGCAAAGGATAGAAATTATATAACGTTTGTTGAGGTAAAGGCAAGACAAAAAAATTATATGGTTTCAGGACTTGAGGCTATTGATAAAGATAAAAAAGATAAAATAATAAAAGTAGCAAGTTTCTATGCTTCTAAAAATTTAGATAGATTTTATCGCTTTGACGTTTTAGAGATTATCCAACATAAAAACTGTTTTGTTTACAATTTGATAAAAGGAGCATTTGATTCTGGTGACTGAATACTATAAAGAATTTAAGGAATATTTTAACGATCTAACCAAAACAAAATCTATATATGGAGGCGGAAGTGCACTGGCTTTGGGTTTTTGTATAGGTTGTAGTCTATTGCAGAAGGCGATAAATTATTCTCTTTTAAGATCAAAAAAGATATTAAAAATTTTAGAAAATAAAAAAAAAGTTATTGGGAAAATTATTGATTTAGATGGTAAAATTTTTAAAAAAATTTTAGTTACAAAAGGAAAAAATAAAATAAAATATTTAAATAAGAGCCAAAAACTTACTGAATTAGTTGCCTTCTCTTGTAAAGAAATACTTTTACTTATTAAAGAGATAGAGCCAAGTATAAAAAAAGCAATATTAAGTGATTTTTATATTGCTAAAGAGTTTATATATCTTTGCTTAGTTGGATGTATTTATAATTTAGAGGCAAATAGCCAAATTTTTGGCTATCCATCTGAAAATATAAAAGAACTAAAAGTTTTAAAAGCTAAATATGGGAAAGATTTTAGAAGTAAATAAAATTTATTTTAAATTAAAAAATGACCTAATTAAAGAAAGGGCTAAAATAAAACGGCCTTTATGCTTGGCTTCTGTCATCACAACTGAAGATAGCTCATCTAAAATTTATCTTTCTATGCAAAAAAATATGGCTTACGATTTAAAAGTAAAGTATATACCTGTAGAAATTGAAAGGAATGCATCTTGCAAAAAAATAATCAAAAAAATAGAAAAATTAAATAAGGATAAAGAAATTACTGGGATAATTTTAAATAAACCATTTCCAAAAAATATAAACGAAAGTTCTATAAGTCAGACTATAGCACCAGATAAAGATATAGAAGGTATTAACCCATATAATTTAGGCATGCTTTGTATTGGAAAACCAATTTTTATACCGCCCACGGTTTTAAGCATTTTAGAAATTTTAAAAAGCATAAAGATTAAAATTTATGGAAAAGATGTAACTATAATTGGTTTTTCCACAATTATAGGAAAACCTCTCGCTATGCTTTTAGGGGAAAAATTTGCAACAGTTAATATAACTCATATAGGAACATATGAAGCAAATAGACTACCTTTCTATGTTGCTCAGGCAGATATATTAATCTCTGCTGTCGGAAAACCACATATTATTAAAGGTGATTGGATAAAAAAAGGAGCGATTGTTATTGATGTTGGTATAGCAGCAAAAGAAAATAAAATAGTTGGAGATATAGAAGTTGATTTAGCCATTAAAAACGCTTCTTATATTAGTCCTGTTCCGGGAGGGGTTGGGAAACTTACCCCACTTTTTCTTTTTAAAAATCTTTTTAAAGCCACAAAACTAAATAAATTTATATGAGAAATTTAACAATAATAGGGGCTGGAGAAAGTGGTATAAATTTAGTAAAATTTTTAAGAGAAAAGGAAGCAGAATTTAAAATTTTACTTATTGATAAAAATGATTATTATTTTGATAAGAGTGAATTTATTTCAACATTAACTTGTAATAATAAACTTTTAATTTCTGATTTTGCTACAAAAATGAATATAGAATTTATTAAAGATAAGGTTTTAAAAATAAACTTAAAAAGTCGCAAAATTTATTTTAAAGAATATCAAGCACGAGAATTTGATATACTCGTAATAGCAACAGGCCTTGTTTCTAAAAGATTACAAATAGAAGGCCAACACCGTCAAGGTTTCTTTTACCTTTCGGATATAGACCCATTTGATGTCTTTAATTTGTTAAAAGTCACAAATGAAACTACTGTATATGTTTCTACAATCTTAGGTTTAAAATTAGCTTTGTGTTTAAAAAAAATAGGAAAAGAAGTAAAGATTGTTTTTTCTGATTTAGATTTTCTTTGCGACTATAAAGAAAAAATTTTAGATTTTTTACAGCAAAAAAATATTGATTTCTATCTACATGCTATCATAGAAGAGGCAATAGGTGAAAGCACAATAAAAGCAATTAAAATTTCGCCACTTAAAGTATTTTCTTCTCAATTACTTTTTGTTGATAGTGGATTTTTGGCAGCGTTAGATTTATTTGAAGAAGGAGTTAAAATAAAAGATAATTTTTTTTGTGATTATGAAGATATTTATTTTATAGGTGATGTTATAAGGAGCCAAAAAGATTATTTTTATTTAACTAATAAAGAAGATGCTAAATTACACGCAAGGCTTTTATCAGATTTTATTTTAGGAGGAAATTTTCCTTATTTTACACCAAAACAAATTACTATTAAAGAAAAAGAAGATGCTATTTTAGATTTATTAAATTCCTGATTTTAAAAAGGAGGAGTCATGGCTGAGTGGATAGGTATAGGTAGGCGCGCACGTAGATGTTATGGATTTGATGAAATCGCACTTGTTCCGGGTAAAATTACAATAAATCCGGAAGAAGTTGATACCTCTTGGGAGTTTGCTGGAAAAAAATTTTCTGTTCCGATATTAGCAGCTGCAATGGATGGGGTAGTTGATGTGAATTTTGCCGTAGAGATGTCAAGGTTAGGTGGCATAGCGGTATTAAATTTAGATGGCATCCAAACAAGGTACGAAAACCCCCAAGAAGTTTTAACAGAGATTACAACAGCAAATGCTACAGAGGCGACTAATTTAATTCAAAAAATATATTCTGCCCCTATTAAAGAAAAATTAATTGGGAAGAGGATAGAACAGATAAAATCAAAGGGCGGATACGCTGCTGTGAGTTGTATTCCACAAAATGCTTCTCAATTTGCACCTATTGCTGAAGAAGCAGGTGCTGATTGTTTTGTTGTTCAGTCTACTGTAACCACAGTAAAACATATCTCTACTCAATATCAAGCTTTAGATTTACATAAGTTTTGCAAAGAAAGAAAAATACCTGTAATTATTGGAAATTGCGTTACTTATGATGTAACATTAGAATTATTAGAAACAGGTTGTTCTGCGATTCTTGTGGGGGTAGGTCCTGGGACATCTTGCACTACAAGAGGGGTTTTAGGTATAGGGGTTCCGCAGGTTACAGCTACTATTGATTGTGCTCAGGCAAGAGATTTTTATTATCAGAAAACCGGAAAATATATACCAATCATAACCGATGGTGGAATGCGTAGAGGGGGAGATGTATGTAAAGCCTTTGCTTGTGGTGCGGACGCCGTAATGATAGGGTCAGCTTTTGCAAGAGCAAAAGAGGCTCCGGGAAAAGGTTTTCATTGGGGTATGGCTACTTCCCATAGCAATTTGCCAAGAGGCACAAGAATAGAAGTTGGGGTATCTGGAACTTTAGAGCAAATTCTTTATGGGCCAGCTACAGTAGATGATGGTTCTCAAAATTTAATGGGCGCTTTAGCAACATCTATGGGTTGTTTAGGTGTAAGAACTATAAAAGAGATGCATTTTGTAGAAATTATTATTGCTCCTTCAATACAAACAGAAGGAAAATTATTTCAGGTTATACAAAGAGTTGGGATGGGAAAATGAAGAAGGATAAGATTTTAATTATTGATTTTGGTTCACAATATACACAACTTATTGCAAGAAGAATACGAGAACTTAAGGTTTTTAGTTTAATAGAGCCGTGTAATATAGATATGGATAAAATAAAATTTATCAACCCCAAAGGCATAATACTTTCAGGAGGACCACATAGTGTATATCAAAAAAATGCACCACAATTAAATAAAGAAATTTTAGAGTTAAAAATTCCAATTTTAGGTATCTGCTATGGTATGCAAATTTTAATGAAAATACTTGGAGGAGATGTAAAAGAATCTCAACAACGCGAATACGGAAAAGCCCAGCTTTATATTGATGACCATACAGATTTATTTTTTTCTCTCCCAGCTAAAATCATTTGTTGGATGAGCCATATGGATAAGGTTGTTAAGTTGCCTATAGGTTTTACTGTATCCGCCCATACAGATAACACTGTATTTGCCGCAGTAGCAAATAAAGAAAAAAAAATATATGGTGTGCAATTTCATCCAGAAGTCATCCATACACAAAATGGTTTACAAATTATCTCCAATTTCCTTTTTAGAATTTGTGAATGTTTTGCAAATTGGCAATTGGAAGATTTTGTCAATCAACAGATTAAAAAAATAAAAGAAAAAGTTAAAAACGAAAATGTAATTTGTGGATTAAGTGGTGGGGTTGACTCCTCAACAGCAGCTGTTTTGGTTCATAAAGCAATAGGTAGGCGCCTTAAATGTATTTTTGTAAATAATGGACTTTTGCGAAAAAACGAAGCTACAAATGTAATAGACATATTTTCAAAAAATTTTAAAATCAATCTACATTACGTAGATGCATCAAAGTTATTTCTAAATAAATTAAAAGGAATAACTGATCCTGAAGAAAAAAGAAAAATAATAGGACATCTTTTTATAGATATTTTTGAGAAAGAAGCAAAAAAAATTAAAAATGCAAAATTTTTAGTTCAAGGCACGCTTTATCCTGATGTTATTGAATCTACTTCTTTTTTTGGTGGACCAACCGCTCGCATAAAAACGCACCATAATGTTGGAGGGCTTCCTTTAGATATGAAATTAAAACTAATAGAACCTTTTAGGGAACTTTTTAAAGATGAAGTTAGAGAGATTGCAAAAATTTTAAAATTACCAGAACAAATAATTTATCGTCACCCATTTCCAGGGCCAGGTTTAGCTGTTAGGATAATAGGAGAAGTTACAAAAGAGCGCCTTGAGATTTTACGTCAAGCAGATTACATTTTAGAGGAGATTATTAAAAAAAGAGGTGTATATAAAGAGTTATGGCAGGCATTTTGTGTTTTATTGCCTTTAAAGACAGTTGGGGTTATGGGTGATAAGCGCACATATGAGTATGTTATTGCAATACGGGCTGTAAATAGTTTAGATGGTATGACTGCTGACTGGGCACATCTTGATGCTGATATTTTAAGTGAAATATCTAACTCAATAACAAATAAAGTAAGAGGTGTGAATAGGGTTGTTTTTGATATAAGTTCAAAACCTCCTGCAACCATAGAGTGGGAATAATTTTTTATTTATATGTTACATAGCGATTTTGTCCATTTACATGTTCACACTCAATATAGCCTTTTAGATGGGGCTTGCCTTTTAGAAAAGTTAATAGATAAAGCTGTTAACTTTAAACTTCCAGCGCTTGCTATTACAGATCACGGTAATTTATTTGGAGCAATAAAATTTTATAATTTGTGTATAGAAAGAGGCATAAAACCTATAATTGGGATTGAGGCATATATAGCAAAAGACTCAAGATTTAAAAAAGATTATAAAATGGGAGAAGAGTCAAATTATCATTTGATACTTTTAGCAAAGGACAACGACGGTTATAGAAATCTTATAAAGTTAGCAAGTTTAGGATATTTAGAAGGTTTTTATTATAAACCAAGAATAGATATACAACTTTTATCCGAATATAGTAAAGGTCTAATTTGCACAAGCGCTTGCCTTGGTGGTGAGATTCCATCATTTATTATTTCTGATAAAATTAATGAAGCATATAAAAAATGTGATGAATATTTAAACATCTTTGGTAAAGAAAATTTTTATTTAGAAATTATGGAAAATGGTTTAGCAGAACAGAAAAAAGTCAACAAATTTTTATTAAAAATAGCAAAAGATTTAGATATTCCTATAATCGCAACAAATGATATACACTATTTAGAACAAAATGAAGCCTTTGCGCATGAAGTTTTATTATGCATTCAAACTCAAACTACTTTAGAAGATCCGAATAGATTTAAATTTGGAAGCGATACATTTTATTTTAGAAGCCCTCAAGAGATGAAAGATATTTTTAAAGATTTACCAGAAGCGATAAAAAATACATTGGAGGTTGCCTCTAAATGTAATTTAATAATGGATTTTTCTCAAATACACATCCCTTCTTTTCCACTACCTGAAACCGAAACAGATTTTAGTTTCTTAAAAAAATTATGTTATCAGAATTTAGAATCTAGATACCCAAACCCAACAGATGAGATTATAAAAAGATTGGAATATGAATTAACTGTCATTAAAAAAACTGGTTTCTCAAGTTATTTTTTAATAATTTGGGATTTAGTTAAGTTTGCAAAAGAAAATAACATCCCAGTTGGTCCTGGAAGAGGCTCTGCCGCAGGAAGTCTTGTAAGTTATCTTTTAGGCATAACTGATATAGACCCAATTAAATATAATTTAATTTTTGAAAGATTTCTTAACCCAGAGCGGGTAAGTATGCCTGATATAGATATAGATTTTTGCTTTGAGAAACGACAAAAAATTTTAGAATACGTTGAGCAAAAATATGGAAAAACTAACGTGGCTCAAATAGTAACATTTGGAACTATGTTTGCAAGAGCTGTCGTAAGAGATGTTGGAAGAGCTCTTGGTTTTAGTTATTCAGAGGTTGATAAAATTGCAAAAATGATACCACAAACTATAGGTCATCAAATTACTTTAAAAGAAGCTTTAGAGACAAATTCTCAATTGGAAGAAATCTACAGGACAAATGAGGCTATTAAAAAGCTTATAGATGTGGCTATGAAATTAGAAGGTTTATCCCGCCACGCATCAACACATGCTGCAGGGGTTGTTATCTCTGATAGGCCTCTTCTTGAGAGAATACCTTTAGCTAAAGGAGCAGAAGATGAAGTAGTGACTGGTTTTGATATGGAGTCTTTAGAGAAAACTGGCCTTTTAAAGATGGATTTTTTAGGGCTAAAAACCCTTACTGTGATAGACGAGACTATAAGAATTGTAAAGCGCACAAAAAATATTGATATAGATATAAAAAAAATTCCTTTAGATGATAAAAAGACATTTTCACTTTTAGCTAGTGGTAAAACTATAGGAGTGTTCCAATTAGAAAGTAGCGGTGTGCGTGAATTATTAAAAAAATTAGCCCCAACTAAATTTGAAGACATAATTGCAGTCCTTGCGCTTTATAGACCTGGACCTTTGGGTAGCGGCATGGTTGATGATTTTATTGAAAGAAAACATAAAAGAAAGCCTATCAGTTACTTACATCCAAAGTTAGAACCTATATTAAAAGAGACTTATGGAATAATTGTTTATCAAGAACAAACTATGCAGATAGCATCTGTTTTAGCAGGTTTTAGTATGTCGCAGGCTGATCTTTTACGCAAAGCAATAGGCAAAAAAGTTCCCGAGATAATGGAAGAACAAAGAAATTTATTTGTTGAAGGTTGTAAAAAAAATAACATATCGGAACGTATAGCAAATCAAATTTTTGATTTAATAGATTATTTTTCTGGATATGGTTTTAATAAAAGTCATTCAACTGCCTATGCTTTAATTTCCTATCAAACAGCGTATTTAAAAGCCAATTTTAAAGTGGAATTTATGGCTGCACTTCTAACAAGCGAAAGAAACAATACCGATAAAATTAAAGAATATGTAAATGAAGCAATTTCACTTGGGATAAAGATTCTGCCGGCAGACATTAATACAAGTTATGCAAATTTTACTGTAACAGAGGATGGAAATATTCGTTTTGGACTTTTGGCTATAAAAAATGTTGGAGAAGCAGCATTAGAAAATATAATTGCTGTGCGAAAAGAAAAAAAATTTGAAGATATTTTTGATTTTCTTAATAGAGTTGATCCGAGAACAGTAAACAAAAAAGTTGTTGAGAGTTTAATTAAATCTGGCGCGATGGATAGTTTCGGCTTAAAAAGAGCGCAGATGATGGCTATTTTAGAGAATTTTTTAAATAAAAATCATAAAAAAGATAAAGACCAATTGTATCTTTTCCCGATAAGTCAAAAAGAAGTCATTCCAAAAGTAGATGAGTGGCCTATACAGCAAATATTAAATTTTGAAAAAGAGCTATTAGGTATGTATATTAGTAGTCATCCATTGCAGCAATATTCTGATAACATAAAATATATAAAACATCAAAAAATTATTTCACTTTATGAAGGGCAAAATATGTCTAAAACAGTAATTTTTGGAATAATAGAGGAAATAAAGATAATTACAACAAGACAAAAAAATGAGAGGATGGCTATAGTTAAAATAGAAGACGATACCTCTTGGGTTGAGGTATTTGTTTTTCCTCGTTTATTTGAGGAAAGTTTCCCCTTTTTAAATAAGAAAGCAATTGTATTTGTTGAAGGTGATTTGGAGACAAAAGAGAAAATACCAAAAATTTTAGCCACAAAAATTATCCCTATAGAGACAATTATGGAAAATATAAAAGAAATAAATATTCATATAAAAGATAAAAATTTTAAAGTTGATAAATTAAAAGAAATTTTTAACAACAATCGTGGCAAAACTCCAGTGTTTTTTGTTTTTAAAAATTCAAAAATGCAAGGAATAAGAATTAAAACTGCTAATGAGTTTTTTTTAAACCCAAAAATAGAGATTTTAAATGAAGTAGCCTCTATAGTAGGAGAAGAAAATCTTTCTTTAATTATTTAAAGATAGGTAAGAAATGTTTGAGTTAAAAATATTTGGTAATACTTTAAAACAATATTTATTCTTTCTTTTTGCATTTTTAGGTAGTTTAGTAATTTTAAGTTTATTAAAAATTTTTATTTTAAAACATTTTAAAAGAATAGCAGAGAAGACAAGAACTGACATAGATAACTTTTTGATAAGGCTTTTTGAAGAATTGTGTTTACCTTTACTTTATTATTGGGTCTTTTATTTTTCTATAAATTTTCTTACTTTAAATGAGTGGGCTAAAAAATTTATTAATGCAGTTGCTTTGATTTTTTTAGTTACGCAAGGCATTAGATTTCTTATTGCTATTTTAGGTTATTTTATCCAAAAACAGTGGATAAAAAAGGGTAAGTTAAACGAAACTGCAAAACAGAATTTAAAAACCATATTATCAATAGCCAAGGTTATTCTTTGGAGTGTAGGCATAGTTTTTATTTTAGATAATTTAGGTTTTAAAATATCCACAGTTTTAGCTGGACTTGGTATAGGTGGTGTTGCGATTGCTTTGGCAGCACAGGCAATATTGGCAGATCTGTTTAGCTATTTTGTGATTTTTTTTGATAAACCTTTTGAGGTTGGTGATTTTATCGTAATCGGGGAGTTTGCAGGCACAATTGAACAGATAGGAATTAAAACTACTAGGCTGCGCAGTTTAAGCGGCGAACAATTAATCTTTTCAAATACTGATCTAACAAATAGTCGCGTCCGCAATTATAAAAGGATGGAAAAACGTAGAATAGTTTTTAAAATAGGCATAACTTATCAAACACCACAAGATAAATTAAAACAGATACCACAAATCATAAAAAATATCATTGAGAATACAAAGGATGCATTATTTGAGAGAGCGCATTTTTTTGCTTTTGGCGATTTTAGTCTTATATTTGAAATAGTCTATTATGTATTAAGCCCGGATTATAGCAAATATATGGATATACAGCAGGAAATCAATTTCGCTATTAAAAAAAGATTTGAAGAGTTTGGTATAAAATTCGCTTACCCAACACAAACATTATATATTGATAAAATAGATTAAATTTAGATTTTATGTTTATCATTTCTAATTTTTTAATTGCTTTGGCAAAGGTATTAGAATTAACTTTAACAATACTTTGGTGGCTTATACTTATAAGAGCAATAATAAGTTGGGTAAATCCAGATCCTTATAATCCAATTGTATTGTTTTTACAAAAGACAACAGAGCCAATACTTTATCCAATAAGAAGACTTTTGCCTTTTACTTTAAGATATGGCGTAGATATTTCACCAATAATTGCTTTTCTTCTAATAACCTTTATCAAACATTTTGTAGTTCAAACATTATTAGATATCGCAATAAAATTAAAATTTGGATAAATAGGTGATATTATGAAAATTAGTGGTTGGATATTTATGATTTTCTCATGGGTGATGATTTTAACTTTAGCAACATTTTGTTTTAGCAAGATTTACAAACACGGCCTATCTACTCACAAAAAACGAAAGACTAAATAGGTTTTATTATCTTGGAAGCAAAAACAATCCAACCAGTATGTGAGGGCATACGTTGTTGTGGTCTAGTCTTTCCTCTTCTAACTAAAATTTTTCGCACTAACACCTCTGAACTTTCGATATTAGTAAATCCTTTTTCTTCTAAAGCAAAAACAGTTTTAGTAAGTTGCTCAAAAGTAGGACAAATTGTAGCTAAGCGCGCCCCGCCTTTAAGTGCATCATAAGCCGCGCTAATTAATTCCCAAGGACTTCCAATGTCAATCATAACAAAATCAACTTCCTTTTCATCAAACTTATCAATTACTTCTTTTAATTTAAATTCTACATATTCTGCCAATCCATAACGCTCGACATTCTTTTTAGCATTTTCTAAAAAATTTATATTTTTTTCATAACTATAAACTTTACCCGTTGGTCTTACAAAATTTGCTAAAACTGTCGTAAGTGCACCGCTACCACTACCACACTCAATTACTTTCGCTCCGGGAAAAATATTAGCATTTAGCAAAATTAAACCTATATCTTTTGGGTATAGAATTTGAGTTTGCCTTTTTATTTTCATTACTTTTTCATAAAGATAAGGTTTTAAAATATAAAAAACTTCTCCTAAATTTGTTGTAATGCCCTCACCAAATTCTTTACCTATAATATCTTTTAACTCTATATAACCTAGATCTGTATGGAATTGTCCTATACCGACTTTGACCAAAAAGTTTCTATTTTCGTCTTTATATAAAAAAACCAAATCTTTATCTTTAATCATAACAATAACATCTTACAGATTCGGTCTTATTTTGCAACATTTTTTTATCTGTTTAAAAAATTTTTAGTAAAAATTTAAACTTTTGATATAATTAAAATTATTATAAAAAAGGTCATTTATGCCAATACATACTTATTTTTGCAAAAATTGCAAAAAAAAATTTGACATTTTAATTAGAACAGTTGAGCATAAGATTAGTTGTCCTTACTGTAATGATACTAATTTAGAAAGGCAATTTTCTGTTTTTGGAATTGTAAGTAAGGGGGGTGGCTCTTTGGAAGCAAATTCATCTTCGAGCAAATGTAGTGGCTGTTCCGGTGGAAATTGTTCAAGTTGTGCTTAACATTTCTAAAATTTAAGGAGGCTTTATTATGGCTACATACCAAGATTTTTTGAAATTAGAGCTACGCATAGGAAAAATTGTCGAGATAAATCCGCATCCAAATGCAGATAAACTTTATCTTTTAAAAGTAGATATAGGCAACAAAATTATTCAGCTTGTAGCAGGAATTAGACCATATTATAACGAAGATGAACTTAAAGATAAATTAATAGTTGTAGTTACCAATTTAGAACCAAAAGAAATTAGAGGATATATTTCTGAAGGTATGCTTCTTGCCGCCTCGTCAGCTGAAGATGTAAGTATAATTTCTCCAGATAAAACAATTGAAGTTGGAAGTAAGGTAAAATGATATTATGTTTTGGGAACTTATTGGTATAGCCGCCGCATCTTTAACGATGTTTTCATTTTTCCCCCAAATATTTAAAGTCTTAAGGACAAAATCTGTTAAAGATGTTAGTCCTATAATGCTTCTACAGTTATCTGGTGGAGTTTCTTTGTGGATAGTGTATGGTTTACACCTAAAAAACTTAATAATTATTTTGGCAAATAGTATCACTTTATTTAGTCTAATAGTATTATTAATTCTTTATATGTTATATATAAAAAGATAAACTTATGCTATCAATATTTGTCCAAATTTTTGGCTTATTTTTTGGAGTTCTATCTAGAACGTTACTGCCCTTTTTTAGAAAACTTTATCAAGGAAAAATAAAGCATTTTAAAATAAAGTTTTTTTATCAAGCTGTTGGTGCTTTTTTTCTTTCTCTGATTTTTTCTTTTATAATTTTTCCTCAGTACCCTTTACAGATAAAGACAGAGGTTGACTATTTAGCAGTTTTTAAATTGTTCTGTATATCTTTTGCTTTTGGTTTTGGATTTAACGCTTTGATAAATGAAGTTGGTGAATGGTTTAAAAATGGCAAAAACAACTAAAATTTTTCTTATAGATTTAAAAAGAGAATATAATTTTTTAAAAAAAGAAATTAATCAACAAATAAATGATTGTCTATGTTCACAACAGTGGATTTTGGGAGATAAGGTAGAAGAGCTTGAAGAGGCTATATCAAAATATTTAAATTTAAAGTATACTGTTGGTGTTGCTTCTGGAACAGATGCATTAACTATTTCATTACAAGCATTAGCATTAAAGTTAAAGGGTAAAGAGTTTTTTGACGAGGCTGACCAAATTATTACAACACCATTTACTTTTATCGCAACAGCTGAGGCGATTTTAAGGGCAGGTGCAAAAATTGTTTTTGTTGATATTGAGCCTGATACATTTAATATTGATCCAAAAAAGATTAAAAATGCCATTACAAAAAATACCATTGGAATTTTACCTGTGCACATTTTTGGTTTACCTTCTGCAATGGATGAGATTAAAAAAATTGCTAAAGAAAATGGTTTATTTGTCGTTGAGGATGTAGCGCAAGCCTTTGGTGCAAAATTTAAAAAAAGACCCGTTGGAAGTTTTGGAGATGTAGCTGCTTTTAGTTTTTTTCCAACTAAAAATTTAGGTTGTTATGGTGATGGTGGTTTAGTTGCAACAGATGATTTTAAAGTAGTAGAATCTGCTAAAATTTTAAGAAATCACGGACAGGCAAAACAATATATTGCAGATTATATAGGTTATAATTCAAGGTTGGATTCTATTCAGGCTGCTATACTTTTAGCAAAATTAAAGTTTGTAGAAAAGTTTAATAGTTTACGCAAAAATGTTGCAAATAAATACAACCAAGCTTTAGGGGCAATAAAAGGTATTACTATACCAAAACAACCAAAAGATTGCGAACATGTATACCATCTTTACACTATAAAAATTAATAAAAATTTGCGAGACAAACTACTAAATTTTTTAAACCGAAAAGGTATACAAGCAAGAGTTTATTACCCTGTTGGTTTACACAAAATGAAAGCATTTAAGTGCGCAAAATTAACTGATGAACTTAAAATAACTGATGAGGTTACCTTATCAGTAATATCTTTGCCAACACACCCTTTCTTGGAGGCTGAAGAAATAGATTATATTATTAAAACTATTGAAAGTTTTTTCGCAAAGTCAAGATGAAACCAAATTTTATAACTGAAATTATTGATCAAGATAATTTAACCGGCCGTTTTGGTGGTAAAGTCCATACGCGTTTTCCACCTGAGCCAAATGGATATTTACATATCGGGCATGTAAAAGCAATTTTTTTAAATTATTCAATAGCGAAAAAATATGGTGGTAAATTTAATCTTAGATTTGACGATACAAATCCTTGCAAAGAAGAACAGGAATACGTTGACGCTATAATTAAAGATGTTTCATGGCTTGGTGTTGATTGGGAGGATAGGATTTATTATGCCTCAGATTATTTTGAAAAAATGTTTGAATATGCCATAAAACTTATAAAAAAAGGTAAAGCCTATGTGTGCGATTTAAGTCCAGAAGAGATAAGTAAAACAAGGGGAACTTTAACTGAAGCCGGAATAGAGAGCCCTTATAGAAATAGATCTGTGGTGGAGAATTTAGATTTGTTTTGGAGGATGCGAAAAGGTGAATTTGCCGCTGGTTCTAAAACGCTGCGTGCGAAAATTGATATGGCTCATCCAAATCTTAACATGAGAGATCCTGTAATGTATCGGATAATATACGCTAGCCATCATAGAACTAAAGATAAATGGTGCATATATCCAACGTATGACTGGGCACACCCAATAGAAGATGCTATTGAGGGAATAACACATTCAATATGCACTTTAGAATTTGAAAATCATCGTCTTCTATACGATTGGTTTTTAAATGAATTAGAAATCCACCATCCGCAACAAATTGAATTTGCGCGTCTTAATTTAAGCCATACCGTTTTAAGTAAACGTTTGCTTATAGAACTTGTTCAAAAAAAATATGTAGATGGGTGGGACGACCCAAGACTACCAACTATAGCAGGACTGAGACGAAGAGGTTACACACCGGAATCTTTAAGAAAATTTTGCGAAATAATTGGTGTATCAAAAACAGAAAGCATAGTGGATTTAGCGGTTTTAGAAAATTGTATCAGAGAAGAATTAAATAAGACTGCACAGAGGGTTATGGCTGTATTAAAACCAATAAAATTAATCATAGATAATTACCCTGCTAATTTAGTTGAAGAACTTGATGCTATAAATAACCCTGAAGATTTAAGTAGTGGAGTGCGAAAAATACCATTTTCTAATGAGTTATATATTGAAGAAGATGATTTTAGAGAAAATCCACCAAAAGAATTTTTTAGGTTAGCACCAAAAAGAGAAGTTAGATTAAAATACGCCTATTTTGTAACTTGCACTTCTGTGGTAAAGGATAATGACGGAAGGATAAAAGAGATACATTGTATATACGATCCGGCTACTAAAGGTGGTGGGGCTGCCAATGGGAGAAAGGTTAAAGGAACAATTCATTGGGTATCAGCAAAACACTCAATAGATGCTACTGTAAATTTGTATGATACATTATTTACAAAACGCAATCCACAAGAAGATGAAGATTTTTTAAAAAATTTAAATTCACGCTCAAAAGAAATTTTTATAAATTGCAAAGTAGAAAGCAGTTTAAAAAATGCAAAAGTTGGTGATAGATATCAATTTGAAAGATTAGGATATTTTATTGTTGATGGTATTTGTGAAGATACAGGAAATTTAATCTTTAACCGCATAGTTACTTTAAAAGATAGCTGGGCTAAAATTGAAAGTAAATTAAAAAGTTAACTTAAAATTTGTCTTGACAAAAATTTAAAATTAATGTTATCTTTTAGATAGATATGAACAAAGAAATTATTCTTATTGGAGATAAGGTGTTAATTGAGCCAGATGAAGGCGAAGGGAAAACAGATGCAGGACTTTATCTACCTCAAAATGTAAAAGAAAAAGAAAAAATTCAGAGTGGTAAGATTATAAAAACCGGTCCAGGATACCCCGTGCCTGATCCCAGTATACTTGATCAAGAACCGTGGGTTAAAAATTCAAAAAGCAAATATTTCCCTTTACAGGCTAAAGAAGGAGATTATTGCATTTTTCTAAAAGATCAGGCAGTTGAGATTGAATTTGAAAAAAAGCATTACGTTGTCATTCCGCACTCAAGCATTCTTTTGCTTATACGCGATAAGGAACTGACATTTTAAATTTTTTACATTATCCAGATGCTTACCATACACGAACTTTCTAAATCCTACGGTGATAAAATTCTTTTTGACAATATAAATTTATCTATAAATAAAGGTGAAAAAATAGGTTTTATTGGTCCAAATGGTGCAGGTAAATCTACTCTTTTTTCTCTGATTGTAAAAGAAATAGAAAATCCTTCTGGACAAATTCTTTTTAGAAAAAATCTTCGCATAGGCCATCTTCCCCAAGAGACTTATTTTTCTTCTTCTACAACAGTAATAAGAGAAGTGATTGAAGAAAATGAGATTTTTAAAAAATTATTAGAAGAAAAAGAAAAACTTGAACTGGAAGAAAGTATAGCCACAACTAAATATGCCCAAATAATTAGTAAATTAGAAGAGGTAGGGTATTTTGTAATAGAGCATAAAGCAAAAAAAATCTTGGCTGGTTTGGGTTTTAAAGAAACTGATTTTTTTAAAATTGTTAATCAATTAAGTAGTGGCTTTAGGATGCGAGTATTGTTAGCAAAATTGCTTTTAAATGAATATGATATTTTATTATTAGATGAGCCAACAAATTATTTAGATTTAAATGCTACCCTTTGGCTTAAAGATTTCCTAAAGGGATTTAAAGGAACTTATATAATAATCTCACATGATAGGGATTTTCTTGATGAGGTCACTAATATTACTTTAATTTTAGAAGATGCTAAACTTATAAAATTTAAAGGAAATTACCAGCAATATTTAAAAATTCGTGCAGAACGTAAAAATTACCTTTTGCGACAGGCAAATGAACAGGAAAAAAAGATAAAACAATTACAAAGATTTATTGAAAGATTTTCTGCCCATCCAAATAAAGCTTCACAAGTAAGAGCAAAAAAAAGACTTCTTGAAAAAATAAAACCCATTGTTGTCCCACAAGATATAAAAGAAAGCATTAAAAACTTTGAGTTTCTTAAACCAAAAAGAAGTGGTTATGTCGTTTTAGAGCTTAAAGGTGTTTCTAAATCTTATCAAAACAATCTTGTCTATAAAAATTTGAACTTCGAGGTTCTAAGAGGAGAGAAAGCTGTTTTAGTAGGAGAGAATGGTGCTGGTAAATCTACTCTTTTAAAAATTCTTGCAGGTGTCACTGATATAGATGAAGGAAAACGTATTGTTGGCTACAATGTCAGTATAGGTTATTTTTCTCAAAGCCATCAAGAGAATTTAAATCCTAATAATACAGTGCTTGAGGAGATTACGCTAAACGGCTTGGTTTCGGAGCAGTTAGCAAGAAATATACTTGGTATTTTTTTCTTTAGAGGAAATGATGTATATAAAAAAATAAGTGTACTTTCTGGTGGTGAAAAGAGTAGACTTGTTTTAGCAAAGTTACTTATAAATCCTCCAAATTTATTACTCCTTGATGAACCAACAACTCACTTAGATATAGATGCAACAGATGCATTAATTAAAGCCTTACAAAACTATGAAGGAACTATTGTGTTTATTAGTCATAACATTTATTTTATTAGGTCAATTGCAAATGTTGTATATTATGTAAATCTGCCTTTAGATTATCCAAACCTCGAACGCATAAAAAAAATAGCTGGAAATTTTGATTATTTTTTACAAAAAAAAGAGCAATTGATCAACAAGTCAAAAATTATTTATGATAAAGAAAGTGCGCGGCCTATAGATAGAAATTTTTCTTTTAATTTAAAAGATTTAACCACTGATGCTAAAAAAGATATAGATGTAGCAAAAAAAATTAGTAAGTTAAGAAGAGAGAAAGAAAAATTAGAAAGCAAAAGATATGTAAAAAAACGCATTTTGTCTAATCCATACACTACGCATAACAAAGAAATATTAAAATTATACGAAGAGGAACTTAAAAAAATAGAAAATAGAATTTTAGCAATAGAAGAGGAAATCAAAAGACTTAAGCACCTAAAGTAAAGAAGAGGGAATGGAGGAGACATCGTACTTCCCTTTGGCCGAAAAGCTAAATTTTTTATTAAGTAAAGTATCTAAATCAACTGTTGGCAACATAAGTGCTTCTTCTGGTAAGTTTGGTTGTTTTTCTTTAGCTTGCAGCCAATGTGTCTTATGTAGGAATTAGGTCTTTTCCATAAAATCTCTTCTATCAGAGAATTCTTCTATTTCATAGAATTCCAATTCTATCAAATTATGCATAGTTTCAATTTAGACCGGAATCTGTGAGCACCTGCAGGAATAGTTTGATGTAATAGACCAGTCTTCTCTAAAGCTTCAGTGTAAGCAGAAGGTTACTTATTAAATCAAGAATCACAATATTTTAAAACCTTCATTAGTCTGGCGTTTACCTTTTTCCGTACTTAATTTTTCTTTCTACTTGACAATAAAATGCAAACTAAAGTATAATGATTTCTGTATGTATGAATTATACTGGAATTTAAAAGAGAAACCTTTCGAAAATACGCCTGATCCAAAATATATTTACTATTCTTCTTTGCATAAAGAAGCAATCTCAAGACTTCTATATGCGGTGAGAGAAAGAAAAGGTGCTGCACTTTTAACAGGAGAGTATGGCAGTGGCAAGACCTTATTAAGTAGAATTCTTTTAGAAGAATTAGCCCAAGAACATATTTATCAGTATGTAGTTATTTTTAATCCAAGATTAGATGCGACAGATTTGTTGCGGACAATACTTATACAGTTATCAGAGCAAAACCAGTCAACTTCTAAAGCAGAAATACTTTCATCTTTATACAATATATTTTATTCTATTTATCGCTCAAATAGGCACACGGTAATAGTTATAGACGAAGCTCAAGCAATTATAAATGAGGAAGTTTTTGAAGAGTTAAGATTATTATTAAATTTTCAATTAAATAATGCATTTTTGCTTACTTTAGTTATTTTAGGCCAACCTGAATTAAAAGTAAAAATTGCAAAATTACCACAATTACTTCAGCGACTTTCTATACGCTATCATTTAAATGCCTTAAATGAAGTAGAGACAAAAGAGTACATTTTACATAGACTTTCAGTTGCAGGCGCAACAATACAGCCTTTCACCGAAGATGCCTTTAAAGATATCTATTTTTTTTCAGCCGGTATTCCAAGACAAATTAATACTATATGCGATTTAGCATTACTTGTTGGTTATGGAGAGAATTTAAAGGAAATTACTAGAGATGTAATTTTAAAAGTGGCTGAAGATATAAAACCAACACCATCTTTATTAGAAAAACAGCAGGGTTTATATTTTGGAAAATAAATATATGATTAAAATTTCCGATATTTTTGATAAACATAAAAAAAATAAAATTGAAAACAAAGAAAAAGCAAAAGACTTAATTTCTAAAACAACCGATGCACCTGTCTCTTATTCTGAAGGCGATCAAGAAAGTGTTTCTTTGCAAGTAATTAATATAACTACCAACCTGATAGATTTAGCGCTTAAAATTTACAAACCGAATGCCCTTAATTTAGATTTAATAAATAAATTAAAAAACTGTATCAATATGCTTGTAGAATTTAAAAATTTGGAAGATGATTTTTTAAAAGTATTTTTTAAAGACTATCCAGAAGACTCTACCTATTTAGTCTATCATATAGCAAATACTTCTATTTTAAGTTTAGAAGTCGCTAAAACTTTAAAGTATGATAACGAAAGGCTTTTTTATTTAGGTTTAGGAGCTTTTTTGCATAAAATAGGTTTAACTACAATTTTAGACATAACCTTAGAAGATTCTCAATTAGAGCAAGCAAAAAGTGAAAAAATAAAGACACATCCTTTGGTGGGCAGTAAAATTTTAAAAGAATTTGAAAAAGAATTTGATTCAACTACAATTAAAATTGTTGAGCAGAGTTTTGAAAGGATAGATAAAAGCGGTTATCCTTTAGGGATAGATGAACCAATACCAGAAGCTCAAATAGTAAATATTGTCCAAGTATATGAGAGTTTGGTTCATAAAAGAAATTATCGGGAAAAATTTAATCCACTTAAAGCAATGAAAATAATTATAGAAGATAAAGGTTTTGTGAATAATAAAATAAAAAAGGCATTAATTGAAAGGGTTGGTTTTTATCCACCAAATACACTCGTACTTCTTAATACAAAAGAAGAAGCAATTGTAATAGCAACAAATTTTAAAAATCCTTTAAGGCCGATAGTAAAAAAAATATCTACTCAAAATAAGATCCAAATTACAGAGCCAAAGATTATTAATTTAGCCAAAGATACCCATTTTTATATTGAGAAAATTTTAACTCAAAATGGCCAATAAAAAGGTTTTTTTTGTTTCAATAAGTATTCTTTTTTTAGTTTTTGTTATCTCATATTATTTAACCACACTTATCTATAAAGAAAAATTTGATTCAGATTTTTTGCAATATTCTAAATATTTTGAAAAGACTACCAGAGAAAACGACGCGCTTAATTTAGCGAAAAAAATATTTGAAAGTGCACAATTTAAAATAAATGTTTTACAGGATAAAATATATCAATTAGAGAAAAAAAATAAAAGTCTAATTCAAGAGATAAAAGATAAACAAAAAGAAATAGAAAAAATCAATCAAAATAAATCATTAGCGGAGAAAGAACTTAATCAGCTCTTAAAAGATAAAGTTTTAATAGATCAAGAGATTAAGAAACTAAAAGAAAAATTAACCAATTATGAAATAGATAATAGAAGATTGGCTGAAGAGAATTTAGTTCTAAAAGAGGAAATTGAAAAATTTCAAAATGAAAATTCAGCTTTAAATAAAACTGTAAATTTGCTAAAAGAAAATATAAATAATAAAGAGGCTGTAGAAAAAAAACTTAAAGAAAGAGTTGTTTACTTAAACAATCTTTTGTTAGAAAAAGACAATTTAATAACTACAAAGAATGCTCAAATAAATAATCTTAATACAGTAAAAGTAAATTACGAAGAAAAAATAAATGAATTAATAGAAGAAAACTCTAATTTAAAAAAATCACTTTTGTCTTTACAGGAAGAATTATCTACAAAAAAATTAGAATTAACCGAATTATTAAAGCAAAAATATATGCAAAAACAGCAAAATTTAAAAATGCAGGAAACGATTAATTCTATATCAGCCACACTAAGCGAAAAAGATCAAATGTTGCAAGCTACAGAAAGCGAAAATGAAGCTTTAAAAAGCACGGTTAAAAAACAAATTAAAGAATTTCAGGATTTGCAAAAACTTTATAATAAAGTTTCAACTGAGTATAATATATTAAATGATAAGTTAAAAAATTTAGAAGAAGAAAAAAACCAACTTCAAAGTCAATATTTAAACTATAAACTTGAAACACAAAAACAACTAGAGGAAACTACCGCCAAATTGCTATCTACACAAAGAGAATTAAACAATTTAAAAAATGAATTAGAGAACCAAAAGCAACTTAATCTAACAACAAATAATCAATTGTTACAGTTTACAGAAGAGATAAAAGAAAAAGAGGCAAGAATAGGAGAGCTTCAAAATCAAAAAACTTCCTTAGAAGAAGAAAAATACACGCTTAATGATAAAATGAAAGACATACAAAACAAATATAATCAACTTTTGGTAAACCACAATAGTCTACAAGAAAAATTTTCTAATTTGCAAAAAAATTTTGAAGAAATTAAAGTCGAAAAAGAAGCGCAGATAAATAAATTAATTGAGGAAGCCAAATTACTTAAGCAAGAAGTTTCTTTAAAAGAAAAAGCAGTTTCCAATTTAAAGGAACAATTTGAGCATTTAAACCAAAAATATATAGTAGTTTCCAAAGAAAATTTAGATTTAAACTCGCAAAATTATCAATTAAGGCAACAGATAGATGAGTTAAATGTAAAAATAGATAATATTTTAAAAGATAAGGAGAAAACCATTAAAATAAAACAACAATTAAGTCCAAAAGTTACCAAAAAAACTAAAGTAGAAGAGTTAAAAAATAAAGTTGAGGAAAAATTAAGAGAAATTATAGCTTTTTAGATTATGTTTTGGATAAATTTTTTGTTATTTTTTTTCTTTTTTCTACATCCTGCCTTCTCAGAAAACCTTATAGAAAAAATAAAAATAACATACAAAAAAGCAAATTATTATTATCAGCGTGGCGAATACCAAAAAGCTGAGAAAGAATATCTGGAAACTTTAAGGCTTATCGATGAATATAAGATTAACCTAAAAGATAAAAATCAGGCAAGCAGTAAAAAAGAAAAAACAACCTTATATACTATTGGCGAAGGCGATATTTTATATATTTCTGTCTGGCAAAATGAAGATTTAAATCAAGAGATAATTGTAAGACCAGATGGATATGCATCTTTTCCTTTAATTGGAGATTTAAAGATATCTGGTTTAACAATACCTCAATTAGACAAACTACTTACCGAAAAATTGAAAGAATATATACGTAGACCAGAAGTTTCAATAACTTTGAGAAAAATTGGAGGAAGCAGGGTTGTTTTATTAGGTGAAGTTACTTGGCCAGGGGTATACCATGTTGATGGAACAAAGACGGTTTTAGAATTAATCGGAATGGCCGGGGATTTTACTCTTGACGCGGTAAAATCAAGTGTGATTTTAATAAGAGGTGGATTTTTAAATCCAGAAGTTAGACGACTAAATATAGCAAATGTATTAAAAGGAGACCTAACTGATAATGTTGTGCTTCAATCAGAAGATATAGTCTTTGTTCCAAAAACCTTTATTTCAAACCTAAACTATGTTATAAATCAGATCCTTGAGCCGCTTTCAGGTGGTAGTATGGTTTATTCAAAATGGCATTCCTTTGACCGTCTGCCAAGAGAAAAAAAGCCTTGAAAATAAAATGTTTAAGGTTCTTCTATGTATCCCGCCAGATTACGAATATAGTTACCCACCTCTTGGGACAGCTTCGCTTTGCGGTTTTTTGAAAGCAAAAAAAATAGATACCCTACAAATGGATTTAAACATACTTTATAGAAAATTTCTTTTAAATAAAATTGAAGCAGATTTTTTAGATACCCATCAAAAAAAGAAAATTTTAAAGCAAATTCTCTTTAATTTCTTTCATAAAAAATTAAAAGATAGATATTATTCTGATTTTTTACCAAGAAATACTGATAGAATTTTTCCATTTTTACCTTATGAAAACAATTCAAATAGTTCCTTTTATTTTACCGAAAGACTACTTTCTTCTGAATATCTTTTTTATTATCTTTCTGATATCAAAGAAAATACTTTTTATCAATTTTACCAACAAGAAAAAATTTTAGATTTTTTGGATAAAGAAAAAATTAATTTATGTGGAATATCTGTTATCTCCCCTTCACAGGTAATTGCATCTTTAACCTTAGGTTTTTTAATTAAAAAGAACTTACCGCATATACATATAACTTTTGGTGGACAATGGGTGACTTTATATAGGAAGGCTTTACTTAAAAGAAAAAAATTTTTTTCCTGTTTTGATAGTTTAGTTGTCTTTGAAGGAGAAACCCCTCTTTATAGACTTTGCTGTATGTTAAAGCAAAAAAGAAAGTATTATATTAAAAATTTAATATTTAAAGAGACAAAAGAAGATTTTACCTATAACCATACTGAAGAAGACCTAAATAAATTGCCAACTCCAGATTTTGATGGCCTGCCTTTGAAAGAATACGACGCAAATGACTTTAAAACTATAACATTAACTTATGAAACCTCAAGAGGTTGTTATTGGGCAAGATGTGCATATTGCGTAGATTTACCTTTACCTAAACCAACTTATAGAAAAAAAGCAGCATATTTAGTTTCAAATGATATAAAAAAATTAAAGAAAAAGTATAAAGCAACAAATCTTCTTTTTAGCGATCCAGCGCTTTCGCCGCGTCAAATGCTTGAGGTTTCAAAAGAACTACTAAAAAACCGAATAAAGATAAAATGGTGGTGTATGGCTAGACCAGATAGTGGTTTTAAGTATGAAATTTTTAAAGCTGCTTTTAGGGCAGGACTTACACATATAAATTTTGGCTTTGAAACAGCAAATGATAGATTGTATAATCTTCTTTCTAAAGGAACAAAATTAGAAATAGTTAAAAAAGTAATTAGAGATTGCAAAAAAGCAGGTATTTTAGTAGACCTGCAAACAATGTTAGGACTTCCAAAAGAAGGCTTTCAAGAAGGTTTAAATACAATAGAGTTTTTGGTAAAAAATAAAAAATACATCTTTAATGTTAGTTTCAATCTTTATTATCTTACCCCTCAAAATCATATATTTTGTCAACCAGAAAAATATCAAATAGAATATAAGCAAAAATACCCATTTAGTTTTTTTATACCTTTTAGAAATAGAGAAGGCCTGACAAGAAAAGAAGCTTATCTACTTTGGTTACTTTATGAAAAACTTATCAATAAAGAAAAAACTTACAATTTAGGTCCTTTAGAATCTATTAAAATACCTAATTATATAGAAGAAAAAATAATTCGTTTTAAGTTGCTTGAAGAATCAATTAAATTGTATTGTCTTTTTGATACAAAATCTAAAAAATTTATAGTTATGGATAGAATAAGGAAGAATATGTTGAAGCTACTGGAGAATAAAAATTTTCACCATTTAGCAAAAGAGCAAATTGATTTTTTAAATTATCTTCTAAAAGAAAAATTTTTAAAAAAAACTCCAAAATATGGCCGAGAAACTGCTCTTTAAACTTACAGGCTCAAGCATGTATCCATTAATAAGGGAGGGAAGTTATATTTTAGTTAAGCCAACAAAAAAAATTTTTTTTGGTGAACTTGTTGTTTTCAAAGAGGGCGATAAGATTATCTGTCACCGTTTAATTTTTAAAAAAAATCATTTTTTTTATTCTAAGTCTGATACTGAACTTTTTAGAATAGAAAAATTAAATATAGAAAATATTTTAGGAAAAGTGGTAATGGTTATAGATTTTAAAAAACGTATATTTTTAAATAATTTTTTTTGGTATCTCAAAAGTTTATTATTTTTTTTCTTTACCCCAATTTTAGTAATATTTCTTAATTTTTTTAAAAAAAATGAATAGCATTTATATAGTTGAAGAGCACCATCAAGTTTTAAGAATATGGAGAAAGAAAAAAATTAAAAATTTAGATGTTTTGCACATAGATGCACATCTTGACTGGCAAGTTTTTCTGGCAAAACCTATAGAACAGATTTTAAGAGATTCAAAAACAATAAAACAACTAAAAGAAGAATTAGAAAACACACTTCTATACTTTCAATACCAAAAGAATTTAGGAGAACAAACAAATATAGGAAATTACCTATATCCAGCACAAAAAGAAAATATAATAAAAAATATCTGGTGGGTGGTTCCTTCAAAAAATTTATATAAAGATATAAGCTTAATAAAAAAATTTTTCTTTTATTTAAAAAAAGATTCTCGATTAGCAGAAAAACCAATTTTTAAATTAAAAAATAAAATTTTGAAAGTAAATTTTGCAGAGCAGGTTTTTTACATTTGCACACTTTATGACCTACCTAAATTTAAAGATGAGGTTATATTAGATATAGATATAGATTTTTTTGTAATTAATAATTTAAAAAAAACAGACAATGTAACTGATATCGCAAAAAGAAAACTTTGGATACAGCCAAAAGAAGTAGCAACCCTCTTAAAAGAAAAAGTAAAAAACTCTAAAATCATTACTATTTCTTATTCTACTAACGATGGTTTTACTCCAATAGAGTTTAGGTATATAGCTAGTGAACTGGCATTTTATTTTTCACCTCAAAAATTCAAAAATAGATTTTTAAAAAGTTTTAAAGCGCATATAAATTTTTTCGCATTTAAAGAAACAAAAAAAAGTTTTTACTATTGGCAAGCAGTCAAATTAGATAAAGCTTATAGATTTAAAGATAATAACTTTGGTTTTCTTTATTTGAAAATAAAAAAATTTAATTTAGCTAAAAAAGAATTTGAAAATATTTTATCTGTAGACAAAACTAACCCAGCGGCTCTTTTAGGTTTAGGATTTATATATTTTCATAAGAAAAAATTAAAAGAAGCCAAAAAAAATCTTTATAAAGCTTATTATTTTTCAAAAATTCAAAGATTTTTTTCTATCTACAGAAAAGCAATATTTCTTTTGGCTAAATTAGAATTTAGGTTAAAAAATTTTAGAGTATCTAAAAAATTTTTTTTAAAATTTATCAAAAGCGAATCAACTGAACCAGAGGCTTATTTTTATCTTGCAAGACTGCTCATTTTAGAAAAAAAATTTCTAAAAGCAACCATTTACTTAAAAGATGCTGTAAAGTTAGGCTTGGAGGTTGATGGTTTATTTTATTTAGCAAAAATTTTAACCTTCCTAAAGAAAAACAAATATGATATAATAAATTTTATAAATCAAAGAATAATCTTTATAAAAAACAAAAAATTAAAAAAGATAAAATATGTAAGAGAAATTTTAAAAAAATTTAAATATGCAGGAGATAATCTATAAAAAAAATCCTAATTTTGTAGCAAGAGAGATTGTCAATGAATTAGTCTTGGTTCCTATATATAAGGATACAAAAGAACTAAACTGTATTTATACTTTAAATAAACCTGCTAAAGTTTTTTGGCAACTTTTAGATGGAAAAAGAACGATTTCGCAAATAAAAAAAGAACTCTTAAAAAAATTTTCTTCTATAGATTTAGATAATAATTTTGAAAAGTTAATAAAAGAACTTCTAGAAATAAAAGCAATAAAAAAATCATATGAAACCAAAATTTAATCCAAAAATTACCAAAATCAAATTAAATCCAGAACAAGCAGTTTTAATCTGCAGTTGTTATCGCTCAGGAAGAGTTATAGCTACTAGTGGTACTCGTTCAAGCACTCGGGTTTGTGGAAGAGGAACTGTAAGAGGATATCCTAGATATGCAACCACAACAACCAGCAGAAGCTGGAGTTAATTTTTAAATGCCAGATGAGTTTTATAATTTTTTTAAAAAATTAGACAATAATCTTTTTATAAACCAAGCCCACCTTGAGATTACATATCGTTGTAACCTAGATTGCGTTTATTGTTATTGTTTAAAAAATTCTAATGAAATTAGTACTAATCAATTTAAAAAAATAATTGCTCAGTTAAAGGATTTAAATATTTTTTTCCTTACATTTAGTGGTGGAGAACCTTTTTTAAGAGAGGATTTTTTAGAACTATATTTATATGCAAAGCAAAAAGGTTTTTTGATAAGTGTATTAACTAATGGAACGCTTTTTAATAAAAAAAATATAGGTGTTTTAGCAAAAGCACCTCCATATGTAATTGAGATAACTTTAAATGCAATAAGCCAAAAGATTTATCAAAAAATCACACAGACTAATTTTAAAGTAAAAAAAGTTTTAGAAAATATCAAATTTTTAAAGGAAAAAAATATACCAGTTAAAGTTAAAACTACTGTTTTGAATTTAAATAAAGATGAGTTAATAAAGATTAAAAACTATGTGTTTTCTGTTTTAGGAAAACCAAAGAAAGGCTATCTATTTGGTTACGATTTTTATATTTATCCTAAAATTGATGGAGAGAAAACACCAATAAAATATAGATTAAATTTTACTCAAATAGAGAATATTTTAAAAAAAGATAGGGATTTATGGCGAGATTGGAAAAAAGAACTGAAAAGAAATTTGCCAAAAATTAATTTAAAAAATAAATTTTTCTGCACTTTCCCACTACAAAATTTTGTTATCTCGCCTACAGGAAAATTAAAATTTTGTATATTTTCTACTAAATTCAGTCAAGATATAAAAGAAAAACCTATTAATTTAACTCACAGAGAACTTCTAAAAAATTTAGAAAATTATTTTCACGAATATAAAAATTCTTGTTATTTTAATTGCAAATTTAATAAAACCTGTTTTTGGTGTCCTATAAGGCAAGAACTTGAAGGTAAAAGCAATTTAGATTATTTTTGCGCTTGGGCAAAATATTTTTATAAAGAAACAAAAAGATGCAGATAAAAGCTCAAAGTGATTTTTTTTATAAATTGCATAAAGAGGCAATAAAAAGAAGAATTCCTTTGAGAGTTATGTTTGAGATCACATATAGATGTAATTTTAGCTGTCAATATTGCTATTTGCCAAAAAGCTATCGAAACATTAAAGAATTAAATAAAAAAGAGGTTTTTTCTATATTAAAAGATTTAGCAAAAGAAGGGTGTTTTTATTTAGGTTTTAGTGGGGGTGAACCTTTTTTAAGAAATGATTTTTTAGAGATATTAGAATTTTCTAAAAGGTTAGGATTTTTTATAACTATAAATACAAATGCTTCTTTAATTAACAAAAAAGTTGCAAAAAAAATCATTGATTTGGGCATAAATAAGATTGATATAAATATTATTAGTCTAAAAGAAGCTATTTTTAGAAAAGTTACAAAAAGTTTACGTTTTAATAAAGTTTTAGATGCTATTTATTTTTTAAAAAGTAAAATTCCTTTGGGATTTAAAACTTGTATAACAAAATATAATTTTAACCAAATAGAAAATATAAAAAAATTTGCTAAAAGTATGGGGGTTTTTTTAAGATTAGACGATAGACTAAGCCTTTGTTTAAATGGAGATAACCGTCCTTATAGATTTAGTATATATAAGATTGAAGACCTAGATTTAGATTTATATTTAGAGAAAAAAGTTTCAGTTAAAAAATTTAAGGCTATAGATATATTTAGTTGTAAAGCAGGATTTTTACAATGCGCCATTAATCCGGCTGGTAAAATTAAAATATGTGTTGGCATAGATGCCCCTTTATATAGTTGTAAAAAAAATTTTAAAAGAGCCTGGCAAAGATTGGAAGATTTTTTAAATTTAATTAAAATAGATGATAGATTTAAATGTTTTAGATGTAAATTAAAAAATTTTTGTGACTGGTGTCCCGCAAAGTCTTTTCTTGAAAATAAGGACTTTATAAGTTGCGATAAGGAAAGTAGGTTTTTTGCATATCAAGCTTACAAAAAATATTATGAGCAAACAAATATATTTAAAAATAGCAGATACAGTAGTTTTGTTGGAAAGTAAATTTGAATATGCAAAGAACGACAAAGGCATAGCACCAGAGCGTTTCAGTAATTTTTTTTATAAAAAAGCAATACCGGATATAAAGATAGAGATACAAATAGTAGAAAAGTTCCCCCAAGACTTTTACAGGCCGGATGGTTTTTCAACAATTCACCCACAGGATAAGTCTTTATGTTGGCAATGGGAAGAAAAAAAAGATTATTTTATTTTTAGAAGTTTAGTAGAAGGTAAATTTCAATTAGCACAAATTGAAAAAAATTTCAAAAATGTGAGATTTTTTGTCCTGCCACAAAAAAATAAATTTATATGGTTTGCCACAGATGTAATTTATGATTTTTTACAAATACTTTTTTTAGTTTATTTTGCAAAAACAAAAAAAGGGATATTTTTACATGCAAGTGGTATAAATTTATATGGCAGTGGTTTTGTCTTTGCAGGAAAATCAGGCGTAGGAAAAACTACTTTAGCCAAACTTTGGAATAAATATTCTGATGCAGAAATTTTAAACGATGATAGGATAATTGTGCGAAAACAAAATAAGCAATTTTTTATATATGGTTGCCCTTGGCATGGAGCTTTTAGCGATTATTTAAAATCAAGGATGCATCCAGCGCCTTTAAAAAAAGTATTTTTTATCTATCCGGCTAAAAAAAATATTCTAAAAAAGTTAAATTTTTTTGATGCATTTAAACTTCTATATCCGGCTATTTTTCCTGTCTTTTGGGATAGGCTTTCGTTAAATAATATATTTTTATTTTTAAACGATTTGTTAGAAAATATAGTTTGTTTCTCTTTAGGATTTAGAAAGACAAAGGATATAATTAAATTTTTTAAAGAAAAGTGTTTAAATTAGCTTATAAAAATTTTAGTCTTGCAACTCATATAAAAAGCATAAGTCTAAAAAAAATAATTTTTGCTCAATTTGATTTAACTTATAAGTGTGATTATTCTTGTAATTACTGTTATACAATTTGTTTCAACAAAGAAAAATATTTGAAAAAAGAATTAGATACCAACAAAATAAAAGCTATTTTAGATAAACTTTATAATGAAGGTATCCTATGGCTTACTTTTAGTGGAGGAGATCCATTAACAAGAAGTGATTTTTTAGAAATTTATAAGTATTCAAAGGAAAAAGGTTTTCTTATAAGTATCCTTACAAATGGTTATAGGATAGACTTAAAACTAATCGATTTTTTCAAAAAGTATAGACCCTTTTTGATTGAGATTACTTTAAATTCTATAAATCCCAAAACTTTTAAAAAAATTATCCAAAAAAATTTAAATTCAGAAAAGGTGCTTTCTGTAATAAAAAAATTAAAAAAAGAAGGGCTACCACTAAAAATAAAGACCCAAGTTATAAAGAATAATTTAGATGAAATTCCAAAAATAAAAAAATTTCTTCAAAAACTAAATTTAAAATTTTACCCATCTTCTATAATATATCCAAGACTAAATAAAAATAAATTTCCTTGCTCGTTAAGGATAGATAAAGAGAAGTTTTTCAAAAAAAATTTGGGTTGTAATCAAAATTTTAAGAAACATTTTAAATTTTTTCCCTGCACAGTTTTGAATACAGAGGGAATTCAGATTGATCCTTATGGAAATGTTTTTCTATGCGAACTTATAAGAAAACCTAAAGTAAATATTTTAAGATGTGACTTAAAAACTCTATACAATAAACTTATAGATTTTTTAAAAGATTTAGAAAACAGGTATAAAGATAAATGCCTTTGTGCAAGATGTAGATATATATATAGTTGTATGTGGTGTCCAGGGAAGGCATATTTAGAGACAAATAGTTTTATAAAACCAATAGATTATTACTGCCTACAAAAAGAAATTTTAAATTATGGAAAAAGTATC
>JAMWCT010000063.1 GCA_023819525.1 Candidatus Omnitrophota bacterium
AGCAGATTGAAGCACTTTTACATCTTCTCCTGTTGAACCTAATTTTAATCCGGAAAAAATAAGAGTGTTTTTTGAAGCTTGAGTCGGCTTTATTATTTGCGGATTTTTATAAAAACCTAAAATGTTAAAAGGAACATAGACCAATACATGACCAAAAATAATAAAAAATATAAATGAAAAAGTAGATAAAACACTAGCCTTTACAGATTGATATTTTTGATAAAAGATTTTTCCAAGAGTAAGAATAAAAACTAAAAAAGAGATGATGCCGGCAATAATAGTTATACCTAAAAATAAAAATTCAGCATTAGTTGTTGACTGATTATCTTTTTTAAGAAGAAATATGACATCAAATAAACCAATAGAAAAAAGCCAAATAATAAAAGAATAAATTATTTTTTTGTTTTTAAATAAACTATCTTTTATAATTTTGTTACTTTTCATTTACGAGGTGACGCTAAAATTAAAACTCCTGTCCCATCGTCAGCGTAAGCACAACCATATCTCATATCTTTATTCTCTAAAATAAGTCTATGTCCAGGAGAAGATTGCCACCAAGATATAGCCCATTGAGGAGTACTAGCATCTACAATATATAATTCAGCAATATCAAAATATTTTGGATTGACATCTATTTTTTCTTTTTTAAGCCATTCGTCAAAACCCTCATGCCTTTTACCTTCTTTAATACCAGCCCATCTTTCAACAAGATTATCACAAAGGTTAACATCTAACTCTATTGGTTTTAGTTTTTTACTTACTCTATATTCATTAACTGCCTTAAATAGATCATCGCCTGTATATTTATAATCAGTAAACATAATCCAATAAATTACTAAGCCAACGCTTATTAAAAAAAGAACGCCAAGAATAGAAAGGATAATAACTATTATTTTTTTCATTATTTTAATTTAATTTTTTTGATAAAATTTTAGACAATTTTTTTCCTTTTCTTAGTATAAAAATTTATATAATTTACCATAATTCTTACTCTTTCTTTTGATAATCCCATTATCTCTCCTATTTCTCTTAATTTTAGCCCTTTTTTTCTTAACCGCCAAGCTTGATAATATTTTTTGAGGTTTTTTTTCATTTATAATTTCTTAGTAAAAAAATACATAAATCCACCACCAATTACTGCTCCTAAAATACCCATTATTAACTTAGAAATATATTCGTTTTCATAATCGTAACCGGTTTTGTTAAAATCACCTAAATCATAATTTGTGTTAGTTAGGTTATAAGTTGGGGTTGGTTTTTGCCATTCAGGTACATCAATTGTCCAATAAACTACATTAGACCAATACTCATTAATTTCTTTTTTTACATTTACATACCATTTACCTGGTTTTATGTTATTGAAATAAAACTTATTTGAGAAAAAATCAACTAAAGGACCGGGGTCACAACCCGCACATTTGCTTATTACAGCGCTGTATTTAGTTGGATTGTTATCTAAAACTTCCATCTCAATATTCCAAGTTCCATCTTCATTAGCATAAAAATACCACCTTGCTTTAATTTCTGGAGGAAATTGAGGTTTGGGTGGTGGATTGTAATTTTGAGGTATATAGGCACAGGTACAAGAAGGACTATAAGTTCCATCACAACATATTTGACGACCTACAGAAGTATCACAACCACAAACTCCACCATGCCAGGAACAACATCCTCTTGTAGCGTAAACAGAAATAGAGGAAATTAATAAAAAAAATAAGAATAAAATTATTGAAAATAAATATTTTTTAATCATCATTAAAATATATTTGATAAAAGAACAAATCCGTATGTGACTCCAACAAAAACCAAGTTTAATCTCCAAGTATTTATTAAAAAGTATCTTTTATCTTGGGGTAAAAATGAGTGAAATTTTATTTTGTGATAAATAGAGTAAAGGAGACCAAAAATTATAGTTCCTCCGATTATTTTAAAGATGGGCACAACTATGAAATCTCCCAACAAAAACCCTTTTCTTGCATCCGGAAAAATTATTATTTCTAATAAATTAACTCCATAAAACAATAAGAAATATTTAGCTAAACGAGTACTAATGGTTGTTTCTCCTTCAATCACATCTATTACTTTTCCTTTTTCATCTAAAATTTCTCCTTTTTCGATTTGTTCTTCGAGATTAAAATTTGCCAATTTAGTAAGAAAATAGTAAGAAATAAAAACAAAAGGCATTTTTATCGAATTAAGTCCCATTTGTACTAATCCAATACCAAAGAAAAATAGAATAATAAAAGCTAAAAATTTTCCACTAAATAAAAGAGAAAGAGCATAAAGAAAAAGTAAGCCAAACGTACCCCACTCAAGAAAAATTACTATAAGGGAAGTTAAACCAAATATAAAAAAAAGAACAGCTTTTTTCTTAAAAACAATGGAAATATAATAGGCTAAAAGATTAACAATAAACCATAGAAGAAGATAAGATAGATAGGCAATTAACACAATTAACAATGTTTTCATTTTTTATTCGTAGAATTAACTATTAACGAATATGAGAATACTACAGCAAAAGCAAAATCTATTATTTGCCAAGTAGAACGATTAAGATAAACAGGGATAATCGGATTAAACAACACTCCAACAATAAAGAAAAACCAAGCCCAATTATGTCTTTTTATTTTTGACATTACCCATCCGGAATAAAAAGATGAAATTGAAACTATCCAGCGTAAAGTAATGTAATAAGAATAAGGATGATATCCTAAAGCAAGAAATAACATTAAGCCAGAAATCAAACGAAGCAATATAGAAATTTTATATTCATTTTCCATATTAATCTAAAAGAAAAAGCTCCCCGCAAGCTGATGGCTTTCGCCACCCATAACCCTTTCGGGCTATGACCTGGTCAGGTTTGCTTGACGAGGAGCTCTCGTCTCCTGACCAGGTTTTTTCTGCCATGCTCTACTTTTGGTAGAGTTTAGGCAAGCTAATTGATATAATTATAACAAGTTAATTTTAATTTTAGATGGAAAATATAAAATGGAAAAAGAAGAATGTTGGCATCCTACCAAAATATTATTTGGCATCCAAGTTTTACTTCTAAAAAAAGGGGGGGATAGGATTTTTTCACCTTTAGAGTTTGATGTTTTTAGGCTTCTTACTAAAAATCTAAATCCTCCCTCTAATGCTGAACCTTATTATGTCTTTAAACGTATTCTGGAAGATTTTTATCCTTTAGGAGTAAGAATTGAAGTAATTACTAGAGTAGATATTTATGAAGAAGAAGGAGTTAACAAATCAGAGATTACTTTCTGTGAGTTTAAAGAGTTTTTAATTAAAAAAATTAAAGAAAAAGAGTCAAAAATTTGGTCTAATTTTCTAAATCAGTATGTTAAGCTTTATGGTGAAGATGAGTTGAGCAAAATAAGGTTTAAGATTAAAGTTCCTAATGAGGTTTATAATCGGGTAAAAGAAAAAATAGAATCTTATATAGATAATTTTATAAACGATAAAGTATATATTAAAGGTTTTAATGCCACTTTCTTCTCTTTTAGAAAACAAATGGAATGGATTATTGAATATATAAATAGTAGATTAGAATTTGGTTTTAGTACTTCTAATTTTTCAATTAATGAATTAGATTTTATAAAATGGGTTATAAATATGAAGAAAATACCTATTAAAAGTATTTTCCCTCCTCCTTTTTGTCCTTTTTGTAAAGCATATGGATTTTTAGAGTCATTGCTTGCTTTAAATCTTAAAAAATTAATCAAGATAAATAGCATAGGATTTGATATAGAGGGAAAATTTCTTTTTCCAATATTTTATTCAACTATCGATATCATTAGATCTAAGTTTGATTTAAAAACTATTTTAAAGATGTATAAAATTGATTTTTTGTCAAAATCAATTAAAGATTTTCCAAAAGATTTACAGTGGGAGGAAATTACTATCAGATTCTTAAATAACAACGAAGTGCTAATAAGTTATAGAGATGAAAACTTTCAAACAAATTTTGAAGAAATGGGTTTTATGGATAAAAGAGATAAGAAGCCAAAAAAAGCATGGAAATTTCTTAAGGATTTGTCTGAAACCGGAGGAGAAATAACTTGGAAAAGTAAAAATGCTAGTTTTCAAGGTAAAAAACATAAACAAATTTTGAAAAACTTACTGCAGGATTATTTTAGAATTAAAAGTGATCCGTTTCATCAATATAAAAAAGAATCAAGTTACAAAATAAAAATAAAGCTCATTCCTGAGGCTTCTAGTGAAAACAACCAAAGCGAAAACATGGATAATGCTAATCAGGAAATTTTAGATTATTTTAAAGAAGAAACACAAACCATCTCAGATTACTCAGATCTTCAATAATGACAGATTGTATCTAATTTAAAATCGTATAGCTTCAAAAACCTCCTTCGGTGAAAATTCACCGTGAAAATTAGCCTCAAAAATCGGTGAAAAGTGAAAATTCACTATTTATTAATAGAAAGATATGGAAAATTTAAAAGAATTTTCAACAAAAGATTTTTATCTCTCCGCCTGTCTATTGGCTTCCGGATTAATTTTAAAACGACTTGAGAAAAATCAAAATAATTTTATGACTTTTGTCTTCGAAGATCCTGATAATCTTGCGGAAAAAATAATTAAAAATCATTGGAACAGAAAACACAAAATACCTACAAGAGATTTAATAGAGGCTATTAATGAATTAAAAACAAGAATTTATAGTGGGTTTTAAAACATATGTTATCAGAACAAGCCATTTTAGAATTTCAACAACTCTATAAGAAAAAATTTGGTGAGGAAATAGTTTTTAATAAAGCTAAAGAAGAAGCTATTAAATTTTTACAATTTTTTAAGTTAATTTTTAAACCGATAAACCATGAGAAAAACAAATCTTAAAAAACAAATAAAGCAATTAAAAGAAAAAATCTATGCTAAGTGTTTAGATTGTACTTGTTACCAACCAAAAGAGGTAATCTTGTGCGAAATAAAAGAGTGTCCTTTATGGAGTGAAAGACCAAAAGACAAAAAAGGTCTTTATTCTTTATCAAGAAATTTAAAAAGAAAAAAATCACAATTTTTTGAAGCTAAAAATTAATAGTTTTTTATAAATTTAATAAAAATAATATGGAAGATGAAAACTTTAAACCAATAACCCTTACGGAGTTAAATAGTATCTTAGGTTTAACTATTAAAAAAGATGATGAGAATAAAATAATAACTTTTCTTTGTATGTTGACCGCTTATACTAGCGATGCTCAATTTAATATCTCTTTTAACGCTCCATCATCTTCCGGAAAATCATATATTCCAACTGAAATTGCTCAATTTTTTCCAAAAGAAGACGTTATTGAAACCGGTTATTGCTCTCCAACAGCTTTTTTTCATGATAAAGCTGATAAATATAATAAAGAAAAAAATGAACTTATTGTTAATTTAGAACACAAAATACTTATATTTTTAGACCAGCCCCATACTTTACTTTTAGAACATTTAAGACCCTTGTTATCTCATGATAAAAAAGAAATACTTCTTAAAATAACCGATAAACAACAGAAAGGCGGCTTAAGGACTAAAAATGTTAGATTAATAGGTTTTCCATCAGTAATATTTTGTACCGCCGGTTTAAGATTAGATGAACAAGAATCTACAAGGTTTTTACTTTTATCACCTGAAACCGATCAAGATAAACTAAAATTATCAATTTTTGAAAAAATAAAAAGAACAACTGATAAATTAAGTTATCAAGCTAAATTAGATTTAAACCCAAAAAGAGAGGAACTAATAAAAAGAATTTTCGCAATAAAAGAAGCCTCTATTCAAGATGTTATAATCAAAAATCAACAAAAAATCGAAGAAGAATTTTTTAAAAGAGTTAAAATCTTAAAACCTCGCCATCAAAGAGACATTGGAAGATTAATTTCAATAATCAAGGCAACCGCCTTATTAAATTTTTGGTTTAGAGAAAGAAAAGAATCTTATATTATTGCCAATGATGATGATATTGATTTAGGTTTTTCTTTATGGGATAAAATTTCAGAAAGCCAAGAATTAAACCTTCCCCCTTATGTTCACAACCTTTATAAAGAAATAATTTTAAAAGCTTATGAAGAAAAAAATAGTGGAGTAGATAGTGGGGCAAATGAGGGATTAACTAGAAAAGAAATTCTAGAATATCATTATGAAATCTATGGTCGCCATTTACCAGATTGGCAATTAAGAAAAGAAATATTACCCATGCTTGAAACTTCTGGTTTGATTTTTCAAGAAGCAGATAAAGAAGATAAACGAAAAATTCTAATTTACCCTACCCTTTATACCACTATTTCTGAGGATCAAAAATATAGTGGAATCGATAGTGGGGTGGAAAATTTAGAAGATAAAAGTAAGTCTATTTTTAAAAATACAACACAAAAAATGAATGAGGATATTGATCCTGATGAAATACCATTTTAAATTAATAATTATTATTGCTTGTTAATAATTTCGTATGATATTAAATTACGAGAAAAAAATGCTTGTTGAAAATTCTTTTGTTATAAGAGTTTCTAATTTTATAAGAAAAGCTATAAATAATTTAAATGAACAAAACTTTAAGTTTGATTTAAGAAATGAAAACGATGTAATTAAGTTTAAAGAAATTGTTGAGGCTACCACTAGAATAAATTTGATAAAAAAAGATGGAGAAAAAACAATTGAGACGAAAAAAAACACAATTAAACTGACTTATTTATCTTCTAATCTTAAAAAAGGGTTTATTTTTTTCTTTATTTGTAATAATTGTGGTAATAGAGTAAGACTTTTATATATTCCACCTAATTCAGAGGATCTTTTTTGTAGAAATTGTCATAGATTATCTTATGAAAAGCAAAATAAAAAACCGGATAAAATACTAAAACATTTATTAATTAATCCGCAAACCATTTTTACATTTAAACCAAGAACATTAAAAGAAGCATTATCTTATTATAAAGCAGTTGATATCTTTAATAAAATTAAAAAGGATAATGGAATTGATGTTATTGACATTTATTAGAAAAAAAATAATAATTAAATTGAGCTCAGAATAACGGTTGGGATTTTTAATGCCCTCGTTGGACAGATCCTAACCGGTCTGAGCTCACCAGCGGGGGCATTAATTTTATTATGTGGATACCTGAAAACATAAAAAATCTAAAATTTGATGTTTATCTTAGAAGAAGCTCCGATGATAATGATCATCAAGTAGCCTCAATAGATCAACAGAAAAACTTCATTTTAAAGCTGATAGAAGAAAATAACCTCCAAGTTGATCAAATCTTTGAAGAGTCAATGTCAGCAAAACAACCAGGAAGACCCATTTTTAACCAATTAATTAAAAGAATAGAAGATGAAATTGTAAATGGGATTATTTGTTGGGATTTATCAAGGTTAGCAAGAAATCCTATTGATGCCGGAAATTTAAGTTGGTTATTACAGCAGGAAAAAATAAAGGCAATTATTACTGCTTTTAGAGTGTATCTACCTGAGGATAATGTTTTGCTTTTAAATATTGAATTTGGCCAGGCTAATCAATATGTTAGAGACTTATCAAGATTAATCAAAAGAGGAATTTATAGCAAAGCAGAACAAGGTTGGATGCCTGGAGTTGCTCCTGAGGGATATTTAAACGATAATTCTCACGAAAAAGGTAAAAGTATTATTATTCCTGATCCTAAAAGGTTTAATTTGATCAAAAAGATGTGGGAGCTAATGCTTACAGGAATTTATACCGTTCCTCAGATTTTAAAAATTGTCAATGAAGAATGGGGTTATCGAACAAAAAAAGGCGAAAAACTTTCAAGATCAGGTTTATACCACATTTTTACTAACCCTTTTTATTATGGTGAATTCATTTATTCGGGCAAATGGTATAAAGGAAAACATCAACCAATGATTACAATTGAAGAATATGATAGAGTTCAAGCTATTTTAGGTAAAAAAGGTAAACAAAGACCAAAAAAAAGAGAATTTGCTTTTACCGGAATGATAAGATGTGGTGAATGCGGAGGGATGGTAACCGCTGAGGAAAAAGTTAATCGTTATGGAAAGCATTATATTTATTATCATTGTGGTAAAAGAAAAAACCCTAATTGTTCACAAAAAACAATTGAGTTAAAAAAGTTAGAAAAGCAAATTGAGGAACTGCTAACTAGCATTGAAATACCAAAAGAATTTGAAGAGTGGGCTATAAAGTATATTAATGAACTTCATGAAAAAGAAGATTTAGACCAAAAAAATATTAGCAAAAGCATAGAAGATGCCTATCAAGATTGCATAAAAAAAATAAACAACTTAATAAAGCTTAAGATTTCACCAGCAAACAGTGATGGAAGTTTATTACCTGATCAAGAATTTGAAAAAATGATGAAACCTTTACAGGAAGAAAAAAGGGTATTAGAACAAAAAAGAAAAAATTTAGATAAAAGAATAAATAATTGGATAAATTTATCCAAAAATACCTTTAATTTTGCTACTCATGCTCGATACTGGTTTAAAAATGGTAGTCTTCGAGAGAAAAGAGAAATCCTCCAAACAATAGGTTCGAACTTTTATTTAAAAGACAAAAAATTGCATGTTGACTTGCTAAAACCATATTTTTTAATAAAAACTACAAAACCTGAGGTGGTAAAGACGTTGAAAAGGTTAGAACCTTTAGATGAGAGCGAAAGAAAAACCCAAAGTGATATTGTTTTCTCCTCAAATCCAATCCTGTCCAGGGGGGAGGATTCGAACCTCCGCAGCCGTAAAGGCGACAGTTTTACAGACTGTTGCAATTGACCACTCTGCCACCCCTGGTATATTTTTATTATAACAAATCGCCCTCCGAATCGGAGGGCG
>JAMWCT010000064.1 GCA_023819525.1 Candidatus Omnitrophota bacterium
AAATTTTTCTTTTAGCTTATAAATAAATGAAAAATTATTTTTATTTATAAGTTTATAAGAATAAATTTTTGCTTTATATTCAATTATGCTACCAACCTCAACCGCTGGCATAGAAATAATAAAAGCCTTTGCATTACTATATAAAGGATAATCCAGGTATTTACTAACATCACGAATATTTTCTTTTCCCGCATAAATTACAGTTCCATCGCTAGTTATCGTTCTTGCGTATTCTAACTCTACTTTTTGATAAGTTGAATCATACTCAATTTCAACTTCTCCTAAATCTTTACCCCTTTCTTTTAAAATCTTTCCTACAAAATGAAAAGTGGATAAAGATGTGTTATCTTCTTTTATTTCTATAACTTCATTGCATAAAAGTATAGTTGCTTCTTCTTTTGTTATACCTTCTATAAAACCTTTTTCTTTTTCAAGTAATCGTTTTATATTTTTGGGACATTTTTTTTCTATAGTTATCGTTATTTCTTTTAGTCTTTTTAGAGCATAATCTTTAAAATCTCCTTTTACCTTTTTATAAATTTTAATAGCAAGAGGAAATAAATTTTTTTCTTCTAAAACTTTTCCGTATAAATATAAGTATTCATCGTCTTCAATTTCGCCTAAACTTTCAAAAATTTCTAAAGCAAGCGAATATTCATTTAAATAAACTAAAGATTTGGCTAAAAGAATTTTTGCTTCTTTTGTTGATATATTAGTCAGTAGCTCTTTTACTTTTTGATAATTAGATAACTGATAGTAAAAATGTGCCAGTTTCATTCGTAAAGCTATATTTTGTGGATTTCTTGAAAGCGCTTGCTCGTAACGACTAGTTATTTTTTTATACTGTTTATTTAAACTCTCTAAGTTTGGCGAACAAGCAAAAAATAATAACAAGAAGGCAAAAATAAATTTTGACATCTTAAAAAATATTTATTAAAGTTTTAGGCAATGATCTTTAGGACTTCTTTTATTGATTGGCCTTTAAATATGCCTAATTTTTTTGCTAAATTAGATAAACTAAAAACTTTTGCTTTTAATACATCTTCTACTGTATCTACCCCAACAACTTTTACAGCGACATCACCAAATTTATTTGCAACTGCTAAATTAAGATAACCACACATAATATAACCTTTGCTCCCCCTTATTATAATTAAATTTTTAGTCTGCAACGGAAAAACAATAGCCTTAACAGCTTTTTCCCCTACTTTTAATTTAACCTCTTTTAACATATGTTTTTTAAAAATCTCTCTATTCTAACAATTGCTTCTTTTAAATTTTCTAAACTATTTGCATAAGAAATTCGTATAAATTTAGAAAATTCTTTTCCAAAAGCAGTTCCTGGGACAACGGCAACTTTTTCTTGAAACAAAAGTCGTTTTGCAAACTCCAGAGCATCAAGTTTATATTTTTCAATTAAGGAAAAACAGTAAAAAGCCCCATCTGGTTTTATGGTTTTAAGTCCTAATCTATTAAGTTCTCTAACTATAAAATCTCTTCTTCTTTTATATTCATTTTTCATCTGCATTAGTTCTTTTTGAGCCTTAAATGCTTCAATAGCTGCAATCTGAGAAATAATTGGAGCGCACATTATTGAGAAAGAATGAATTTTTGTCATCGCTGAAATAATTTCTTTATTTGCACAAGCAAAACCAACCCTAAAACCAGTCATAGCGTATGCTTTTGAAAAACCATTTAAAAGTATAGTTTTTTCTTTTGCGTTTTTGCTAACTAAAGAAAATGGAAAAGGCTTTCCTACATAATTTATCTCATCGTAAACCTCATCACTGATTATTAGTGTATCGGTTTTTTTTAAAATTTCCCAAATTTCTTTTAATTCATCAACACCATAAACCACCCCGGTTGGATTTGTTGGATTATTTAAGATAATTGCTTTTGGTTTTTGTAAAATTAATCTTTTTAGTTCTTTTAGATTAATCTTAAAATTTTCTTCTTGGCGTGTAACTAAATATATTGGTTTTGCACCTATAATTTCTGTTAAAGCAGGATAAGCTACAAAATGTGGACTAATTACTATCACTTTATCTTTTGGCTCTAAAATTGCACGTAATGACAAATCAAGCGCTTCACTTACCCCAACACTTATTAGGATCTCTTCTTCTGGGTTATATTTTAATGAATATCTTTTTTCATAAAAATCAGAAATTGCTTTGCGTAAACTAAAAAGTCCTTTGTTTGAAGTATAAGAAGTTAAACCTTCCTCTAATGCTGTTATAGCCTTTTCTCTTATTCTCCATGGAGTTATAAAATCTGGTTCCCCAACACCTAAAGATATAACCTCTGACATACCTAAGACTAAATCAAAAAATTCCCTTATGCCAGAGGGTGCTAAATTTTTTATATGTTTTGCTATCATTTTATAAAGCTAATAGGCTATTGCTAATCTCTGATTTTTCTCTTTCTTTGTCAAAATTACACCGTCTTCTTTGTATTTTTTTAGCATAAAGTGAGTGACAGTACCTCTAACAGAATTTAGTGGCGCGAGTTTTTCAGAAACGAAATTTGCTACGGAGTGAATATCTTTTCCTTCAACAATTAAAAGTAGGTCATACGTTCCAGAAACAAGATAACAACTTTTAACTTCTTCGAATTTATATATTCTTTCTGCAACCAAATCAAAACCTACGTCTTTTTGAGGAGTTACCTTTACTTCAATAAGCGCAACAACAGCACCAGAATTTTTAATTTTATTTTTATCTATCACAGTCTTGTATTTTACAATTATTCCTTTTTTTTCATATTCCTTAATTTTTTGCTCCAAAAACTTCGCACTTCTTCCTGTAAGTTTTGATAGGTCATCTAAAGAAATTCTCGCATTTGATTCTAATATTTCTAAAATTTCATCCATAAATTACCCCCTTTTTTATTTTGTAACTGTTAACTTAACTTTATGATTTTAACTTCAACCTCCTCTGGTAAAATAGGTTTTGAAAATTTTGGGCTTACCCCCATAATTTACCAAAGAAAGGAGGTTGAAGCATATGATTAAATGTCCAAGGTGTAATTTAAAAGATGTTCACAAATTTGGCAAAGATCCAAAAACAGCTAAACAGAAGTATCGCTGTGTATTTTGCCATCGTCAATTTAAACTTGGTGATGGCAAAGCACTTAACTATGGAAAATGTAATCCAAAGTGTCCGTATTGCAACAGAGCAATGTCCCTTTATAAAAAGCGCAGATATTATGTGCGCTATCGCTGCAAGCCTTGTAAGCACAAGCTCAATGTGTACACTATTCCAGAATACACACTTGATTACACCAAAGAAGAGAAGAACAACAAACTTAACTTCAAACGTATGCGCTATTCCAAAGAGATCATTCTCAATTGTCTTAAGCTGTTCTTTGAATATGGACTATCAACAAGACAGATCTCTAAGATTATCAAAGAGCAGTATAATGTTAAAGTCAGTTGCGTTACTGTCTATCAATGGACCAAGAAGTTTAGCTTTATGTTCAAGCAACACGTCGATAGATTTAAACCCAGGGTTTCAAAAACCTGGTCTATCGACGAGACAGTTATTAAGATCAGAGGTAAAAAGCATTATCTTTATGCTGTTCTTTGTCAAAGAACCAGATTCGCTATTGGTTGGTACTTCTCACATAGCCGAAGTACTGATGGTGCCATAAAAGCCTTAAAAGAAGCTAATCAAAGAGTTGGGTTTAAGCCAAATAGGCTTTTATCTGATAGACATCCACTCTATGATGAATTAAGCAAATTTAAGCCTAAGCTCTTTAAGAAGCATGTCAAGGTTGAGAAGTTTTCAAGCAGACTTAACAATAATAAACTTGAACGCTTCTTTGGTACTATAAAGAATCGTTGTAAAAGAGCGCGTGGATTTAAGTCCTTTAAATCAGTTACTTGCTTTTTGACTCTGTTCTTTGTATACTATAACTACTTCAGGCCACATATGGGGTTAAACAACATGACCCCTTCTGAAGTAGCGGGTATTAAGCCTATATTGCCAGAGAGCAGGTGGACATCTGTGTTTTCATTTTAAGTTAGCAGTATCTTTATTTTATCATAAATTAGATTAAAATAAATTGCTAAACTAAATGTATTTCTAAAATGCAATCAATGTTTATATGTTTAGCGCTTTGTTTGTTATCTTTATACCAAAGATATAAATTTTCTTTCTCTTTAATTAAAGAAATTGGCTTAATTAATTTTTTTTCTAAACCCCTATTGTAAGAAAAATAATCAACAACCAAATCATTTTTTTTTAAAATCGCCTCCCTTAATGTATTTATTTTATAATGTTGTCTTTCTTTATAAAAACCTGATGCACCAAAAATGGATAAATATTGACCTAATTGATTTAAATTTTTCTCCTTTAAAATATCAACTAACTTAAAAAATATCCTCTCTGCTATTCTTGCATCGTCTAAAGACCGATGTAGGCGCAAAAACGAAATATTAAAAAAATTCGCTACATTTTTTAATTTATAAGAAGAGAGCTTAACTATTTTTCTTGCCATATTTAAAATATCAATCACAGGAAAATCAATCTCAATAAAAGAAGCTTCCCTTAATTGATGATTGATAAAACCAATATCAAAATCTGCATTATATGCGCATATTACACCATCTTTAATAAAATCAATAAAACTTTTAGCTATCTTTTCAAAAATAGGTGCACTAGCTAACTCTTCATCAGAAATCTTATGGACAAAATAGGCACAAGAAGGCATCCTTTTTTGAGGATTTATCAAACTATAAAATGTATCTATAACTTCTCTTTTTTTTACTTTTAAAGCTGCAATCTCACATATTTTATCAGCTTCTTTTGGATTTAAACCGGTGGTTTCAACATCTATAAAAATCAAATCAAATTCCTCAATATCCTTTTTTAAATCTATATCTAACATTTTAAATAAATATCTTTACTACTATCTTTCTTTGTCTTTTTCTTATATCAAAATCGATCAAAACTACTTGTTGCCATGTGCCTAAATCTAGTTTACTATCTGTAACAGAAACGAAAAAATTTGTCTTTAAAAAAGAACTGCGTAGGTGAGAATGAGCGTTGTAATCCTGCCAGGTAAAATTATGCTCATAATCTTCTTGGTAAGGTATAATTTTTTCAAAAATCTCTTTTAAATCTTTTATTAGGCCCTCTTCATATTCCATAGTGGTAAGTGCTGCGGTTGAGCCGATAACTGATAAAAACAAAATCCCATCTGTAATTTTTTCTTCCTTAACTATTTTTTCTAAATAAGAAGTTATATCAATTATATCAATATTACCTTTTGTGCTTACGTTTATATATCTTGTCTTCATTTAAAAGCAATAAAAATTACATCCTTTTTAAATCTTTTGTCAAAAAATAGCTCAAGATGGTTCTTATTACAACAATTGCTCCTAAAATGCCTAAACCCTGCCATGTTGGTGTAATAATAGTTTTTATTATGTCGCTTGCTATAAAAAATTCTAAAGCTAAAACTAAATAACTGCCAAGCTTAATTCTGATAAATTCATTATATTTTAAACAATCTTCTTTTTTAAATTGGCCTTTTAAAAACTCAAATGCCACAACTAAAACTCCCCATAAAGTGATAAAAGCACCAATTATATTCACAAATAAACTACTAAAATTTACAGCACTATAAAATAAATCCATCTTCCTCCTTTCTTAACTTTTCCAAATAAACCATACAAACAAATACGCACTTGTAACGGCAACCATTGTAAATGGTAATCCAATTTTTACAAAATCCTTAAATTTAACAAGATAGCCTTCTTTTTTTAACAAACCGCAACCAACAATATTAGCCGAGGCCCCGATAGGGGTAATATTACCACCCAAACTAGCTCCTATAAGTAAACCAAATAAAAATAAATAAGGCGGTACTTGCAATTTTTCTGATAGCGATATTGCAACAGGCAACATTGCTGCTAAAAATGGAACATTATCAACAAATGCAGAAAAAAATACTGCACTAAAAACTAAAAAACTATAGCCTAAAAAGACATTTTTACCAACTATTTTAGAAAGAAAAATCGAAATATCTTCAATTAAACCAACTAAACTTAAACTTCCAACTAAAATAAAAATAGCCATCAAAAAAATTGTTGTATCCCAATCAAGTTTTCTTAAGCCTTCCAAAATTGGACCTTTATTGAAAAATTTTTCCCAAAAAAGTCCAACAATTGCAAAAATTATACAAATTAAACCTGCCAAAAAATTAAAATTTTTATCAAAAAATGAACTTAAAGCCAAACTTAAAATTAAACCTAATAAAAAAAATGTAGGCACTGAAGATTGCACTTTTTCTGTTTGTAGAATTTTTACTTTTTCTTTGTAATTTTTGAAAAAAAAGTAAAGCACTACAAAGGAAGCCAAAGCTCCTATTTGGACAGCAAAAAAAATACTCGGTTTACCTTTATAAAAAAAGAAATCAAGAAAATTTAATTTTGCAAACCCAGCTAAAAGCATGCTTGGTGGGTCTCCTATTAAAGTTGCTGTCCCCTGTAGATTACTTGAAATTGCTATGGCTATCATCATATTTGTTGGGTTTATCTTTAATTTTTTTGCCAAAGCCAATGCAATAGGCGCAATAATTAAAACTGTCGCAACATTCTCAACAAAAGCTGAAATAAAACCTGTCAAAGCACAAATAAATAAAATTGCCCATGCTGTATTTTTTGCCTTATTTACGATCAATTCAGCTAAATATGCAGGGACCCTGCTTTCTATAAAAAGGTCCGCTAAAACCAATGTGCCCACAAATATACCTAAAACATTCCAATTTACAGAAAAAAAAGCTTCTTTTATTGAAATAGTTTTAGTTATAAGTAACAAAATTGCTGCCGAAGCCGCTAATATAGTCCTTTTTTTAGGTAGAACAACAAAACTTAAATATGCAAGAATAAAAATAATTAAACAGATAATTTTAGGGCTCATTTAAAATAAACTTTGAAATTTCTTTAAATTATTAACTGGATTGCCTTTAAAAATCGCGCTTATTGCACAAAAACTTCCCACGCCACAAGCAAGAACTTCTTTTACGTTATCTAAATTTATTCCTCCAATTGCTACAATTGGGATATCTACTCTACTTTTTATTTTTTTTAGTAGGTCGATACCTATAGGGGTTAAATTAGGCTTTGTAGATGTTTTAAAAATTGGTCCTACACTTATATAATCTGCACCGCTCTTTTTAGCTAAAATTGCTTCTTTTATAGAATGGGTTGAAAGGCCAATTATTTTATCTTTACCTAAAATTTTTCTTGCAATATTTATTGGGAGGTCATATTGACCTATATGAATTCCATCTGCGCCCACAGCCAAAGCAATATCAATTCTATCATTTATTATAAAAAATACATTTTTGCAAATTTTTCTTAAGATCAATGCATCATTATAAGTTTTTTTTGTAGAGTCTATTTTATTTCTATATTGAACTATTTTTATTCCTGTCTCTATAGCTTTTTTTGTTAGTTTAAAAATATCTCTTTTTACAAAGGAAGCATCTAAAATAAAATAAAATCCTTCTAATTTAAAGTTTTTAGGCATTTTATTTTAATTTTTTTATAATCTCAAGAGCTACTTTTTTAGCGGAAAGTAGCATTCCTCCAAAAATTGGCCCCATCCTCGGTCCTCCAAAAACAGCATTTGCCGCCATACCACAAACAAAGAAGCCGGGGCAAACCTCTTTTGAATTTTTCACCACAAAATCTTCAGCTACGTCTGCCCACATAGATTTTTCACCTTCAACTTTTCCCGAAGGTGTATTTAGTCTAATGGTGCTTTTTTTCTCCATAATTCTTGCAACTTCAGCTTGATGCCCTGTAGCATCAACTACAATTTTAGCCTTTACAGTTAATGGATCAACATGTAAACCTGCCATTTCAACAGCTGTCCAGTTTAAAACAACCCCACATACAATACCTTTTTTTACTAAAACATCTTCTGCACTTAACAAATTAAAAATTTTAACTTTTGCTTTAGTTGCTTTAAAACATAAACCACTGACTGCTTCCATAGAATCTGCTATATAATAATCGTTTTGATAAATAGTTGTTTGTATTCCAAATTCATCTAAAATTTTTTTTGCATCTTTCTGAACGACAATTTTATTAAACATCATTCCGCCACCCCACATACCTCCACCTATAGATATTTTTCTTTCAAAAATTGCAACATTCAAATGATTTTTTGCTAAATAATAACTACAGCAGAGTCCGCAAGGCCCACCTCCAACAATTGCTACATCAAGCTCTAAAGAACCGATTAATTTTGAAGTATAAGAAGAAATTATAGCCTCTGAAATTTTTATTTCATCAAGTGACATATTGCCCCCCTTTTAAAATTTGTTGCCAAAATTTCATTAATAAGAGTACAATATCAAAACATTTTAGTCAATAAAAAAATAACTTTGCTTTATTTAAAGTAAGATATTTGTGTTAAAATAATTATAATTTTTAAATTTCAAATTGACCACTTATAAAAAAGTAGGTGTAGGCAAAAAAGTAAATTTCTATATCTTAAGGATGAGGGTGGAGGTTTTATTTTTTAAAACTCTTCTAATATTAAAGTCTGCTGCAAAAATTTTTTATCACTATCTCTATCTTATCAGTATTAACTATAGTGTTGTGTATTGGACAATTCTTTATATATCGCAAGAAATCTTCCAATTTATTATCTAAATTGGCATCAGTAGAAACTTTAACTTTTATATCTTCAATTAAAAGATTGCTTTGGTCAAAAAAAGCCTCAACATCTATATAAATTTTTTTAAAATCTATTTTTCTTGTTAAAAGATATCTTTTTGCAAAAA
>JAMWCT010000065.1 GCA_023819525.1 Candidatus Omnitrophota bacterium
AATGGCTAATAGAATACAATTTCCACAGGCCTCACCAAGCCCTAGGTTATCTACCACCCATCAATTTCCATTTCCGATACCACAAAGTGTTACCAAGGTACCCTTCTTATACGATTTCTTGACAAGAAATTCAAATATAGTAATATACTTTCAAGAAGTGTGAATATTTTATTAATAAGTTTACTAAAATATAATGGGCTTAGGCCTGATTAAAGATGAAAGTAATGAGCCTCCTTCGCGGAGCGCTTTACTTCAAGATAATTTAAACATTAATTTTAAACAATTTCATAGCTCTAATAAAGAAGTCTTTTTTAAGATTGACTTCTTTTTTGTTTTTAGATAATAACCAAAAATGGAAACAAATAAATCTTTCAGAAAAGTAAATAATAGTCAATTTAGTAGCGATCTTAGTGATTCAAAAATTTCTTACAAGATTGGAAGAAGTTATTTTAAAATTAAAATTTTTGATAAATCTGAGTATTTAGTAAAATATCCTAAATTTTTATTTAGTAATTTAAAAAACAGAATTAAAAAAGTTTTGTTAGATAATATTGTTTATTGCAGAACGGCACCTATAAGTTTATTCTCAAATCCAGGCATATTTTACCAAACCAGTAAACCTATTTTTAAAAGTTTTATTGATTATGGATTGATAAAAGATTTGCCGCGAGTTTATGAAATAACAAAAAAGGAATGTCCTAAGTTTAGTAAATTAAATGTAAATGGAATAATTTTTCAAAATCAAAATCATACAAAGAGATTATTTTCAAAAAATAAATGTTCAAATAAAAAAGTAATTTTATCAATATCTTTCGGCAAAGATAGTCTTCTTTCTTATGGTTTATTAAAAGAAATTGGCATAGATTGTCATTTGGTTTTTATTAATGACATGGGAGAATATAATCCTAATGAATTAAAATTAAAAGAAAAGTTAATTAAAGAATTTTCAAAAGATCAGCAAGAAAAAGTAATTATTCTTTTAGATGAAACTGACAATATATTTAGAAATAGAAGCATTAAGTATAATATTGAAGAATTTGATGGAACTAACGCTATGTTAGCTTTTTCTTTAGAATTAGTTCCGATTGCGTATCATTTTAGAACAAAATATATTGCCTTTGGAAATGAAAAGAATTTAGATGACTTTTTTATTAATGGCAAAAAGATAAAAATTTACCCATCTTATGATCAATCTTCAATCTATATAAAAAAGAAAAATTATTACTTAGAAAAATTGACTAATAATAACATTCAAGTTATTAGTGTTGTCAAACCAATTTATAATATAGCGGAGATGAAAATTTTATGTCACCGTTATCCTTATCTTCTTAAATATGTAATGTCGTGTTCTTCAAAAAGATTAAGAAATCATAGATGGTGTTATAGTTGTCCAATGTGCGCAAAGGCGTTTCTATATACAGCAGCAGTAAATTGTAATCCAAAAGAGGTTGGTTTTGAGAGGAGTCTTTTTGAAAAAAAACATAAAGAGCTTTATCCTCTTCTAGCGTCAAAAATAGAAAGAATTTATGAAAAGCCAAAGCAGGTTAGAGATGAACAACTTTTAGCCTTTCTATTAGCTTACAGAAACGGATATAAAGGAGCGTTGATTGATATGTTTAAAAAATTACATTTAAAAGAAGCTAAAAAAAGAGAAAAAGAGCTAAGAAAGAAATTTTTTGGTATTCATTCGGCATTAACGATTCCAAAGGAATTTAGAAATAAAATCTTATCAATTTTTAAAGAGGAGCTTAGTAGTTTAATAAAATAGATGGAAAAGAAATATATCGCATTTTTATACAATATTCGTCATAAATATCCGAAATTAAACGATGCAAGAACACAACTGGAAACTGATTTTGATGATCCTGAAACGATAATGATAATAATAAAACATTTAAAAGGTTGCGGATTTAGAGTTTTGCCAATTGAAGCAAATAGAAAAGCGTATTTAAAATTATATAGAAATAGAAATAAAATACTTTTAGCATTCAATTATTCCGAGGGAATTTATGGCAGTGACAGAGAATCTCATATTCCATCGATGCTAGAGATGCTTCAGATTCCATATACTGGTTCGACTCCTTTGACGCAGGCATTAGTCTTGAATAAGGCAAAAGCTAAAGAAATTTTATCGGCAAACAATATCCCTGTTTTACCACACCAGCTTTTCAAGAATAACAAAGAAAAATTGAATAAAAATTTAAAATTTCCACTTATAGTAAAACCTGTTGCACAAGGTTCGTCTAGCGGAATCACCAACAAAAGCGTTGTTTTTAATAAAAAGCAACTGAGAAGACAGATAAGTTTTATTATTGAAACTTTTAATCAGGAAGCGTTAGTGGAATCGTACTTATCAGGAAGAGAGTTTTCGGTTGCAATGTTAGGAAATCCACCTAAAATTTTGCCCATAATAGAATCATGCCATAAATTATTGCCAAAAGGATATTTCCACATAGATTCTTTAGAGGTAAAGTGGCTTTTTGAAGAAGAATCTGAATTTAATCATTTAATTTGCCCTGCAAAAATTTCTAAAAAATTTAAGAGAAAAATAGAGAAGATTTGTTACGATGTCTGGAAAGCGCTTAATGTCCGAGATTGGTGCAGAATTGATATGAGATGCGATAGAAAAAATAATCCTTATGTGCTCGAAGTAAACTCACCACCAGGAATAATACCTCCAGAAGTTTCAAATATGTCTTATTTTCCATTAGCAGCTCGTGCTGCTGGGATGAGTTATAAGAAGCTACTTAGAAAGATTATAAATTTAGCATTTAAAAGATATGGCATTAAGAAATAAACTATCTAAAAATCAAAAAATAGTTCCACGCGGATTAAAAGTTATGCTTCCCCATGGCGGATTGCCAGAGGTAATAAGTCCTTATTTGATTGATTTAATTGAGAAAACTGGAGGTAAAAATGGACCTATAGGTAAACAATTTGTAGCACAACCAGAGAAAGAAAAAAAATATTATAGCAAAAATTTTCTTGATCCTCTTTGTGAAGATGAAAATGAAGTAGTACCAGGAATTGTATATAAATACAGAGGTAAAATAAAAAAGAATGGTAAAGTTGAGTATTATGGCAGAGTTCTTTGGATAACAACGAGATTTTGTGGAAGTTACTGTCGTTTTTGCACAAGGGGCAGAGAAATAGGAATGCCGCAAAATTTTAAAACTGAAACACGCAGCGCGCTTACCAAAAAACCTCTCCTAACTAATCAGGAAATTGAGAAAGTTTTTAAATTTTTAAAAAAAAGAAAAGAAATAAACGAAGTGATATTATCAGGCGGTGATCCGCTTGTCTCCCCGAAAGATTATTTAACAAAGATAGTTAATGGTTTAGTTAAATTGCAGAAGAGTGGAGACTTGGATATTATTAGAATTGGCACACGACTTCCTATTCATAATCCTTCAGTTGTAAAAAGATGGCACTATGAGCTTTTAGGAAAAATAAGAAATCCTTTTCTAATGGTTCATATTAATCATCCAGCAGAGCTTACCGATTCAGTCCTTAAAGTAATAAATAATTTTAAGGAAATATCAGGAGCCTCGGTTTTTAGCCAGACAGTTTTGCTTAAAGGAGTGAATGATTCAGTAGAGACTCTGTATGAACTTTTCGTAAAAATGACTAAAGAAGGTATAAGGCCTTATTATCTATATCAAAACGATCCGGTATACTGGGCAAAGCATTTTACAGTACCTATCAAAAAAGCCATTAAAATGTGGCAGAAATTAAGACCTAGACTTTCTGGCGTAGCTGCTACTGCAAGGTTTGTTATAGATACTCCTTCCGGCGCTGGTAAAGTTCCCATTCCAGAGGGCGGAGCATGGAATGTGGACTATTCAGCGTTTTATGATTTTCAGAAGAAGAAGCATAATTTGTAAATAAGAACTTGTTTAAGTTATGTATTTTTTATATATAATTAAGCAACCCATTTTTCACTTATAAAAAAACACAAGTATTATAATAATTATAACTTGTGTTTTATTTTTTTAGAGGTTTTATGTTCATTTTTCTGATCAATTCGTAGAGTTTGTATACTACAGCAACATTGGGACCTTTTATGGTTATTTCTTGAAATTTTTCTTCTACTATACATCTTTCAACTTCGTTTGTCAGGGGGTTTCTAGTTTCTTCGACATAGGGCTTAGAGATATCTGTAACTGTCGCCTCTGCACTTTCATATTTATAAACGCCAGGCTGCACCAGATGGAAATGGAATATATCTTTTGCAATTACACTTTCGATAATTTCGTCTGGTATATAGTACGCGTTAGTATCACCAATGATAACAAAGTGGATTGCCATTTTCCCAGTAGTTTGGTCTTTTCTTATGTCAAGTTTATCTAGATTTGGTTCTTTGAAATATCCTTCTTTTTCCGCTTTTTCCAACCACTTCTTAGTTTGTTCATTTTCTTTCAAAATAACGTACACCTAAACTCACCTCCTTATTATTATATTATTATTTATATTGACTTTATCTAAAGAGCTTTTTAAATAATAATAAGTAATCTAGAAAAGTCAAGTTTTTTATAGAATATTTTTATAGAATAGATTTTTTGTATAATTAAAATAGTTTGTTTAAGTTTATGAAACAAATTAGAAAGATATTTACGTCAAAGCTAAACTGGATATTGTTTGCAATTGTAATTATTTTGTTTGTACTTACAATATTTTTTGCATTTAGATTTCACAATGTAAAAATTCCAACTGGGCGAGTTCAAAAAACAGAGATAAAAGAAGTAGAAGAAGTAGAACCAGTGTTAAAAGATTTTACTCTTATAATTCCGAGACTTAATATAAATGCACCGGTGATTAAAAATGTTGAGAGCACAAATAAAGAGATATATTTTAAGGCGCTAGAAAAAGGTGTTGCGCATTATAAAGGGACTAAACTTCCTGGTGAAGGAGGGAATGTTTTTATATATGGACACAGTAGTTTTTATGAAGATCGCCCAGGAGATTATAAGAAAATTTTTGAACATCTAGAAGACATGCAAAATGGAGATAAAATTATAGTCTGGTATGAAGGACAAAAGTATGAGTACACTGTTTTTGAGACAAAAATCGTAGAACCAAACGAGACGAGCGTTTTAAATAATAAAGAATTTGAAACGGTGACTATCATGACTTGCGTGCCACCTGGGACTACGGAAAAAAGGTTTATTGTTGTCGGTAAAAGAGATTAGTTTTTTACTACTTAAATTTATATTATAATCAATATATGCTATTGTTGATATTAGTATTTACTTTTTTAAGTAGTATAGCTTCCTTAGTTGGAGGTCTATTTTTGCTGTGGAGAAAAAAAGTGGCAAAGAGAATTTCGTTTTATCTAGTCAGTTTTGCTGCAGGAGCTTTATTGGGAGCAGCGGTTTTTGATTTAATACCAGAAGCCGCAGAAGAAACAGAAGATTTCAGGTTAATTTTGACATTTGTTATTATAGGCATAGTTGTTTTTTTTATAATAGAAAAATTTTTGATATGGAGACATTGTCATAACGTAGAAGAGTGTGAGGTGCATATTTCTGGAGGCTATAATATTTTACTTGGAGATGCAATTCATAATTTTATAGACGGCGTGATAATAACTGCAAGTTTTTTAACGAGTTTTTCGCTTGGAGTAGTGACTTTTATAGCTATAATTTTACACGAAATTCCGCAGGAAATTGGAGATTTCGGGGCCTTATTACATTTCGGATTCAGTAGAAAGAAAACATTACTATATAATTTGTTGACAGCATTCTCCGCTTTTTTAGGGGTTTTTATCACATATTTTTTTCTACGGAATCCAGATACAATATTGCCATGGCTCTTAGCTTTTGCAGCTGGAAATTTCATTTACATAGCAAGTTCAGATTTGATACCACAGACACATAAAGAATTTAAGTTATCAAAATCTATTGTTCATACTATTTTATTAATTTCTGGCATTGTATTGGTTTGGTTGGTTATATTTATTTTTGAATAAACAAAAACAGCTCATGAAATGTTGAGCTATTCTTTTATCTTTTATACTATCGGTTTTTGGTACATTATTAGATCATTTTTATCCTTTTTTATTTTATTAAAAACAACCGCCACAGCCAGAACATTCACCGCATCCTCTGGATGTATTTTTTGTTGAAAAACTTGAAATTAGTTTTTCTATATTTTTACTTCCACATCCGGGGCATTTTTGAGGTACTTCAATTCCACAGCTAGTTATAAGCAGTTCAAATTTCGCTTTGCAATTTTTGCATTTGTATTCGTAAATTGGCATAATAAGAAAATTAAGAATAAAAAAATCAAATATCAAAAAAATAAATCCTAGGTCAAAACTATTTATTTTTTTAATGATTCTTTTGCTGTATTTATAAGTTTTTCAAAACACTCCGGATTGTTAACAGCTAGCTCTGCAAGTATTTTTCTATTTATACTAACCTTCGCTTTTTTAAGTCCATTTATAAATCTACTGTAAGAAATACCTTGTTTCCTACATGCTGCGTTTATTCTGATATTCCAGAGCTTTTTAAACTCTCTTTTTCTAGTTTTTCTATCCCTGTAAGTATACTGGCCAGCGTGAATAAGAGCTTCTTTTGCAGCTCTGTATTTTTTACTACGTCCATGTATAAAGCCTTTTGCTTGTTTTATAATTTTTTTACGTCTTTTATGGGCTCGTATACCTCTTTTAATTCTAGACATACTTATGGGTTATAATTTGGCAAGATATGAATTATGAAAATTTACTTATTTAATTAACCAAATATCAATTTTTTTATATGCTTGATATTAGCTCGACTGAGTTCTTTGTTTTTTCTTAATTTTCTTTTTATTTTTGAAGATCGACGTGCCCTAAAATGATCCCTTGGGGTTTTTCTCTCAAGGATTTTTTTATTTTTAGTTATTTTAAAACGTTTATAGGCGCCTTTATGTGTTTTTCGTTTCATATGAGGATTATTTCAGTATTTAAAAGTCTTAATTAAAATACAATAAAAACGAGTTTTAAAATTTAGATAAATTTATTCTGCGCGAATGACCATTACTATCCCTAATCCTTGTTTTTTTGGTTCTTGATCTATTTTAACTGGATGCTCTAGGGAATTTGCGAAATCTTTTAGCATTTTCTCGGCAATATTTCTGTGGGCATACTCTCTTCCTTTTAGCGCTAGTTCTAGTTTTACTTTATGTCCTTTTTCTAAAAATTTATCGGCTTGCCTTCTTTTAAACTCTAAATCATGCTCATCAGTTCTCATTGTAAATCTAATACCTTTTATTTCTATTTTTTTCTGTTTGCTTTTTTGTTTTCTTTGTTGTTTTTCTATTTTATACTTATACTGTCCAAAGTCAAGTAATTTACATACAGGCGGATTTGAATTTGGATTTATTTCAACCAAATCATATCCTCGTTCTCTTGCTATGTTTTGTGCTCTTTGAGTCGGAATTATTCCAATTTGATTTCCTGTCTCATCAATGAGACGAACTTTTGGTATACGTATTTGATAGTTTATTCGGGTAAATTTTTGTCTAGATATATATTTTACTCCTTGTCGCGGAATATATGCGAATTAATTTTTAATTACAAATATTGAAGATTGTTTTATTATAACTGGTTATTATGACTTGATTTAGATCATAGCCGAGAAAATAAGAATTATTGTAATATCCGTGTCTACAGACTTTAAATTTAAATCTGAATTCTGGTGGAGATGGTGGGAATTGAACCCACGTCTAGAAATACAATCTAAAATAATCTACAGATATATCTTGTTTATTTGAGTTCAGTCTTTAAGTATAAAACAAGCAAAATCTTAAAGACTAAAGTCCTTTTAAGGTTTCTGCAGTTTTTAAGGACTAAAAACTGCTATATCTCGATGATTTGACACCCGAATTTACTTATCGAGAATCAGTAAATCAGATGGTTCTAGGATTAAGCTAGAACAGTCGCAAGTTGAGGAACTGCGAAAGCAGTCTTTATCTTGCTAATAAGTGTTTTTGCACTTATAGTTTGCTAAAATTTTACGAGTTTTTAGCATTCTCGATCTGCAATTTTAGAAAGTAATTTCTATCGATACCTTGCATCCCCAAAACAGTGAAATTGTAAATTACAAATTTTTATTTCTCAACGCCCTCTCAATTTTTCTTCTTGCCTCTTTCTTTTTAATATCTTCTCGTTTATCATACTTCTTTTTCCCTCGTCCTATCCCAAACTCTAATTTTAAAAGACCTTTCTTATTATATATACAGAGTGGTACTAATGTCAAGCCTTTTTCCTGTTTTTTCCCGATTAAAGATTTTAGTTCACTTTTCTTTAGTAATAATTTGCGGGATCTCGTTGGATCATATCCTGGCAGCGGACCTGCCATTTTGTATGGAGTAATATATGCATTTAAGAGCCATGCTTCATTGTTTTTTATTGTTACATAACTTCCTTTTAAAGATACATTGCCTTGTTTTGCAGATTTTACTTCTTGTCCAGTTAATACTAAGCCAGCCTCAAAAGTTTCTGAGATTTTGTAGTCGTGTTTTGCGCGGCGGTTGAAGGCTAATGTTTTCATATATGCGGATTAATGCGGATTATAACGTGGATTATTGATGATTTATAAGCTTTTTAAGAACTGTTTATTGAGTACTGAATACTGTCTGCTGATTCTAGTTTAACATAGGGTAGAGTAGTGGGCAATTTTAACTTGCCGATATTATCAGCCCTGCACAAGATGAGATACCTTGGTAACACCTCTAAGTTTAGTAAAATAGGCTTAGAAAGGTCGTTAGACAATGAAAATTAGTAACAATAATAAGGTGT
>JAMWCT010000066.1 GCA_023819525.1 Candidatus Omnitrophota bacterium
CTAAAGGTAAATGTAAAAAGCATTTATTTTTTGGAATAAAGACAAAGAAAAACTTCACCCTCCATAAATTTACCCTTAAAATGTTATCTTTATGGAAAAATATATTTTGCCCAAAACCTTTTTTCTCTAAAAAATTTAATAACCCCTCATATAAGTATTTGCTCAAATTGTATAAATAAAGTTAAGTGTATAAATTGTGATATAGAATTTGATCTAAAAAATTTTACGAGAATGCAGTTTAAACGTGAATAAAAAAATTTGGCAAAATATACAAGAAATTACAGATTTAAAAGATTTTCAAGATATTTATTAATCTTTAATATTATTTTTCTAAATTTTGGAAAATAACTAAGATATGTATATTGATAAAAACAATAATAAATCTAAACAATTTGAAAAATTTACTGCAACACATCTATATTGCGACAATTGTGGTCGTTCAATGCCTGTTCAGGAAGTCTTGCTTTTGGTTTTGCCTGATGGAGAACTTTACGATTATCGTTGTCTAGGTTGTCATCAATCTGTGGGGACACGCAAAGAAACAAAGAAAACGTCTTTTGAAATAGAAGATTAACTAATTTATTTTTTTACCCCTGTTGTTTTTAAAAACAATTGAGTTTCTCTAAAATCAAATTATAATTTTGTTATCGATGATTTTATAGGCTATTTTTAAGATGGAGGTCAAAATGAATTATAATAGTGTAGATATGATAAACGAAATGGTAAAGCAAGAAAGCACTCTTATTATAAGTTTAAAACAGCAAATCCAAAAAGTTATTATTGGACAAAGATATCTAATTGATAGACTTTTAGTTGGGCTTTTAGCAAATGGCCATATTTTAGTTGAAGGTGTTCCTGGACTTGCTAAAACTTTATCTATAAAAACATTAGCAGCGGCAATAAATGCAAAATTCTCAAGAATACAATTTACCCCAGATCTTTTGCCTGCGGATTTAGTTGGAACATTGATATATAATCCGAAAGACGGAACATTTACTACTAAAAAAGGACCTATCTTCGCAAATATAATTTTAGCAGATGAAATTAACCGTGCTCCAGCAAAAGTTCAAAGCGCACTCCTAGAAGCAATGCAAGAGCGGCAGGTAACTATTGGAGAAAATACTTTTAAATTAGATGAACCATTTTTTGTTATGGCTACACAAAATCCAATAGAGCAAGAAGGAACCTACCCATTGCCTGAAGCCCAAATTGACAGATTTATGTTGAAGATAAATATTACCTATCCAACCAAAGAAGAAGAATATAAAATTTTAAAAGAAATGAGTATTATAGATAAAAAAATAGAAGTTTCATATGTATTAACCCCAAAAGATATCAAACGTTTACAGCAAGTCGTTAATCAAATATATATGGATGAAAAAATAGAACAATACATTCTTGATATTGTTTTTGCTACACGTCAGCCTGCTAAATATAAATTAGACGACCTCGCAAATTTAATTCAATACGGTGCATCCCCACGTGCAACTATATATTTAACAATCGCCGCTAAAGCTTATGCATTTTTGCAAGGAAGAGGTTATGTTATACCTTACGATGTAAAGTCTATAGGAGCTGATGTTTTAAGACATAGAATAATTGTAAGTTATGAAGCAGAAGCAGAAGAAAAAACTTCAGAAGACATTATAAAAAGAATATTCGATGAAATAGAAGTTCCGTAATTTTTATATATGATACCAAAAGAAGTCTTAAAGCAAATTAGACGTATCCAAATAACTACATCAAAATTAGTATCCACTGTCTTTTCTGGACAATACAAGAGTGTTTTTAAAGGTAAGGGTATAGAATTCAATGAACTTCGCCAATATGAGTTTGGTGATGATATAAGATTTATTGATTGGAATACAACCGCTAAAATGGGACAACCTTTTATAAAGAAGTTTATTGAGGAAAGAGAACTTACTGTAATGTTACTTTTAGATTTTTCTGGTTCTTTTTATTTTGGGACAACTAATAAGCTTAAAAGAGAGCTAGCTGCTGAAATTTGTTCAGCATTGGGTTTTTTGGCAGTTTATAATAATGATAAAGTAGGTTTGCTAATTTTTACTAATAAAGTAGAGAAATTTATACCTCCAAAAAAAGGTACTCAACACGTATTAAGGATTATAAGGGAGGCCCTTTACTTTAAAAGTAAAGAAGACAAAACAAATATTAGTGTAGCATTAGAATATCTAAATAAAGTTTGTAAACGCAGAGCAGTTGTTTTTATTATTTCAGATTTCTATGATGAAGGGTTCCAAAAAATGCTTTCTATCACAAACAAGCACCATGACTTAATAGCTATTACAATAATCGATCCAAAAGAACTTAAACTCCCTAATATTGGAATGGTTAAATTTTATGATCCAGAAACAAAAAATACTTTTACTTTAGATATGCACGATAAAACTTTACGAGATTATTTTAGTCGGCAATCCTCTGAATTATTGGAAAGGCAAAATACAATGTTTAAAAAATTAGGTATAGACCAAATAAATGTATACTTAGATGGCAATTGGCAAAAGGAACTTTTTAAATTTTTCCGCATGCGAGAGAAAAAATTGCACTTCTGACAAAATATTATAAAAATGTCCAAAAAAATAATTAGTTTACTTATCTTTACATTTTTTTTTCTAAGCAAAAATAATCTTTGTTTTTCAGCCAAACAAAATCCTCCAATAGAAGCAAAAGCTTTTTTAAATAAAAACTCACTTTTTATAGGCGAAAGATTTACTTATACAATTCTAATAAAAACAGAAAGTGATATAGAAATAGAATTTCCAAAAGATTTTTTATTGAATTTGAAAGAGTTTAATATTGTTAATTCTGGTTTAAGCAGTAAAAAATTTTTCAAAAGAAAAATCTTAAAATATTGGTACATTTTAGATACATATTTAGTAGGAAAATATACAATACCGGCATTTGCAATTAAGTATCGTAAAAAAACTGATAATCTTTGGAAAGACCTAACTATAAATAAAATTGAATTAGAAGTTAAGACCCTCCTAACCCAAGATATAAAAGATATAAAAGATATAAAGGGCCCAAAAAAATTTCCTGATAGCACTTATATTTTGTTTCTTGCTATAGGCATTTTTTTGATAATCGTAAGTGTATTTTTTTATTTTATTTTTTTGAAAAAGCAAAAAAAAACTATTCTAAACCCTTTATTGCCACCGCACATCATTGCTTATCAAGCATTGGCTGAATTAGAAAAAAACGATTATATTAAAAGAGGTGAATTTAAAATTTATTACACAGAACTTTCTGAGATTCTGCGAGGATATATTCAAGCACGTTTTAAAATAAAAGCTTTAGAACTGACAACAGAAGAATTTATATCTAAAATTAAAGATGATGATACGCTACCACAAGAATATAAGAACCCTTTAAAAGATTTTTTAAGTTACTGTGATTTAGTTAAATTTGCTAAATATATACCAACTGAAGAAGATGCGATTTTAAGATTTTCTTTTGTTAAAGAATTTGTTGATAAAACAAAAGAGCAGCAATCCATATGATACAAAATCCTATATTTTTTTTATTAATACCCATAACGATTATAGTTTTTTATTTTAATTTAAAAAAAAAGAAAGAAGCAGCTATTAAATTTTCTTCTGAAAAATTTCTAAAAATAAATAAATCTACTTTTAAGTGTTTGTTTTATAAGAATTTATGGATTTTGCGATTAATTGTTCTTATTTTATTAATATTTGGGCTAGTAAGATTTCGTCTTCCTAACCAACAGACAAAAATCAAAACAGAAGGTATAGATATAGTTTTGGTTTTAGATACATCAACAAGTATGTTGGCAGAAGATTTTAAAATTGGCAATAGGCGCTTAAATCGCTTGGATGTAGTAAAAGAAGTTGTAGAAGATTTTATCAAAGCAAGAAAAAATGACCGTATAAGTATAGTTGCATTTGCATTAAAAGCCTATACGGTCTGTCCGCTAACACTTGATCATAAATGGTTACTTGAAAATCTAAAACGTATAAAAATTGGCTTGGTAGAGGATGGCACAGCTATAGGATCAGCTATTATGGTGGCATTAAAACGTTTAGAAAATTCTATAGCAAAAAGTAAAATAATAATTCTTTTAACTGATGGCATAAATAATGCAGGTAGTATCTCACCTTCTTTAGCAGCAGAGGTTGCAAAAACTTTAAAGGTAAAAATATATACAATTGGAGTTGGCACAAAAAGCATGGCACCATATCCGGTAAAAGATTTTTTTGGAAATACTGTTTATCAATTGATCAAAATAGATGTAGATGAAGATACTCTTATAGATATCGCTTCTAAAACAGAAGGTAAATTTTTTAGAGCACAAGATACAAAATCATTAAAAGAAATTTATAGTGAAATTGATAAACTCGAAAAAAGTCCATTTGAAGAAAAAGATTATACAGAATATAACGAATTATTTTTTGTGTTTGTTTTACCTGCTTTAGCAATCCTTATTTTAGAAATTATTTTAAAAGGCACTTGGCTAATTAAGATACCTTAAAAAAGATGAGATTTGCTGAAAGAAATTTTGCTATATTTTGGCTAATTATTTTTTTAATTCTTTTTCTTTTTTGGGTAGATTTAAAAAAGAAAAAACTTTTAAACCAATTTGCCCAAAGACATCTGTTAGCAGAGTTGACAAAGCAATTTGATATTAGAAAATATAGAATAAAGCAAATTTTGCTTATTTTAGGTATTTTTTTTATTATTGTTTCTTTACTAAGACCTCAATGGGGTTTTAAATCGCAAATGTTGCAAAAAAAAGGTTTGGATATTTTAATAGCTGTTGATGTCTCAAAAAGTATGCTTGCGCAAGATATAAAACCATCTAGATTAGAAAGAGCAAAATTAGCATTAACTGATTTTACAAAAATTTTAAAAGGAGATAGAATTGGATTAATTGCATTTGCCGGAGAAGCTTTTCTTTTATGTCCATTAACTACTGATTATAATGGATTTTTACTTTCCGCAGGTGCTTTAGATGTAGATATAATTCCAAGAGGCGGAACTTCTATTTTTAGTGCTGTCAAGGAGGCTATAAAAAGTTTTGAAGTTGGACAAAAATATAAAGTTTTAATTATTATTACAGATGGTGAAGATCACTTTGGGGCGTTAGAAGAAGCTATGAAGTTAGCAAAAAAAGAGAGTATAAGAATTTTTTGTATCGGTGTTGGCACAAAAGAGGGAGAACTTATACCCATAAAAGACAAAGATAAAAATAAAACTTTCTTAAAAGACAATACAGGTGCTGTTGTGAAGAGTTCTTTAAATGAAGAAAATTTAAAAAAATTAGCTTTTGCAACAGGTGGCAGTTATATACATGCAACAGCAAAAGAATTTGGTTTAGAACTTTTATATAAAGAAAAACTTTCAAAGATGGAAAAAAAAGATATAGAGACTAAAATTGCAAAGCAATACCATGAACGTTTTCAAATTCCTTTGTTAATTGCTTTTTTTCTTTTGGGTATAGAATTTTTGATTAATGAAAGAAGGGCAAATGTGTAAAGGTAAGAAATTAAATTTTTTGCTTTTTTTCTTTCTACTTATATCCCCATCTTTAAGTTTCGCTATTTCTATAAAAAAAGAAATAAATTTAGCAAATAAATTATATAAAGAAAAAAAATTTGATGAAGCTTTACAAAAATACAATAAAGTCGCTTTAGAATTAGCTGAACTAGATATATTAAATTTTAATATTGGTGCAACTTTATATAAAAAAGAAGCATATGATGAGGCAACTTCATCTTTTATTAAATCTTTAACAAGTGAAAACAAAAATTTGGAGGCAGATGCATTATATAACATAGGAAATTGTAAATATAGGTTAGGGAAATTAAATGAAAATACAAACTTAGAGGCTTCTATAAAATATTTACAAGAAGCACTTTCTTACTATAAGCAAGCTATTGGACTTAATCAAAAAGATAATGATGCGCGGATTAATTATGAGTTTACAAAAAAGCAATTAGATTTACTTTTAGATAGGTTAAATAAAGAAAAATATAAAGAAGAGAAAAATCAAATTCAACAAAACAAAGAAGACAACAAGACACCTGAACAACAACAAAACGAGACTTTACAGAACAAAAAAGAAAATCAAGCGCAAAGACAATATTCAAACGGACATAAAAATTTGCAAGAAAACGAAAACCCAAAAGAACAAAAAGAAATGACAATCGATAAGACTTTAGATCAGCAACAAAGTAAAGAACTGACAAGAGAACAAGCTAGATTACTTTTAGATAGATACGGCAAGGAAGAGATACCTGATTATTTTTATAGACAGCCAAGGTCTAACGAAGAAAAGGTTTTAAAAGATTGGTAAAATTTAAAAATATATGAGAAAGGTAAAAAATTTTGGATTTTTAATTTTCATTTTTTGTTTTTTAACTTTCACTTTCTGTTACTGTGACAATATTCAATTTGAGGTAAGTGTTGATAAAAATAAAATTGCCTTGGGGGAAACTACTCAACTTAATTTCACTTTTCATGGCAGTCAAAATATTCCGAAACCAAAAATAGAAAAAATTGAAAATTTTAATATAAATTATTTAGGACCATCAACTGTTATCTCTATAGTTAATGGAAAAGTTAGCACTTCAATTACACACATTTTTAGCTTGCTGCCTTTAAAAGTCGGAACTTTTACTATAGGACCATTTTCTGTAGAGATAGATGGAAAGACTTATACTTCGCGATCAATAACTATAGAGGTAGTCTCACAATCACAAGCACAAATTTATGATGAGAGTAGCCAATCGCAAAGTAGTTTTGATTTTTCTCAACTTAAAGATAGGATATTTTTAGTTTTAGAAATAGATAAAAAGAAATTATATTTAAATGAAGTTGTGCCAATCGTTGTAAAACTTTATGTAAATAGATTAGGTGTAAGAGATATTCAGTTTCCTGTAATCCAGACCCAAGACTTTTCCATTGAAAAGTTTGAACAACCAAAACAATATCGCCAAGAAATTGCTGGAGTAATTTATGATGTTGTGGAGTTTAGGGCAAATCTTTTAGCCATAAAAACAGGACAATTTTTATTAGGACCAGCAAAATTAAAATGTAACCTAATAGTATCAAAAAATATAAGTTCAAGAAGAATTCCCTTTGATGATTTTTTTAGAAGTTTTTTTGATGAGGATATTTTTGAAGATTTTTTCGGTCGTTATCAGACTTATCCTATAGAACTAAATTCTATCCAAATACCAATGGAAGTATTGTCATTGCCACAAGAAAATAGACCTCAAGATTTTGGAGGCGCTATTGGCGACTTTACATTAGAAGTAGAAGCAACGCCACTTTCTGTAAACGTTGGGGATCCAATTACCATTAAAATGAAAATAAAAGGAGAGGGGAATTTTGACAGTGTTAGGACGCCACAAATAACTAACGTAGATGGTTTTAAGGTTTATGAACCAACTGAAAAAGAAAATAAAAATGAAAAGGTATTTGAACAGGTTCTTATCCCACAATCTACAGATATAAAATTTATACCTCAAATAAATTTTACATTTTTTAATCCAAAAACCTCTCAATACAAAACTTTATCTAATCCACCTATACCTATAAAGGTTTTGCCTACACCTTCTATTTCCCAAAAAATATTAGAAGAGGACCAAAAAAAGCAGAAGTTACAAGAAGAAGAATTCGGAAAAGATATAGTTTATCTTAAAAGTTCTTTAGGTAAATTAAAAAAAAGAGATGATTATTTTTATAAACATTTTAACTTTTGGTTATTTCAACTTGTAATTTTTTTAATATTTATCGTTATTGTTATATTTTATTTTGAGCAGAAAAAAATAAATTTTGATAAAAAATATGCACGCAGACAATTTGCATATAAAAAAGCAAAAAAGGCTTTTAGAGAAATTGAAAAATTATTAAAGGAAGAAAAAACAAATAGCTTTTTTGATATTGTATTTAAAACTTTAAGCCAATATTTGGCTGATAGATTTAATTTAGCTAAAGGAGTAACAGTAGAAGTAATAGAAAAGGTTTTGGTTGGAAAAAATATTTTAAATGATATTCTGGAAAAGACCAAAACAATTTTTTATACTTGTGATAGTGCTAGATATGGTTATAAGCAATTTAGTAAAGAAAAATTAAAAGAGGTGTTTAAAGACCTTAAAGAAATAATAGATTATTTTGAGAAGCAAAAATATGAATAGTTTTAAATTTAGATTTTTTATAACCACTACTCTTATTTTAATTTTTTATATTTTTTCTTTAATTTTTTTGTATGCACAAAGTTTTGTAAATAATTTTAATGAAGCTGCTATTCTTTATGAAAATAGAGATTATGATAAGGCTATACAAAAATATAATTTTATCCTTGAAAGTGGTTATGAAAACGGAAATCTCTATTACAATTTAGGAAATTGTTATTTTAAAAAAGGTAAGTTAGGGCTTGCAATCTTAAATTATGAGAAAGCAAAACGTTTTATTCCTTTTGATAGAGATTTAAAGACAAATTATAAATATGTATCTTCTTTGATAGAAGAACAGCAGATAATTTCTAAAAAATTTTGGATTTTAAAAGTTTTAGATAATTTGTTTGAAAATTTTAGTTTAGATGGTTTAACAATATTTAGTAGTTTTATGTATATTTTGATTTTATTTAGCATATCAATAGCCCTTTTTTTTAAAAAAATAAAAAAATACGCAATAACTTTTTGCTTTATTTTTGTATTGTTTTTTAGTACA
>JAMWCT010000002.1 GCA_023819525.1 Candidatus Omnitrophota bacterium
TTTGATTGGTTAATTAACCTTGAAGCCTTTTTTTTACACTTTCTAAATGTTTTGTCATGCCTTCCAGAGTTGCAATTTTCTCTAAAACTTCATATTCATCCTGTAATGCTTTTTTTGTGTAACTTATAATATGAACTTCTTTTAAGAATTCTTTAGTGGACAATGAAGAAAAAAATCTTGCAGTTCCGCCGGTTGGGAGAATATGGCTTGGGCCTGCTGTATAATCGCCCAAGGCAACAGGAGAGTTTTCGCCTAAAAAAATTGCTCCTGCATTTTTGATTTTTTTTAATAATTTTCTTGGTGTTTTAGAAAATATCTCCAAATGTTCAGGAGCGATTTTATTTGCAATAAAACAAGCCTCTTCTAAATTCTTAACTTTTAAAACAAAACCTGTAATTTTTTTTAGCTTTAATTCTTTTATAATTTTTTTTGAATTAGTAATAACGATACCTAAACCTTTATGATGCTCAAGTTGAGCCTCAAGGTCAGCAACAATATAATCTATATTTGAACCCCTAGAAGCAATAATAGCAATTTCCGAAGGGCCTGCAAGCATATCAATACCTACTTCACCAAACACCTGTCTTTTTGCTTCAGTGACAAATTCATTTCCAGGTCCTATGATTTTATCTACCTTTTTGATTGTTTTTGTGCCATAAGCTAGAGCTGCTATAGCCTGTGCGCCACCTATACGATAGATTTCTTTAATTTTTAAAAGTGAGGCAACTGCTAAAATAAATGGATTGATGGTTTTATCTTTTCTAGGTGGAGAGGCTAAAACTATTTCTTTTACACCAGCAACTATTGCAGGAATTGCTGACATATAAACAGTAGAAACCAACGGTGCACTTCCCGCAGGAACATAAATACCTACTCTTTCTAATGGAATATATTTACTAATTAAAACTTTGCCATTGCTTTCGCGTATACATTTAAAATTTGATGAGACCTCTTTTTTGTAAAATTTAGTAACATTATCTATGACTAGTTTAAATGAGTGAATTATTTTGCTGTCAAGCTCATTAAATGCTGCACTTATTTCAGATTCACTAATACGTAATTCATTTACTTTTAAACTTACTTTATCAAAACGCTTTGTGTATTCTATAATTGCTTCGTCGCCTTTTTCTTTTACATCCTTTAATATTTTTACTACTCTATCGGTTAGTTTAATATTGTATCTTCGTTTCCTTAATATTAATTTTTCTAATGTTTCGAAATTTCTTATTACTCTCATAAATTCAAAAATTGCTTAAAGCACTCCTCAACTTCGAACAAAATATTTCTTTTTCTTTCTAAAACTATCCCCTGCACTAATTCTTTTCTTCCCCCACCTTTAAGCGAAAGTCTATCTTTAAATTGCTCTAAAAATCGTAAACAATCTATATTTTTTTCTACTAAATCATTAGATGCCCTACAGACAAAAATTTGTTTATCATAAAAGTTTGAAATAATAAAAACAAAAAAATTTGATAACTTTTGTTTTATAAGATCCGTAAAATAAAAAAGTAAAGGGTAATCTTTATTTTCCAATTTCACAGTTATAAAATTTATTTCCTGTATTTGTTTTTTTGCTTGAAGACTCTCATTTACAATATATGCAAGTAATTCTTTTTCTAACGATAAAATGTGCTCTTTTTGATTTTTTAAGTCTAAAAATATTTTTTCTATTGCTAAACTTATATCATCTATATTGCACTTTAAAAAATTTGCCACCTTTTTGCTCTGTTGACTTAATTTATTTATATAGTTATAAGCTTCTTTGCCTACAAGAGCCTCAATTCGCCTTATTCCACTACTTATAGAAAACTCAGAGATAATAATAAATAAACCTACTTGAGAAGTATTATCTAAATGGGAACCTCCACACAACTCTTTACTATAATCTGATATTGAAACTAAGCGCACAATTTTTTCATACTTATCTTTAAAAAATGCCAATGCTTTTTCTTTTTTTGCTTCTTCAAAACTTACTATTTTCTTTTCTACAGGGTCTGCCCTCAAAACAAATTCATTCACTAAATCTTGAATTTCTTCTAATTGAGCACTAGCCAAAGCTTTTGGATGCGTAAAGTCAAAATGTAATCTATCTACATCAACTAAAGAACCTTGCTGCATTATAGTTTCCCCTAAAACTTTTCGTAAAGCCGCTTGCAAAAGATGAGTAGCAGTATGTGCTCTTGATAATGCTTTTCTTCTTTCAACATCAAGGAAAGCCAAAGCTTCATCTTTCTTGATTTTTCCTTTTTCAACAAAACCACTATGAAGTATTATATCGCCTATCTTTTTAACCTCTTCAACAAAAAATTTTCCTTCTTTTGTTTCTATATACCCTTTATCAGAAAGTTGACCACCACTTTCTGGATAAAAAGGGGTTTTATCCAAAACAATAACGCCTCTTTCTTTTTCATTTAAAAAATCTTTTTCTATATCATCAACTAACAAATGTACAATATTTACTGTGCTTTGAAAATTATCGTATCCAATAAATATAGTTTTTGTGTCAAAATTAAAATAACTTTTTGCAAATATATTTTCATCAAACATACTTTTTTTCTTTGAAAGTTCTCTTTGTTTTATAAGCAACTGGTCAAAACCTTCTAAAGAGAGGCTAATATTGTATTTTTTTGCCAAATCAATTATTATCTCTAATGGAAAACCTTTTGTATCATATAAATAAAACAATTCCTCTGCATTAAGTTTTTGTTTGGTTGAAATATAGTAATGAGCTTGGTCAAGCAAATCTAGAAATTTTTCCTCTTCTGCTTGAATGATTCTTAAAATAGCATCTTTTTTTTCTTCTATCTCTGGATATGCATCTTTCATATATTTTATTACCAAGTTACTTAACATATAAAAACAAGGTTTATTATACCCTAATAAATTAATATTACTTACAGCTCTGCGGATGATCTTTCTCAAGACATATCCGCGTTCTTCATTTGATGGATATACTCCATCAGCTATTAAAAAGGTAGCAGCCCTTATGTGGTCTGCTACCGCATTAACCAATTGAGTTGAGTTTTGGTTTTTTTTCTCCAATCCAACTATTTGCCAAATACGTTCTACGATCGGAAAAAATATATCGATTTGGAAATTACTTTGTTTGCCTTGCAAAACTGAAGCTATTCGTTCAAGCCCCATCCCTGTATCAATGTTTTTTTGTGGAAGTGGTTCTAACTTATTTGGTCCGACTCGATTAAATTGCGTAAAAACTAAATTCCAAACTTCAACAAATCTAGAACAATCGCAAGCTGGGCTACAACTTGGTTTTCCACAACCAATTGTTTCTCCCTGATCAAAAAATATTTCAGAACAAGGTCCGCAGGGACCATTAGGACCATCTTGTAGTGCATTTGCTGGCCAAAAATTTTTATCTGGTCCTAATTTTGATATTTTTTCTTCTGGTACTTTAATATAATCTTTCCATATAGAATAAGCTTCATCATCGTCTTTATAAACAGAAACCCAAAGGTCTTTTTCTTTTATATTTAATTCAGTTGTCAAAAACTCCCATGCGAAACTAATCGCTTCTTTTTTAAAGTAATCTCCAAATGAAAAATTTCCAAGCATCTCAAAAAATGTATGATGGTAAGCGGTTTTTCCAACTTTATCTAAATCATCTGTTCGCAAGCACTTCTGACAACTTGTAGCTTTTTTAATATCAGTTTTTTCGCCTAAAAAATAAGGCTTAAACTGGTTCATCCCAGCAGAGGTAAAAAGAACACTTTTATCAAAAGGTATAAGACTATCTGAAGGAAAAATTACATGGTCTTTATTTTTAAAAAAATCTAAAAATTTTTTTCTCACTTCAGCTGTTGTCATTATACAATCCTTTCCTACTTAATTGAGTTAAAATTTCATCGTATTCAAAACCTCTTGCTAAAAAATATCTTAAAATTTTAGAAACAATATTTTTGCTACCCTTATATTGAAGAACTTTTTTATCAATCATAGACGAAAGTATATTAGCAGTATGTGGGAAATCTAAATTATCAATCACTTGCTGCGATATCCCTATTTTTTTTAATGTTGCTAAAATTCTTTTTTTCCCATAACCTTTTTTAGATAAAGTTATTATGTAACTCTTTGCAAGCTCCTCGTCATTCAAATACCTCTGTTCTTTTAAATATTCTAAAATCTTTTGAATTGTTTGCTTGTTATAACCTTTTTTATTTAATCTAAAAATAAGTTCACTACTACTTCTTTGTCTAAATTTCAGCAATAAAAATGTATATTTTAAAGCTTTATCAAAATCGTCCAATTTATTCTTCTTTTAAAATAATAAAACCCCTATTTGTTCTTACTAAACATTTACCTTTTATTTTAGAAGTTATCTCAAAAAAGTCATTTGTATTTTTTATAATCTTATTTTCAATTTTTAAAATCACATCACCAACCATAAAACCACTTTTTTCTGCTGCAGAATTTTCTTGGATATTAGTGATGACTACTCCTTCGTTTTCTTTTATATTATATTTTTGCTTTAAAAATAAATCTATATCTTTAACTTTCATTCCTCTAAAAATAATTTCTTTTTTGATTTTTGCTGTCTCAAAATAACTATCCTCATAGGGGCGTGGGGCAACTTCTATATCTAAAAATAATTGTTTACCATCGCGCAATATCTGTATTGGATAAGTTTTACCTATTTGTAGTGAAGAAACTATCTTCTCTAAATCTCTTTTATTAGAGATAATTTTATTATTAAAACTTAAAATTAAATCGCCCTCTTTAAGATTAGCTTTTTTTGCAGGAGAATTTTCTTCTACCTTGACAATAATTACTCCTTCTTTTTCTTTTGTCCCAAAATAGCTGCGAAGTTCTTCGTTTAGATCTTGTATCCCTATACCTAACCAACCATACAAAACTTTTTCTCCTCGTATAAGTTTATCTAAAATTTGTTTTGCTTTATTTATTGGAATAGCAAAACCTACGCCCTGATATCCACCGGTAGTTGTAATAATTGCTGTATTTATTCCAATCACTTCTCCGTTTAAATTAACTAAAGGACCTCCGCTATTTCCGGGGTTAATCGCAGCATCTGTCTGTATTAGATCACTATATGCACGCCTACCAATCCTGGCTAAAGCAGGTATATCCCGATGTAAAGCACTTATAACACCAACGGTTACTGTTGGTTCTGGATTATCAATAGCAAAACCAAAAGGGTTACCTATTGCTACTACCCACTCACCTATTTTTAAATTATCAGAATCACCTAATTTTGCATAAGGAAGGTGGTATGCATTAATTTTTATAATTGCTAAATCAGTAGTTGGATCTGTTCCTTTAATTTCAGCATCAAATTCTCTTCCATCTGCAAGTTTAACTTTTATCTGGCTTGCGCCAACAATTACATGCTCATTGGTTAAAATATAACCATCTGGATCAATAATAACCCCGCTTCCCAAACCAACGTGTTTATATTCTCGGTATGGTATTTCTCCAAAAAATTCTTCAAAAAATCTTCTAAATGGATCGTTCTCAAACTCATCAAATGGATAGCCAAAATACCAACCACCTCCAACCCTTACCTTTACAACACTACTTATAGATACGACTGCCTTTCCAACAGTTTCCGCAACAGAAATCGTTGCATTTTCTAAATCACTATATTTTTGAGCAAATGTGTTTGTAAAACAAAATATAAAAATTAAAAAAAATAAAATTTTTTTCATATTTCCTCTACCTCTTTTCGTAAAGTTTTTTATTTACTTCCTCTTCCAACTCTTTTCTTAAACTTTGGTTTTCTTTTAAAAGTAGACGAAGTTGTTCTTTTCCTTGAGCAAGATTTTTATCTTTATATGAAAGCCAGCTACCTGATTTTTTAATTATCTCTTTTTCTATCGCTTCATCAATTAAAGAACCAATTTTAGAAACCCCTTCGGTATGTAAGATTTCAAAAACAGCTTCTTTAAAAGGAGGTGCAACTTTGTTTTTTACAATTTTTGCTTTTACCTTTGCACCGATAACTTGCTCCTGATTTGTTATAGTTGCAATTTTTCGTAGATCAATTCTTACAGAAGCATAAAACTTCAAAGCCCTTCCGCCAGGTGTAACTTCAGGATTACCAAACATAACTCCTACTTTTTCTCGCAACTGATTAATAAAAATTACGCAAGTTTTTGATTTACTGATGGCTGCTGTTAGTTTTCTTAAAGCTTGACTCATAAGGCGTGCTTGGAGGGCAATTTGAGAATCACCAATTTCTCCTTCAAGTTCAACTTTTGGAACTAGTGCCGCAACTGAATCAACAACAATTAAATCTACAGCATTTGAGCGCACAAGCGTCTCTACTATATCTAAAGCCTGTTCTCCTGTATCTGGTTGTGAAATTAAAAGTTCATCTAAATTTACTCCTATAATTTTTGCATAATTTGGGTCAAAGGCATGTTCTGCATCTACAAATGCTGCTATCCCATCGTTAGCTTGAGCCTGAGCGATAATGCTTAACGTTAAAGTAGTTTTTCCTGAAGCCTCCGGCCCAAAAACCTCAATAACTCTACCTCTTGGCAACCCACCAACGCCTAAAGCCATATCTAAAGAAACTATTCCTGTTGAAATAACTTCAACATCTAATTTTACACTTTCACCTAAACGCATTATCGCACCTTTTCCATATTGTTTTTCTATTTGAGACAATGCAAGTTCTAATGCTTTTCTTTTTTGACTATGAATATCTTTTTCTTTAATCATAAAATACCCCCTTTTGCTTTTTAAAATCGGTATTCTTCTTTTATAATTAAATTCTTGATATTTTTTTTATGCCGCCAAATAACTAAAATCAACAACAAAAACGAAAAAATTTTTATCTCTATATCTTTTAAAAAAACTAAAGTACTAATAAAAAAAATAATAGCAGCTAAAATTGAAGCTAACGAAACATATCGCCAAATAAAAAAAACTACTAACCAACTAATTATACCTATACTAATCGCTATCCAAAGTTTTGCAAATATAAAACTTAATGCCACCATTGCTCCAAAAGAAGTTGCAACTCCTTTTCCACCTTTAAATTTTAAAAATATTGGCCAGTTATGGCCTAACACAGAAAATAAAGCCATAAATATAAAAATATAACTGTCAAAAGAGGTGGTTTTTAAAAAACTTTTTGCAAAAATTATAGGGAAAAATGCTTTTAAAAAATCTAAAACAAAAACTACTATTCCCCAAAATTTTCCAATTACTCTTGTAACATTCGTAGCACCAATATTGCCAGAGCCAAAATTTCTAATATCTATTTTTTTTACAAAATATGCAATCACAAAACCAAAAGGAATGCTACCTAAAATATAACTTATTAAACAAAGTATAAAAATTTGCATAACCAAAAGTTAAACTTCTGATAATTTGTTTATAGCCTTTACGCCTCGTGTAAAGTAGCCTATTCCTGAAATTATGGTAAAGACTACAGCTATTGTCCAAATATAGGGCGGTATAACAGGAATATCTAATAGAATTGATAAAATAGTAAGCATTTGAAAAAAAGTCGTAAATTTTCCCCAAATTGAAGGAGCAATTGGTATATCTATTTTTAAAAAATGTAAAATTGCTACCCCTAAAAGAATTATAATATCTCTAATTGTTACAACCAAAACAACTGCCAAAGGTAACTTAAATTTAAGGGGGAAGGTGTCTTTTAAAGCATAAATTAAAATAAAAGAAGTAAATAAAAGCAATTTGTCCGCAAGCGGGTCAATAATTTTTCCTATCTCTGATTTTTCTTTTTTCAACCTCGCAATTAAACCATCAAAAAAATCTGTAAGCATTGCTAATATAAAAATAAAAATTATAGGGTATTTTAAATATTGATGTTGTGAATTAAAATAAAAAAGCAAAAAAACAAAAATTGGAATAAGTAATATGCGCAAAACTGATATTTTATCTGCAAAACTCATCACTCAATCATTTTTATTCTTTTTGGGGGCCACCATAAAAATATAGCCTTACCTATAATATCTACCTCATCAACAAAGCCCCAGAATCTACTGTCTAAAGATGAAATGCTATTATCTCCAAGAAAAAAATATTTTCCTTCTGGAACAATTATTTGGTGATTTTCTTTTCCATATTCACCCTGATTATAGTAATAGTTTCTTGCAATCCTTGGATCAGAAAAAATTTTGCCATTTAAATAGATATTACCATCTTTTATGAGGATTATATCACCGCCCACCCCAATTAGCCTTTTTATATACGCTTTTTTTCTATCATGCGGTGGAACAAACACTACCACCTCTCCTCTTTGAGGTTTTCTAAAACCTTGAATGCGAAGCCTCGTGAAAGGTATTTTTGGCCCATAGACAAGTTTACTTACAAATATTTTATCTCCGGGAAGAAGCGTTGGAACCATAGAATTTGTTGGAATTTTATATAATTGGAAAAAAAAGGTTCGCAAAAATACTGCTAAAGCACCGGCAATAATAAAAGCCTCTACCCACTCTCTTAACTCACTTTTCTTATCCGTTACTTTTTGAAGCATATGGTAGATGATACACTAAAAAAACGCAAAAATCAAGGAATAAATTGAGAACTCTTTTTAATTTTTTTAAAAAGTAGCCCTTAAGACTTCTAAAAATGCATTATCCGGAACAGAAACATTACCTATTTGTTTCAATTTCTTTTTTCCTTCTTTTTGTCGTTCCCAAAGTTTTCGTTTCCGCGTAATATCCCCTCCATAACATTTTGCTGTAACATTTTTCTTTAAAGCACTTATGCGTTCGCTAGCAATAATTCTGCTGCCAATAGCCGCTTGAATGTTTACCTCAAACAATTGCCTTGGTATCAGTTCTTTTAATTTCTCAACAATAGCCCTTGCTTTGATTTCCATTTTTTCTTTATGAACCAAAAGTGAAAATGCTTCAATTTTTTTATGATTAATTAGAATATCAATTTTTACAATCTCTGTTTTATTATAACCTATAAACTCATAATCTAATGAACCATAACCTCTTGTTATAGACTTTATCTTATCATAAAAATCAACTATAACCTCAGATAGAGGCAATTGAAATATAACACTTAATCTATCTTTTCCAAGATAATCCATTTTTATAAATTGTCCTCTTTTTGATTTTGCTAGTTCGCATAAAGCCTCTAAATCTTTTATAGGTACTATTATCGTTGCTTTTACATAGGGTTCTAAAATCTCATCAATTGTAGAAAAATCAGGTAGTTTATGAGGACTTGATATATCAATTATTTCTCCATCAGTTTTTTTAATTTTATACATTACATTCGGTGCAGTAATAATCAAATCCAAATTAAATTCTCTTTCAAGACGTTCTTTAACTATTTCCATATGTAGCAGTCCTAAGAACCCAGCTCTAAATCCATAACCTAAAACACCTAAGTTATCTGGTTCGTATACAAAAGATGGATCTGAAAGGCGTAATTTTTCTATCGCGTCTTTTAAAATTGGGTAATCTTTTGGATATGTAGGAAAGATACTGCAGAAAACCATTGGTGGTATTTTTTTATAACCACTAAAGGGTATTTTGGTTGGATTGGATGCTAAAGTAATAGTATCTCCCATATCAACTAACGATGGGTCTTTTAAATTACACGTAATATAACCAACCTCCCCGCATGCTAAACTTTCTTTTTTTTGCATTTGTGGCTTAAAGACCCCAAGTTCTTCAACTCTATACACCTTATTTGCGTGCATAAAAAGTATATCATCCCCAATATTTAGTTTACCATCGAAAATCCTTACAAAAAGTATTACTCCTTTGTATGGATCGAAAAACGAATCAAAAAGAATTGCCTTTAGAGGAGCATCTATATTTTTAGCAGGCGGTGGAGCCTCTTTGACTATTCGCTCTAAGAGTTGATAAACACCTTCTCCACTTTTTGCAGAGATAAGCGATAATTCTTCTTTTTTGAAACCAAAAATATCATAAAGTTGACTAGCGGTGCGTTCTATATCTGCGCTTTGCAGATCTATTTTATTTATCACAGGTATTATCTTTAAATTATTTTCTAAAGCCAAATAAAAATTTGCAACAGTCTGCGCCTCTACTCCTTGAGTTGCATCTACTAAAAGTATCGCTGTTTCAGCCGCTTTTAATGATTTTGTAACTTCGTATGTAAAGTCTACATGCCCAGGCGTATCAATAAGATTTAAAATATAGTTTTGAGTTTGATAGTTAAAAGAAAGTCTAACTGCTTTTGCTTTTATGGTTATCCCACGTTCTCTTTCTAATTCCATGCTATCGAGTATTTGTTCTGCCATAATATTTTTATCTATAGCACCTGTAATCTGAAGAAATCTATCTGCTAAGGTAGATTTCCCATGATCAATATGGGCTATAATACAAAAATTCCTAATTTTGTCTATTAAATCTGCAGTCATTTGATATTCTTAAATTTTATATACTTTAACATTGTTTTAATAACCTCATCTATTGAAAGATTAGTAGTATCTATATAAATAGCGTCTTTACTTATTTTTAAAGCACCAACTTCCCTGTTTTTATCGGCTTCATCGCGTCTTTTTAAATCTTCTAAAACTTCTTTTAAATCAACCTTTATATTTTTTTCTATAAAATCTCTTGTGCGTCTTTTTGCGCGCACCTCTAAATCTGCATCAAGGTAAAATTTAAATTCAGCGTCAGGGCACACAACTGTCGTGATATCTCTTCCTTCAACTACATAATTTTTTCCTTTTATTATTAAACGTTGTAGTTCAACCATAACATTGCGAACTTCAGGGTAAGAAACGACTTTTGAAATATTTTTATCAACCATTGGTGTTCGTATTTGAAAAGTTACATCTTCCCCATCAAGATAAACATTTTCTTTACTAAACTTTAAAGATAAATTTTTCGCTAAATCTACTAAAGCTTTCACATCATCAAGATTACAACTCTCCCATAAAGCCTTCAGAGTAAGGGTTCTATACATTGCACCAGTATCTAAATACAAAAAACCTAAAGTTTTTGATAGAAGTTTAGCAACTGTGGTTTTTCCTGAACCAGCAGGACCATCTATGGCGATAATCATAAAAAAAGACTATATTTTTTATTAGCTTCATTAATTAACTTAACAATTGTTTTTTGGTCTTGTTTTTTTATTGCTACCTGAAACTGTCTTAAAAATTTTATAAAACTTTCGATATCAGCAGTGATGTATTTATTTGTCAAAAAAATATCTTTCCATACAGATGGAGAAGATGCAGAGATTCTAGTTAGATCTTTAAAACTTTGCGGTGCAAATTTTAAAATTTTTTGATTTGCAACATTAATTAAAGAAAATGCAATGATATGTGGTAGGTGAGAAAAAGTAGAGATTATTTTATCGTGTAATGATGGAGAAATAAAAACTACCTTTGCTCCAACTGTTTCCCAAAGTTCTTTTATTATTGAGACTCCATATTTTTTAAAAGGGGTAGTAACTATGCATATTGCGTCTTTATAAAGATTAGGATCGCTAAAGTTAGCCCCACTTTTTTGACTCCCACATAAAGGATGGCATCCAACAAAAGTTACATTTTTTGGTAAATATATCTTAGCATATTTGGTAATTAACTCTTTTGTGCTTCCTATATCAGTGACTATAGTAGATTTTTTTAAAAAGTTAGCTATTTTTTTCAAATATTTGATAATTAAATATACGGGTGTAGCTAAAATAACAATATCTGCGTCACTAACTAAAGCTTTTAAATCGCATTCAACTTTATCTAAAATATTTAGTTTTTTAAGTTTATTATATGAAGTTAAATTACGCGCATACCCCCATACACTTATTTGTGGAAAACTTTTTTTTATACTCAAAGCCAAAGAACCACCCATAAATCCAACCCCAATAATTGAAATTTTCTTAATTGCTTGCATAGAATTTAAATTTCTCTGTCAATTGCGTGTGCTATTTTTTTTAATTCTTGCATAAGCAAGGTAAAATTCTCAGGTAAAAGTTGTTGAGGTCCATCGCTTAATGCTTCTTGTGGATTTGGATGGACTTCAATTAAAAGCCCATCAGCACCACAAGCAACAGCTGCTTTACTTAAAGGAGAAACCACTTCCCCTTTACCTGCAGCATGCGAAGGATCAACAATTATAGGTAAATGCGAAAGTTGCTTTACGGCTACTATAGCACTTATATCCAGAGTATTTCGCGTAAAATCTTCAAATGTTCTTATACCACGTTCACACAAAATTACATTAAAATTTCCTTCAGATAAGATGTATTCAGCACTCATTAAAAGTTCCTTTATAGTTGAACTTAAACCTCTTTTTAAAATAACTGGTTTTTGAGTGCTACCAACCTCTTTAAGCAAACTAAAATTTTGCATATTTCTTGCCCCAATTTGCAAAATGTCAGAATACCTTGCTACCAATTCAACATCTCTTGTATCCATTACCTCTGTAACTGTAACAATTCCAACTTCCTCTGCAACTTCTTTTAAAATTTCTAACCCTTTTTTGCCTAAACCTTGAAAAGAATAAGGTGATGTTCTTGGTTTAAAAGCACCTCCTCTTAATATAGAAGCACCAGCATTTTTGACACTAATTGCTACTTTATAAAATTGTTCTTTAGATTCAATAGAACAAGGTCCTGCAATTACAACAATTTTCTTTCCTCCAATTTCTACGCCATCTTTTATTTTTATGATACTATCTTGTGGTTTAAACTCCCTTGAAACTAACTTATAAGGAGCAAGTACCTGCATTACTTTTTCCACACCAGGAAAAATCTCAAGGGGTTGTAATCTAACAACATCCTCAGGCCCAATTACACCAACTATTGTTCGCTCAACGCCTTTAGAAACCATAGCTTTTAGTCCTAATTTTTCAACACGTTCAACAACGGCGTTGATTTCTTCTTCTGTAGCACCTTTTTTAAAAACAATAATCATAATCAGCCTCCTTCAAATCTTGCTAAGTAATTTTTAAGATGTTCTATAAACAGTCTATTTTCTTTATGCTTTCCTACAGTAACTCTAATAAAACCTCTAAGCCCCCAGCTGCTTAATTCTCGTACTATTATTCCTTTTTTTAAAAGATAATTAGAAAAGGATTTTGCATCTTTTAGATTGATAAGAACAAAATTTGTAGCGCTTTCGATAAAATTTATATTTAAAATTTTTAATTGTTCATAAAGATAATTTTTTTCTTTTTTAATATATGAAAGCACTTTCTTTAAAAATGCATTGTTTTTTAATGCCTCTATTGCAGCAATTTGAGCAAATCTATTTACATTAAAAGGCTCTCTCACTTTATTTAAAATAAATGCGATTTTTTTTGAAGTAATACCATAACCGATACGCAAACCTGCCAATCCATAAATTTTAGAAAAAGTTCGCGTAAATATTATATTTGATTTTTTTTTAAGGAACTGACTGGTATTTGGAAAATCCTGAGGGGCAAATTCACTATAAGCCTCATCAAAGAATACTAAAATATTGTTACCAATTTTTTTAAGAAAATTACTAACCTCTTCTTCATTTACATAAGTTCCTGTTGGGTTATCCGGATTTGCAATAAAAATAATTTTTGTGCGGCTAGTAATTTTATTAAGCATCCCATTTAAATCGTATTTAAAATTCTTTAAAGGAACCTGCACTATCCTTGCTCCTCCAATCTTTGCTTGGATTTCATAAATCAAAAATGTTGGATAAGCCACAATGACCTCATCGCCTCTATTTATAAATGCACGCACACAAAGTGTAATTATTTCATCCGAGCCGTTTCCAAATATTATCTGTTCTGGCAAAATATTGAATTTTTTTGCAACAATTTTCCGCAGATAAAAGCAATCTGATTGGGGGTAACGATTAATGTTTTTTAATTCTTTAAGTATGCTGTTTTTTATATAGGTTGGCACAAATGGTATTTCGTTTGATGCTAATTTATAAACCTCTTTAAGACGTAAAATCCTTCTTACTTCTTCTATTGGTTTTCCAGGTTGATATGGTTTGATTTTGGATAATTCTTTATTAAATAACATATTCAATTAGTTTCTTTAGGATAGGAACCTAAAATTTTTACAAATATACAAGTATTTTGTAACTCGTTAAGTGCTTTCTGAATACGAATCTCGCTTCTGTGTCCTTCGAAATCAACAAAAAAATAATATTCCCAAGGTTTCATTTTTGAAGGTCTAGATTCAATTTTTGTTAAATTTATTTTATATTTTTTAAAGGATGCCAAAACATCATGTAGTATCCCAACCCTATCTTTTACAGAAAATAATATTGAAGTTTTATCTTTGCCAGATGGCAGGCTATCATTTTGAGATATAACTAAAAATCTTGTGTAATTGTGTAAGTTGTCTTGGATAGAAGAAGCGATCACTTTAAGTCCATACAATTGCGCAAGGATTTTATTACCAATACAAGCACCTCTATTATCAGACCTTGCTTTAATAGCGGCTTTTGCAGTAGAGGTTACTGGAACTAATTCTGCCTTTGGATAATTTTGAGCAATCCATTTTCTACATTGAGCAAAAACTTGTGGATTAGAATATATTCTCTCTATTTTAGTAGAACTTCTTGCCAAAAGCACATGAGAAATATTTAAAGTAATTTCTGCGCATATCTTTAAGTCAGAAGAAAAAAACATATCTAATGTATAATTAACAACACCTTCAATTGAATTCTCTATAGGAACAACGCCATAATCAGCCTCGTATCTTTCAACCTTTTCAAAAACATCGTTAATGCTATCTGCTGCAATATAGTCAACTTTTCTGCCAAATTGTTTAATTGCTGCCAAGTATGTAAAAGTTCCTTGGGGTCCCAAATATACAACTTTTAATTGTTTTTTTAATGCGCGACTGACAGAGAGAATTTCTCTAAAAATTATTTCAATATCTTCGGGTGCAAATGGCCCTTTTGAAAGTTTTTTTAACCGATTTAATAAACTTTGCTCCCTTTCTGGTGAATATATTTCTAATTTATTTTTTTCTTTAAGCTGATTAATTTTTATAACCTCTTTTGCGCGTTGTTGTAATAGTTTTAATATTTTTTCATCAATTTTATCAATCTTTTTTCTTAAATTCTCTAACTTCATAATTTAATTAAAAATTCTTTTTCAGCAATCTTTAAAGTTTCAAAGTGGCCTATATCAAACCATTTGCCTTTTAATATATAACCAAAAACCTTGTTATTTTTTACTAACCAACTAATATATTTTCCTGAAGCGTCGGCGTTTTCTTTACTGTTTATAAATTCATCTAATAAATAAAGTGAATCTTTTGGAAAAAAATATATACAAGAAGCTGCTAAATCAGAAAAGGGTATCTTTGGTTTTTCTTCAAATCTTAAAATACAACCATTTATATCTAGGTCTACTATACCAAATCTAGAGGCTTGGCTTTTGTTTTCAAGCCTACATACCCCAATTGTTACACAAGGTTTATTTTTTTGTGAAAACTTTAAAAACTCTACTAATGAATCCTCGAATAAATTATCCCCACCCAATATAAGCCAATTATCTTTTGTATTCTCAATAGCAAACTGAATATCTTTTATTGCCCCTAATCTCTCATGCGGTGAATTTGTTCCATCATTAAATATCTTTGCATTTATTTTATAAATATTTTTCCAGTCTAAAAAATTATTATAGAACTTATTATTTGTAACTACTCTTACTTCCTCAATTTTAAAATATTTTTCTAAATATAAAATTTTATCCATTAAAAAATTTATTATAGGTTTATTATTTATTTTAATAAGCGGTTTAGGCATTTCTAATGTTAAAGGATAAAGCCTTGTACCATAACCTGCAGCTAAAATTAGAATTCGCATAATTATCCTAAAATTAAAGTTTGAAAATTATCTTTTAAAATTCTTTGTAATTGTTCTTGTAAAAATCTTTCCACCTCTTTTGCTGTTGAAAATTTAACGACTAATTCTGATATTTTTTTTGCTTCTTCAAAAGTTACACTTCTTATAAGTTGTTTAATCTTTGGAATTCTTGGTGGTGGCATACTAAATTCATCCAATCCTAACCCTAAAAGTAAAAAAGCAAAAAGCGGTTCCCCTGCCATCTCACCACACATACCTACCCATATATTATTTTCATGAGCAATATCTATAACATTTTTAATTAACCTTAAAACAGCCGGATGAGCCGGTTCATAAAGATAGGCAACTTTTTCATTTGCCCTGTCAACCGCTAAAGAATATTGAATTAAATCATTTGTACCTATACTAAAAAAATCACTCTCTTTAGCTAATGCATCAGCAATCAATGCAGCTGATGGAACTTCTATCATGGTCCCAACAGATATATCTTCGTTAAAATCTTTATTTTCTTTTTTGAGTTCTTTTTTGCATTCCTCTAAAATTTTTTTTGCCTCACGAAGTTCTTCTAATCCAGAAATCATAGGAAACATTATCTTGATATTACCTTCACTTGCTGCGCGAAGTATTGCGCGCAATTGTATTTTAAATATATCTGGTCTAGCCAAACAAAATCTAATCGCTCGCCAGCCTAAAAATGGACTCATCTCAGTGGGCACTTGAGGTTGAGAAAGAAATTTATCTCCACCTATATCTATAGTTCTGACTATTACTGAATATGGTTTTATCTTTTTTGCAACGTTTAGATATGCTTTATACTGTTCATCTTCTGTTGGTAAATCTTTTCTTCCCAAAAAAATATATTCAGTTCTATATAAACCTATTCCTTCAGCACCATATTCTTGCGCCAACGAAAGCTCCTCAGGCAACTCTATATTTGCAGAGGCTACTACTTCTTTTTTATCTAAGGTTACTGTCTTTAATGTTTTTGGTATAAAAATTATTTTTATTTCTTTTGCATATACTTGAAGTTTCTCTTGATATTCGTTTAAAACCTTCTCTATGCGACCCGCTAAAACTAAACCTTCTAATCCATCAACAATAATTTTATCACCAGATTTTATATGTTGAGTTGCAACCTCTAAACCAACTACAGCAGGGATCCCTAAAGCTTTAGCAATAATTGCAGTATGAGATGTCCTTCCACCAACATCTGTAACTATACCTAAAATATTTTCTTTTGGTAGACTTGCTGTTTGTGAAGGGACAAGATCGTGTGCTACAATAATAACTTTTTCTTTTAAATCTTTTAAACTAGTTATATCCTGTTTTAAGAGCTTACGCAAAACCCTTCGTGCAACATCTTCAATATCCACAATTCTTTCTTTTAAATAATCATCATTTAACTTAAAAAGAGTATCAGTATATTTTTTTATACTTTGATTAAATGCGTACTCTACATTTACTCTTTTATTTTTAATTTGTTGAATAATATCCTCTATTAATACCCTATCTTCTAAAACTAACAAATGCGCATCAAATATCTTTGCATGTGAAAAACCAAGTTCTTCAGAAATTTTTTTCTGTAAATTTGTAAGTTCTTTTCTTGTCTCAATTAAAGCCTCTTCAAGTTTATATATTTCTACAGTAATTTCGTCATAAGAAATTTTTCTTTTTGCAATATTAAATTCCTCTTTACCAACGCAATAAGCTTTGCCTATTGCTATACCAGCAGATGCGGCTATTCCTTTTAGTTTAATCATCGTTTCTTTCTAAAAAATTTTTTAGTTCATAAAAAGCTTTTTCTGCGTCTTCTCCATCAACAATTAATCTTATCTTTGTTCCAGAATTTATACCAAGGCTTAATATTGCAATTATAGATTTTCCATCCACAATTTCGTTATCCTTCGAAAGCAAGACTTTCGCATCAAATTTACTAGCTATTTGGACAAAGATCGCTGCAGGCCTTGCATGTAATCCGTGTATATTTTTAACTATAATATCATCTTCAATTTTTACCATAATTTTTTATAAAACTTATAAATATTTATTATTTCTTTTGCGGTTGTAAATGAATCATGGTGCAAATAATTTGATTTACTGACAATATCTGCCTCAAATACCATTATACCCATTTTCTTTAGGCGCTCTCTATCAAAAACTACAGGAAATGATTTATCCTGAGAATATTTGGCTAAAAGCTCTGGTTTTAATCTACCAGAATTCACTAAACATGCATTTATAATATTTTTTTGGCTATGTCTAGTTAGAGTTTCTATATGATCAGCTGCGGTAAAGCCATCAGTTTCACCATGTTGGGTCATAACATTGCAAATATATAGCTTTAATATATTTTTTTTAGAAATTTCTTCTGAAATTTGCGATATTAAAAGATTTGGTATGATGCTGGTGAACAAACTCCCTGGCCCTAAAACAATCATATCAGCCTCTCTTATGGCTTCTATTGCTTCTGGATTTGGCTGGGCATTTTCAGGTATAAGAAATATTCTAGAAATTGGTTTAGCTTCTGTAGGTATTTTATCTTCTCCTTCTTTTGTTGTCCCATCTTCGTATTGAGCCTTCAAGCGTATCTTATCTAAACTTGAAGGAATGACTTTACCCCTTATTGCCAAAATCTTACTTGATTCCTCTATTGCATCTTTAAAACTACCAGTTACTTGCGTCATCGCTGTAATAAAAAGATTACCAAAACTATGTCCTCTAATACCATTCCCTTCTGTAAATCTATATTGAAAAAGGTCTCTCATCAATTGTGGTGCTTCAGCTAATGAAACTAAGCAATTTCGTATATCACCTGGTGGTAAAATTCCAAATTCTTCACGTAAACGACCTGATGAACCACCCTCATCTGCAACAGCAACAATCGCAATAATATTAGTAGTGTATTCTTTTAATCCAGCTAATATCATAGATAAACCTGTTCCGCCACCAATAGCAACGATTTTAGGGCCACGCGCTAATTTTCGCCTTTCATAGAGAATTTCTATAAGTTCTTTTTGTTGATATGGATAAATTACTTCGAGAAAACTTTTAAAAAGATAAAATAATGCTGAAATGAGTAATATCAGTCCAATGGTAAATATTACTATACCGGTTACTCGTAATATAAAACGTGATTCATTAGACGAAATATGTGGAGCGCTAGATAGAATCATCACTAAACTTAAAACCAACAATATAATCCAACGCTTTATCCGTAGACCCGGATAAAACCAACGGATAATTTTTAAAAAATCAATCATCTTATAAGTTGTTGATGCTTATTTATTAAATTAACGACTTCCTCTTGTGTTTTAGAATTTTTTAATTGCTGAACAAAGTATTTATCGCGTAAAAGTCTTGCTAAAAATGCTAACATCTTTAAATGTAAACCCGCTTCTTTTTCATTAGAAAGAAGTAGAGCAATAATATTTATTGGTTCTCCATCCAATGAATTAAAATCAACTCCTTCCTCTGATATAGCTATGCAAATCAAAATATCCTTAACGCAATCAACCCTTGCATGAGGTAAAGCAATATAACCACCTATTGCTGTTGAGCCCATCTCCTCTCTTTGAAGAAGTTTCTTTAAAATGATTTTTTTATACGCCTTTTTTATTTTCTTTTTTGTAATCAGATGATCCAATATAAAAGAAAGAATTGTTTTTTTATTTTTTTGCTTCAGCCCTAAAATAACACAATCCTTATCAAAATGTTCTAAAATGTTATCCACGCTCTCTCCTTAAAATTTTTAAGAAAATTTGAAGTTGTAAATTAAACGATAAAAGTTTTATTCTGCAAATTTTTATCGCTGTATTCAATTTAGCAATAAACTAAAAGCGGGCGAGGGGAATTGAACCCCCAACCTTCACGTTGGCAACGTGACGCTCTAGCCGGTTGAGCTACACCCGCAAAGATATTTTTTAAATAACTATTCACCTGCGGATGGGGAGAGTTGAACTCCCATACTCTTTTTAGGAGTACTGGGTTCTAAGCCCAGCGCGTCTGCCAATTCCGCCACATCCGCGAAACGAAAATAAAAAATAGTTTTGCTGATATTAAAAAAATTTCTTTTAGCCATATTGAGGGCGTTTTATAAATTATATCACAAAAAAGATTTCGTTTTATTTTAAATGAGCCGCCTCAAGAATCGAACTCGTCGCTTCGCTCCTCATAAGAGGGAAAACTACGTTTTCCCTCTTATGACGCTTTTCGCTGTCACTCCCTTTCCTTACAAAGAAGAGAAAGTGATGTGAGGGAAAATTCTTTTCCCTCACGCTCCCTTTGCGAGTTCGCTTCTCTTATATGCTTTTATGAAAGAACTTTTTTGCTCTTTAAATTTGAATTTCTTGTTCGCTATCGTTTTATTTTAAATGAGCCGCCCGAGAATCGAACTCGGGACACCCGGCTTAAAAGGCCGGTGCTCTACCTACTGAGCTAGCGGCCCAAATTAAAATTCTTTCAATTCTCTTTCTTTTTCTTGAAGAATTTTATCTATCTGACTTATGTATTTATCGGTAATTTTCTGTAACTCCTCTTCAGCTTTAAAACGATCGTCTTCAGAAATCTTTTTTTCTTTTTCTAAATTCTTAATTCTATCTTTTCCATTTTGTCTTACAGTTCTTATAGAAATTTTACCTTCTTCTGCCACTTTCTTCACTACTTTAGCTAGTTCATTTCTTCTTTCTTCAGACAAAGGTGGAATAATTAATCTAATTATCTTACCATCATTTATAGGGGTAACTCCTAAATCTGACTGCAAGATTGCCTTTTCTATCTCTTTTAGAGAAGAAGGATCCCATGGATTTATAACAATCATTCTTGCCTCTGGAACAGTAATTGTAGCAATATCTTTTAAAAGAGTAGGTGTTCCATAGTAATTTACTTTTATTCCTTCAACAATTTTTGGATTGGCTCTACCTGAACGCAATTCTGAAAATTCTCTTTTTGTTGCATCTACAGCTTTTTTCATCTCTTCTTCTATTTCATTAAGAATTTGTTTATATAACATAGGGCCCCCTTTTAAAAAATTCTCTAACTTATAAGTGTTCCTATCTCTTTACCTAAAACTATATCACGTAAATTACCTTCCTTCATAAAATTAAATACCCTTATTGGAAGATTGTTTTCTTTGCATAATGTAATAGCAGTTGTATCCATTATTTCTAAACCTTTATTAATAACATCCATATAAGATAATTTCTTAAATAATTTAGCACTTTTATTTTTTAAAGGATCATCCGAATAAACACCATCTACCTTTGTACCTTTAAGTAAAATATCAACTTTAATCTCAATACCTCTTAATGCTGCTGCTGTATCCGTTGTAAAATATGGGTTACCTGTTCCTGCTACAAATATTACAACTCGTTTTTTTTCCAAATGCCTTATAGCACGACGTCTTATATATGGTTCTGCAATTTGTCGCATCTCAATAGCTGTCAAAACCCTTGTTGGAACAGAAGTATTCTCAAGGGCATTTTGTAGCGCTAAACCGTTAATAACAGTAGCAAGCATACCCATATAGTCTGCAACCGCTCTATCCATCTCAAATTCTTTTGAACGAATTGCACCTCTAAAAATATTACCGCCTCCAACCACCAAAGCAATTTCTGTATTTAATTGAAAAACTTCTTTAAGTTGTTTGGCTAAATGTGCACAGATAGCTGCATCAATCCCATGACTATATCTTCCTAAAAATGCTTCACCGCTTAATTTAAGGAGAACTCTTTTATATTTAGGTTTCATACTCACCCAAGCAAAAACGGCTAAATCTTTTAATCACAATATTTTCTCCTGTTTGAGCAATAATATTTTGTAAGCATTGCCCAACGGTCATAGTATCATCTTTAATAAATACCTGCTCAAGTAAGCAATTTTTTTTTGCATATTCTTCACTATCTGTTATATTAAGTAATATTTCTTGCGGAATCTCTTTCCTTGTTATATATTTAGGAGAAGCTGCCGCTATATGCATCGCTAAATCTTTGGCAAATTTTTTAAAAACATCAGTATTAGCTACAAAATCAGTCTCGCAATTAAGTTCAACTAACGCACCTACATTTCCATTAAAATGCACATAAGATTCAATTCTCCCTTGTAAAGTCAGCCTATCTTTCTTTTTTTCAAATACCTCAGCCCCTCGTTTTTTTAAAAGTTCTAAGGCTTTATTTAAATCACCTTTTGCTTCCTCCAAAGCTTTTTTACATTCACTCACCCCAACAGATGTTAGCTCTCTTAATTTCTTGATATCATTTAGCATAATTAAAAACACCTCCTAATTATTAACTTTTTGTCACTTCTTTTTGCTTTGTGCGTTTCTTTATTTCTTTTTTCTCTTTTTCTATAACATCTTCCTCTAACTCTTCATATTTTTCAACATTTGGCTCTTCTTCAACTGTCTCTTGCTTTTTAGGCTTTGCTGCGCCAACTTCTTCTAACTTTTTTATACCTTCAAGTATTGCATCTACTATCACAGACATTATGTATCTTACAGATTTTATTGCATCGTCATTTCCTGGAATAGGATAATCTATAATTTGCGGATCTCCATCTGTATCAATTAAGGCTATAACAGGAATAGATAATCTATTTGCCTCTTTCACACAAGCAATTTCTTTTTTTGGATCAACTACAAAAATAGCATCTGGCAATTCCTCTAAGGATTTTATTCCACTATAATTTCTTTCCATTCTTCGCAGTTCCCTATTAAGACGGACAACTGATTTTCTTGACATTTTATCAAATTCGCCTTTCTCTCTTTTTTCTAAAAGCAAAATGTATTTTTGCACTCTTTTCCTTACTGTTGAAAAATTTGTTAAAAGTCCACCAATCCATCTATCAACCATATAAGGCATATTGCAACTACTTGCCAACTCTTTAGTTAAATCTTTAAGCTGTTTTTTTGTTGCGACAAAAAGAATCTTTCCGCCTTCTTGAGCAATTTGTCTGACAAAATCTTTTGCTTCCTCCAGTTTCTGAGCAGTCTTTTCTAAATCAATAATGTATACATTTTTCTTTTTGCCAAAAATAAATTTCTTCATTTTTGGATTCCAATGTTTACTTAAATGACCAAAATGCACACCATTCTCTAATAATTCTTTAATTATCTGCGGTAAAGCCATATCTAAAAACCTCCTATATTTGTGTATTATTTTTATCTCTACTTAATTACAAAATCAAAAGTATACCACAAATTTTTTCCTTGACAACAAATTATTAAAATTGTCGTAAACTACATCTCAAATTGTAATTGATACAACTTTCTATAAAGTTCATTTTCTTCTAAAAGTTTAGTATGTGTGCCTATCCCGACAATTTTGCCATTCTTTAGCACTACTATTCTATTTGCTCTTTGAACCGTAGAAAGCCTATGCGCAATTATAATTGCAGTTTTGCCTTCTGTAAGATTAGATAAAGCATTTTTTATAAGTTGTTCTGACTCGCTATCCAATTGGCTCGTCGCCTCATCTAAAATTAAAATTGGAGCATTTTTTAAAATTGCTCGCGCAATGGCAATCCTTTGTTTCTCGCCCCCAGATAACCTTACACCTCTATCACCAATAATCGTATCAAACTTTTTCTCAAGCGAATTAATAAAACCGAAAGCATAAGCTTGTTTTGCGGCATAAATAATTTCAGCTTCAGTTGCTCCTTCTTTGCCGTAGGCAATATTTTCTCTTATCGTTGCGTTAAAAAGCACCATATCTTGAGAAACAATAGAAAAAAGCGATCGCAATGCATTTAATTTTAGTTGTCTTATATCTATGTTGTCAATTAAAATTCTACCCTTTTGTGGATCATAAAGACGAGGTAATAAACTAACCAAAGTAGATTTGCCTGCCCCTGAGGGGCCTACTAAAGCAATTATTTCGCCTTTATTTATAGTTAAATTTATATCTTGTAAAACATATTCTTGTTGGTCATAACTAAACCAAATATTTTTGTAAACTATCGTCTCTTTGAAGTCTTTAATATCGTAAGCTTTAATAACTTCTTTTACTTTTGGTTCTTCTTCTAAAATATCATAAATTCTATTTGAGGCAGCTATGGCTTGTTGATTTATTGCATAAACATTCGAAAGTTTCTTTAAGGGTCTTATAGTAGAAAGTAACGAGGCAATAAATAAACCAAAAACTCCAAAAGAAACCTTTCCTTCAATTACCTGTCTGCCACCTATTACTAAAATTATAGCAACAGCAATAGCCCCTAAAAATTCAGTTAAAGGAGAAAGAATAATTATTCTTTTTATACTCTTCATCATAAACTTATAATATTGTTGATTTATATTTTTAAATCTTTCTAGTTCATAATCTTGGCGGCAGAAAACCTTTACTATATACGCACCTTGAATGGTTTCGGTTAAAATAGAAGTTAGATCAGCCATCTTTTTTTGGATTTCAGTAGAAATTTTTTTAATACGTTTCCCTAATCTTATTATTGGATAAAGAATTAAAGGAAAAATTATAAATACAGCAAACAATTTCCATGATATATTTATTCCTAAATATATTGCTACAGCCGCAAATATTAGAAGTTGCATAGACTCATAAATTAGGTCTGTTAAGGCATATGAAAGTGCATTTGCAATAAAACCAACATCGTTTGTAATGCGTGAAATTAATTCGCCTGTCCTTTTTCTTGCATAAAATTCTAAAGAAAGTTCTTGAAACTTTTGATAAAGTTTATTCTTCACATCTCTAACAACACCTTGAGCAATTTTGTTCATAAGATAATTTTGAAAAAAGAAAAATAAGCCTTTAAGAAAAAATAAAACAAAAACAACAAAAGGTATAAATTTTAACATAGTAATAGGCTCAGTATAATTAAGTTTATCAACTACCCTAGATAAGATAGAGGGCAAATTTTTTGGAACAATTATTTTTTTATTAGTAAATAGCCTATCAGTGACAGGAATAATCATACTTAAAGATACGCCATCAAATATCGCAGAAAAGCACATCAAAAAAGATGCTAAAATAAATAATTTTTTAAATGGCTTTAAAAATCTCAACAATTTAAAATATTCCTTCAAATTCACCATAAAACTTAAATCACTAAAAAATTATCATTAATAGTAAATATTACACTATCTTTTGAAAATAAACAAATTTAATTTTATCACAGCATTTGACTTCACTCAAGACATTTGATATCATACAAGCAGTATGAATATAGGTATAGTTGGCATAGGAAAATTAGGAAGCGTGCATTTGCGTCTTTGTCAAGAACTAGAAGCTATAAAAAAAATTTATATTGTAGATATTGATCAAAATAAACTATTATTATATCCACAATTCACAACATTTGGAGATTTTAGAAAACTTTTAGGCAAAGTAAATGCCGTAATTATTGCTACCCCCACACCCACTCATTTTAAAATCGCTAAATTTTTTTTAGAAAATAAAATTCCTGTATTTGTAGAAAAACCAATCACACAAAATTTAGAGGAAGGAAAGAAACTATTAAAGTTAGCAAAAAAAAATAAAACCACACTTTTTGTTGGTCACGTAGAAAGATACAACAATGCATATTTAGCTATAAAACAAATTGCAAAAAAACCCCTTTTTATAGAATGTCACCGTTTAAGTAGTTATCCAAATCGCTCATTAGATATTAGCGTTGTGTTAGATTTAATGATACATGACCTAGATATTATTCTTGATTTGGTAAACGATAAAATCAAAAAAATTGAAGCAAAAGGCGTAAAAGTCCTTTCAAAAACAACTGATATTGCTAATGCAAGATTAACTTTTAAAGGTGGTTGTGTAGCAAATATTACAGCCTCAAGAATCTCATTAAAAAAAGAAAGAAAGATTAGAATATTTTTGACAAATTGTTATATATCTTTAGATTATGCACAACAGGAGGTTCAAATATGTGAAAAAAAGGAAAATCAAATAATAACAAAATCTTTGAACATAAGTAAAGAGGAACCGCTTAAAAAAGAAGTAATGCATTTTTTAGATATAGTAAAATCTAATAGTTTCAGTTTAGAATTTGTAATTAATGCACTAAATGCACTCAAATTAGCATTAGATATTCAAAAAATTATTAGTTATGATAAAGTTCTAAAATAATTTATGAAAAAAATAGTAATTATAGCTGGGGATTTATCTGGCGATTTATATGGTGGATTATTAAGTAAAAAAATAAAAGAAAAATTTAGCAATGTAGAAATATTTTCTCTTGGTGGAATAAATCTCGCTCGACATACAAAACAAATTTTCTGTCTAACTGATTATGCTGTTTCTGGGATATTTGAAGTAACAAGTAGTCTATATAAATTATATAGCATTTTTAAAGATACAGTAGCATATATAAACAAAATTAAACCGGATTTGGTAATTCCTGTAGATTTTCCAGATTTTAATTTAAGATTGATTAAAAAATTAAATAAAAAATTTCCTGTATTTTATTATGTAAGTCCACAAGTTTGGGCTTGGAGAAAAAACAGGTTAAAACTTATAAAAAAATATATAGATACAATGGTAGTAATTTTTAAATTTGAAGAAGAATTTTATCGCAGCCAAAATGTAAATGTAAAATATTTTGGTCACCCCCTATTAGAATTGGTTACAAAAACAAATATGAAACCAAAAAAAATAATCTCCTTTATGCCTGGTTCAAGAAAAAATGAAATAAAATTAAATCTTCCAATTATTGAAAAAACAAAAATCATACTTGAAAAAAAATTGCCAGATTATTCTTTTAGAATTATCTGCCCCCAAAATATTCCAAAAAATTTCTACAAAAAATTTTCTACTATGGATGTAACCAACCACTCATATCAGGCTATGGAAGAGTCTACTTTTATAATAACCTCTTCAGGAACAGCCACAGTTGAGATAGCGCTTTTAGAGGTTCCTTTTATCATTTTTTATAAGTTAAGGTCGCCGACATGGTATATTTTAAAACGATTAGTAAATACAAAATTTATTGGAATGGTTAATATATTAGCGGGTAGAAAAATCATTGAGGAATTTCTACAAAATGACGCAAAACCTTTGAATTTAGCAAATAAAACTATTGAAATAATAAATGATAACTTTATGTATAACAAAATAAAAAATGAACTTTCAAAAATAAAAGATATCATTTCTCCTTCTGGCGCAACAGAAAATTTTGCTTCCTTTATTGGGGAGTATTTAAGATTGTAAATAACTTAAATTAGCTTATAGATTTAGTATAAGATTTTATAAAAAATTTATAGGTTGGAATTTTTAAAAGAAAAAGATAAGGATAATCTAAAAAAAGTTTTTCAAAAAATGTGCTTCTGTGTGGACCACAAATCCCTCGTTTTGAAGACAAAATAAATTCAATTATCTCTTCAACGTATTTGGAGGACATATTTTTTAGTAACCGCACTGCATTACTTAAGGAAAGTTTGCTGCGATAAATTATATTAAATGCTTTTTTTATTTCTGCTATTTCTTTACTACCAAAACCTTTTCTTTTAAGCCCAACTAAATTAAGACCCCAAATTTTTGAATCCCCGACTAAAAGCATAAAAGGCAAAACGTCTTGGTTTACTCTTGATAACCCTCCTATCATAGCCAATCTGCCTATCCTGACAAATTGATGCACGACTACATTACCTGAAATAAAAGCATTCTCATTGATTTGGACATGCCCTGCTATGAGTGAGCCGTTACAAATTACAACATTGTTTGTAATTTCACAATCATGAGCAATGTGACTGAAAGCCATAAAATAATTATTATTTCCAATAGTTGTAGTTTTATCCGCCAAACTGGAGGTATGTATAGTAACATATTCACGAATAACGTTATTATTACCTATAAAAAGTCTGCCTAAATTTTCTTTTATACCTAAAATTTGTGGCATTTGGCCAATAACAGCACCTGTGCCAATAAAATTATTATCGCCTATAGTGGTATTACCAGCAATATGTGCATAAGGACAAATGGTAACATTTTTTCCTATTCTTACATTTTTTTCTATAACAGCATAAGCGCCAATATTTACGGGTTCTTCTAAAATCGCTTCTTTGTCAATGATTGCTGTTGGATGAATCATAAATTTTTATTTATAAACTTATAATCCTATGCCAGAAATTTCAAAACCACAATATCGACATTTGCCTCCAATTGCATTATTTTGTAAAATAAAAAATCCTCTTCTTTCAATTAAAAGTTTATTGCAAGCAGGACAATATGTATTTTCAAATTCACTATATACATTTCCAATATAAACATAATTTAATCCTGCTTCTTTTCCAATCTGATAAGCAATTTTTAAAGAAGTAAATTCCGTTGCCTGAATATTAGTAAGTTTATAATCTGGGTGAAAAGCTGATATGTGCCAAGGTAAATTTTTATCCACAGAAACTAAAAACTCTGCTATTTTTTTAAGTTCCTGCTTGCTATCATTTAAACCAGGGATAAGAAGTGTTGTTACCTCTACCCAAATGTTTAATCTTTTCATCAAAATTATATTCTCAAGCACTGGTTTTAATGTTGCCTTACAAATTTTTTTATAAAAATCTTCATTAAAAGATTTTAAATCCACATTTGCAGCATCTAAATACGCTGATATGTATTCCAGCGAATCTTTGCTTATATAGCCATTTGTAACAAAAGCATTCTTTAGTCCTTTTTGTTTTGCAAGTTTACAACAATCAAAAGCAAATTCAAAATAAATCGTTGGCTCAGTATAAGTATAAGAAATACTTGGGCAATTTGCTTTTAAGGCTAAATTTATAATTTCATCTGGTGTAACTAAATTTGTCTTGATATTCAACTTCTTAGCTTCTTTTTCTTGCGAGATTTCCCAATTTTGACAGAAATCGCAACTAAAATTACACCCTACACAAGCAATCGAAAAACTAACTGAACCAACTAAAAAGTGAAAAAAAGGCTTTTTTTCAATAGGGTCAATGTTGGCTGCTACAACTTCTCCATAATTTAAAGAATAAAGACTACCATTTTTATTTTGCCTTACCCTACATCTACCAAAATTATCTAAAGCAATCAAGCAGTTATGGTTACATAAAAAACATTTTACTTGTTTCTGTTCTAACTTTTTATAAAATAAAGCTTCCTTCATATTTACATTAATGAAAATTATATCTTGATTTTTTCTAACTTCAATGATAATATTATAAAGTCAAAATATGAATAAGAAAGCTGAACCATTAATAGCCTACAACTTAGATACGCAAAGAATAAAAGAGACTTTTTTTTCTCTACCAAAAAAAAGGCATATTGTAAAAAAGAAAAAAGGTTTTTCTACAAAAAACAAATATTTTTTTATAGTAGTTGCCTCTGCTATTTTTTTATCTTTTTTTTTCTTTTTGCTAAATTATGATTTTTTAATTATTCCTAAAAAAAGTATAAAACAAAATGGTATCCCACTTTTACAAAAAAAATTCTCAAACATTAAAATCATAACAAAAAACACTAACATAAAAGCAATCAAAAAATTGCCTATTTATATTGACTTATTACAAAATAAAGAATTAATAATTGAATTTAAAAAACCTACTAATTTAAAAGAAAATTTATTGTTTTTATATATTAAAAAATCACCACCGCCTATAGAAATGACAGTTACCGTCAGGGATGAACAATTTTTTTCTAATTCTCTAAACCCTTATAAATTGACAATAACACAAACCAATAATGACTATATAAAGATTCCCCTTGATTTTACAACTATAAATTTTCAAAATGCAAATTTAAGAAATATTTCGCAAATAAAATTTTCTTTTTTATCAACGAGCTTTAATTTAAATATCGAAAAAATTATCAAAAATAAAAATGATAAAAATTGGGTAATATTAAAAAATCTTTTTTTAATAAAAAAGGAGGTATTGTGAAAACTATAGCAATAGTAAACCAAAAAGGTGGTTGCGGAAAAACAACTATTGCTATAAATCTATCAGCCGCTCTAGTTAAAAAAAATTATAAAGTTTTACTTGTTGATCTAGATCCACAAGCCCATGCAACATATTCTTTAGGAGCAAATGCAAATTTATCTATAACTGACATAATGGAAGCAATTGCTGAAAATAAACAACTTTCTTGCGAAGATATACTTAAATCGTTGTGGGAAAACTTTTATATTATTCCATCAAGTATAGGTTTGGCCTCTTTAGAACATCGACTTATAAATAAAGAAAATAAATTAGCCTTGCTATCTTCTCTTTTGAAAAACATTTTAAATTTTGATTATTGTATTTTAGATTGTCCACCAAATTTAGGTCTATTAACACTTAATGCATTATGGACAAGCCAATATGCAATAATTCCTTTAAGTATGTGTGACTATTCTTTACGTGGCGTAGAAATATTAAAAAATATTATTCTTATGATAAAGGAACAACAAAACTCCTGTCCTATAACTTTTTACCTTCTGAATGGTGTAGATAAAAGATATAAATTTGTAGAAAACTTTATTACAAAAGCCAAATTACAACTTAACACTCTTCTTTTAGATACACAAATACGCACTAATATACATTTACGTGAAGCAGCATCTTCTGGAAAATCAATATTTCAATATAAACCGGATAGTCGTGGAGCTCAGGATTTTTATACTTTAGCCGAAGAGGTAGAAAAAATCACTTCACAAAGTAATTGGGTATCGCTTTTTTTAAAAGATAATTCTTTCTCTGAAGTTTATGTTGCTGGAGATTTTAATAACTGGAATAAAGATCAGAAATATAGATTAAGCAAAATTGGAGATATTTGGAGCATTAATCTTGCTTTAGATAAAGGAAAATATTGCTATAAATTTGTAAATCAAGAAAGTTGGTTTTCTGATCCTCATAATAATTTAACAGAAACAGATCCCTTTGGTGGAAAAAACTCTGTACTTATAATTAAATAACTTAATAGTCCTTCCTTGCTAATAAAACCTTCCCAACGGGCAGGTTAACAGATAGATGCAAAACAGTTTTTGTCTCTTTCTCTAAAAACACGTTGATGTGTTTCTCTTTTAAACCTTTTATAAGATAAACGTTTTTTGTTTTTCCATTTTTCATTAGTGTTTTTAGTGAATCTACTTTCAGATCTATCTTATTAGTTGGAAAAATAAAACTAAAAAATGATTTTTTATCTAAATCTAAGTTTTTGGGGAAATAATAAAGCAAGGCTAACATATTTTGAATGGGTTTTCCTGGATAAAAAATTTTTGTTTTCTTTGCAAAGCCATTAGTATATATTTTTACATAACCTTTTTTTTGATTATATATTTCTTTAATGACTTCTCTTTTTCCGAAAAAATTTATCTTTCTCTCTACTTTTAAAGGAAGATATGTTTTGCTATCAAGATAAATATATTCATGACTTTTTAAATTAAATAATGGGGCAACATTTATGTTTGTTTTAACAAGTAAAACTTCTACCCAATTTTCATAAGTAAAATTTTTCCCAACATAACTATATTCAATTTTTCCTACCAAAACGTCGTTAAAATAAACATCATAAAAGACGCTCTCTTGATTTGCCAAAACAAATCCATAATTACAAAATAATAACAAAGATATAAGCAGAGAAATTATACGCAATAGCATTCCAGTTTTTTAATTTCCTCTATTTTTTCTATCGCGGCCAGCTTTCCTCTTTCTATAATCTCATATACTTTTTCAAACTCCATCCAACCAATGCCTTCTAGATTTGGATGTATAACCACATCAGCTATAGATACGGCTTTATTGATAAATTCTCTTTGCATAGTCTCAATGCTACCAAAAATAAAATCAAATATATGGTGTTTATTGCGTTTTTTATATTCTCTAAATATTTCTTCTTGAGTAGGTGTAATATTAACGGCAATTACTCTGTTCACATTATAGTTTAGTAGTATTTTTGTTGGAAGCGGATTTAATATACCGCCATCTAAAAGAAGTTCTTCTTTAAATTTTACCGGCTCAAAAATTCCAGGCATCGCACAACTAGCCGCTACTGCTTTATATATAGGACCGCTATCTATTACTGTTGTTTGTTTTTTTACAAAATCAAAAGCAACAATTTTAAGAGCATGTTTAACATCGTAAAAGCTTTTATTGCCAAAAATTTTCTTACAAAGGTGCTCAAGGTGTTTTGAACGTATCAAACCCCTAAATGGAATAGAAAAACCAAAAAATGAAAAACTTCGCAACAACTTTCCAAATTCTTTGGCAAGTCTTTCTATTTCAAATATCTTATAGCCCAAAGCCCAAAGCGCTGCTATAACTGAACCCATGCTTGTGCCGCAGATTAAATCTACAGTTACATTATGTTCCTCTAATACTTTTAAGACCCCTATATGAGAAAAACCATATGCAGCACCACTTCCCAAAGCCAGACCAACTACAACTTCTCCAAGTTGGCGACTAATTCTTGTAATTGCTTTATCATAAGCATCAGTAGATATAGGAGGTAGAGTAGCGTAAATTGGATGATCTAGAATTGTAAGTTTTTCTTGCGTAAGTAAATTATCTTTGCTCCCAAATTCATTTACAAGAACTCTTATTCTATCCTGCGTAAAAGAATATTTGTTTTTTAACTCACCAATAAAAATGCTTGAGCGCTTTAATTCTTCTAATTGTGAAAATAAAATAAAATCTATATAATCTGCTACATCTATAAACTCATCAACCACATCAATCATCTCTAAAGAGGGGACTTCATAAATAATAAAATGATAATTTTCAGAAATAAAATTTAAAAAATCACCAAACAGATCTTTAGTGTCAAGTTTTAGCAAAAGATAATCAGCGTCATCAGAAATTATATTTTCAAAAATTTTATTTTCATCAAATTTACTTAATAAAAGAGCATTCTGCTCTTTTTTAATAAAATAAGGAAGCATAAAGGTATCAGTTAAAGATATCTCTATACCAATAACTTTGCGGTTTGTTACTTTTTTCAAGACTTTACATAGTTTATAAAGATAAGTAGTCTTACCAGAAGAGGAAAAACCTAAAATTGCAATTCTTCTAAATTGAAATATTTTTTTTGGCCTTGCTTCCTGTGCTCTTACACGCTGTGAAAGCATTCGTGAAAAATCTAACGAAATATTAGGATATTTAGTTAAAAATTGCTTAAATTTTTCTTTTTCTACTATCAAAATATACGAAGTTTCTATCGCTTTTGCAGTAATTGAATGTGGCTGGTCAGTAAAAAGAGAAATTATTCCAAAAGACATACATCTTTTAAGTAAATCTATTTCAATTTCTTTATTTTCATAAGAAACAGAAGCAACTACTTTTCCTTTCAGAATGAAATAAAAATAATCTGCTGGATCAAATTGCTTATAAATTATTTGTCCTTTTTTGTATTCTTTTATAATCGCTATTAAAATAAGTTCATCGATGGCGCTTTCGTTTAATTTGTTAAATGTTGTGCTATTACTTAAAATAAATTTTACTTCTGCTATATCCATAAAAATTGTTTTAAACTATCAGCGTATTATTAATTGATTTTCTTTACATATTTTAGCATACAAAAAAGCAAAAGGTTTTATTTTTCTCTCAAAAGTTTCATAATTTACTTCTACCAATCCAAATCTTGGTCTAAATCCTTTTTCCCATTCATAGTTATCGATAAGTGACCACCAAAAATATCCATTTATTTTGACACCCCCTTCTATGGCTTTTGCAACACTTAGAAGATGTGAAATTAAATAATCTTTATAAAACTTATCATTATTTTCTGCTGTGCCATTTTCTGTGATAATTATAGGCAAATTAAATTTTGCTAATTTAAATAAAAGTATATACAAACCTTTTGGATAAACATACCAGCCAAGACAATTTTTCCCTCTTTTGTGATCGTGGGGGCATTCTCTACCATATATACCAAAAAATTGTGTATATTCTTTGCAATAGTAGTTAATAGAAAGAAAATCTAAAATTCTATTTTTGCAAAGTTTATCAAGCAAAGAAAAATTAAAAATGTTATCACGTATTTTAGCGGTTAGTTTGTTTAAACCAAAACTAAAATTTGGACAACTACGAAAAAACCGTAAATGCTTACTAAAAGAAACTTTGCAAAAATTTCCTGCATATATTCTTTTTATCTCTTCATAACCATTTTTGTACGCATCTATTATGTTACATAAAACTTTTTTTGCGTCAGAAAAAGATTTTTTGCCAGGTGGCCAAATTCCTCTTATAAAACCATTATAAATATAAACCAAAGGTTCATTAAAAATTAACCAATATTTTACCTTATCTTTAAAAATTGAAACAATCTTTGTTAAATATTTTAAAAAGAAATCAATATTTTTTGCAACAAGCCAACCATCTTTTTTAATAAACCAAATAGGGTTAGTGAAATGATGTAAAGTAACAAATGGTTCTAAATTTAATTCTATTAATGTATCTATAACTAACCGATAATGCCTCAGTGGTTCATCTACAAACTCCGTCTTCTCTGAACACAATCTTGACCACTCAAAAGAAAACCTTATTGCATTCAGATTAAGTTTTTTAGCGATACTAAAATCCTCTTTGAAAAGAAAATAATGATTGCTTGCAGAGGCTGCTGGTTCTAAATTGTTAAGTTTTTCCCACTCATACCAATCGCAATTAAAGTTGTTACCTTCGGTTTGATAACTTGAGATAGAAGCCCCCCATAAAAAAGATTGTGGAAATTTATAAATCATCTACTTTTTTTAAGAGAGAGCCTCTAATGCTTTATTGTTATCGCCAGAGGAAAAAACAACAATTGCAGAACCCTTTGGCGTTGCAGCTGTTCCATACATATAAGTAATATCAACATTGGCTTCTTTTAATTTAGAAGCTAATATGTGGAGTTGACCGATTTCGTCTGGCATATCCACTATAATTACATCTTTGCTTTCAACGGTGCCAAATTTTTTTAAAATTTCTTTGGTAGTAGTATTATTTGAAGTAAGTAGCCTAAAATATGCTTTTATACCATCGCTATATGCATTAATAGCTCTAATATTTACATTATTATCTTTTATAATTTTTGTTATCTGGTCTAATTTAACAATTTTATTTTCAGTAATAAGAAAAATCTCTTCTCCTCTTACTGCTTTCATATTTTTTCCTCCTTTTTGTGTTTAAAATCTATAGAAAACAGAGGTCGCTCCTCTGATTTGATTGCCTAAAAATTTGGTCTAAATAATAGCTATTTATTTGGATATATACTTAAAGATAAATTAAATTTATTTTTTTGTTCAAAAATAAAAAGTAAACAAAGTTGTTGATAAACCTTCTCAAAACCATCTTCAGAAGAAGAAACAGTATATATTGGAAAACTAAATATATTAACATTTGTGTCTATCTTAAAATCCACAATTATTTTTTTAAATTTATCTAATATTTTAAAATTCTTTATAGAAGAAAAAACTCCTGCCTCTTTCAATGACAATTCTTCTTTTTTATTTTTAGCAAAAATATCTAATAATGATAAAAAAGACAAATTAAATTCTATTCCAAAATTATACTTATTTAAAATATTTTTTTTATCAAAATTGTAAAGCACAGTTAATCCTGCTTCTTTTTCTATCGATATAGTTTTAGTAAAACTTAAATTTTTACTTTTATAATAAAAATCAATAGTGATTTTTTTATTTTGACTCTTCATCTTAAAATTATAAAAGGTATTTGCTAAAGTGATAAAACCTCTCTGTTGATCGAAATCCTGTAGCGATATTTTTTTATCTAAAATGTGATCTATCAATCCAAGTTTTTGATAATTATCGTATACCAAATACTTATAAAGATCTGGCTCTTTCTGTTTAACTATTTGATGAATAGTAGCAATCTCTTGATTTGTGTTACTGTTAGCAGATAATTTTTGATGATATGATTCTTTTTGCCGAGTTACTGTATTTAGTAAATTGTATTGTGGGTCTTTTAGACAAAATTCTAAAAGAGTACCACCTTTTTGGGAAAAACAAAATATTGCCTTTTTATGATTTACAAGTATTTCGTCTTTTGTACATAAATCTATATCTTCTTGTTTGACCTCTATATCCTCAAAATCTAAATATTTTTTTTCAAAAAGCACTTGCGCTTTAATTAAATGTTCATAAACAGAACTGCGTAAATGCCCTAAATAGAATCCACCAAAAATTCCATGCCAATAACTACAGTTAGTCTGCGCTTTCCATAGATTTTTTAAAATTTCTATATCTTGCTTTAGATCTATTTTAGAATGTATTTTTTTACTTATAGAAAGCATACGTTTATGCATATAATTTAGACGACTATACTTATGATAAAAATTTCTAAAAAATCCACCACGTATGAAATCTTTAAATTCTTCAAATCTGTTCGTTTCTTTAAGAAAATTTTTTAACCTCTCATAAATAATGAAACTCTCAGGCATAAGAACCCATTCCCCCATCTCCTCATATGAGGATGTAGGTAAATAAATTATTCCGCAAGAACAAAATTTCTGTATTGCTTCTTCTGCTGTAATAGTTATGATATTTTTAGAATTAGACAGTTGGGCAAAAAAATTATTCAGCCAACCTTTATTATATACCCAATCAAAAGTATTTGGCCAAAGGCCAAATTTTTCTCCATCATCAAAAAGTGTAACTAAAACATCACTATCGGAAGCAAAACTATTTAAAAGTTCAATAGCCTCATAGTGCTGGGAAAAAGGAATTTTATACCTTAAAGTTTTACTAATAGGAAAAATAAAAATAGGTTTAGCATCTTCTTCAGTTGTATAATAGCCAAAAAATTCTTTTTGAATTAGCCCCGCATAACGAAAATGAGTATCATCTAAAAAGGTATATTTTAAATTGCAATTATATATAATCTTTACCAAATACTGCTCCCATACTCTTTCTGCAATCCAAATTCCTTTTGGCTCTATCCCAAATTCGCTTCTTAAAAAATCATTCATAAAATTTATCTGTCCATATTTATCATCATCGCTAATTAAAGGTAATATTGGCTCATAATATCCGCCGCTTATAATTTCAATTTGATTTCTATTTACAAGTTTTTTAAGAATATCTATATATTGTGGAGCATTATTTAAAAACCAATCGTAGAGTGGACCAGAGTTGTGGATACAACACTTTATATTTGGAAATTTCTCTAATGTCAAAATAAATGGCAAATAACAGTCGTGGTAAGCCTTCCTAAAAATACTATCAAAATTTCCTACCGGCTGATGGTTATGAACACCAAATAAAAAATATACTTTCCCCATAGAATATTAATATACCAACGATAAAATAATATGCAATTAATTTGTTTATCAATTTTTTGTGAAGTTAACCTTTTATTGCTCTATCTTAAATTTTAATTTCTCAATAGTTTCTGAAGGGCGAGATTTCCAACGTCTATGAATCCACCCCCATTGCTGTGGGTAATTGTAAATCCAATTTTCAAACATTTTCGTAAATCTTGCTACATTCACAAGAATAGTTTCATCTTTATCAGCCTTAATAATCAATGGCTGCTTAGGTAAAAATTTTATTATGTGTTT
>JAMWCT010000067.1 GCA_023819525.1 Candidatus Omnitrophota bacterium
ACGAGTTATCTTATTTAATGATATTTATATGATACCAGAGTTTTTCGTTAAAGGTAAAGATTTTGATTACAGTATAGATAGTATAAAAGGTATTGATATTCCAAAAGATTTAAAGTTAGAAGGTATGGTTGAATTTATTGGCGGACAAGTTAATCGTTGTTTGTTTGCTACTATTAGAACATTTGCGAACCGAGTTTTCGAAAAATTTGATACCGCAATTGCCCTACTTTCTTCAGAGGCTATTTGGGTTAGTGATGGTTCTTCCCAAACCCTTAAAGATAGATTAGAAAAAGTTAGTGATGATGATTTAGAGAATTACTTTTTAAATTTATTTAGCGAAAGCATTAGGAAGGCCTATTCACTTGTAGATGCACTTAGTTTGAAAGTTAACATAAAGGTATATATAAGAGGAAGATTAATTGATTTATATCGTGGTGGCGGAAATAAAACACTTATACTTCTAATATTAGAAGATAGAAGATTATTGGAGGATACAATTGTTCGGTTGCGGCAGGATTTAAACTTGGTTACCTCTTCCGTGGCTGGTGGGACCAGTTTTCCTGCCGCAGCCGAGAATTTAACAAAAAAGATTACCAATAACTTTACAAATAAAGAAAGGAGGAAATTATGGTCCGTGGCTTTGAAAGTATTGAAATTACCAATACAACACTTATCCAAGATGGGCTTTTGGTTAAAGCACGTTATCCTGGTTGGTTTAGTGAACTTACATTTTGTGTGGAAAAAGATGGCAAGATTAAAGGAAGGGATTGTAAAGGTAATTGGTGTAGCATCAGCCAAAATTCTTGCAAAGTGCTTCTACAGAAAATTTATTCATTTATTGCAAAACAAAACCAGTTCATCAGCGCCTAATTCTTTACATTCCAAAAAAAATCTTAAAGAACATAATGCATATTTAGATAGAGTAACTTTAACATTTTCTATGATTATTGGCACATATATCTGTTTTAGATGGGCAACTGATTTTGTTTCATTTTTTGTAAACATAATAACTGGGTTTATTCCCCTGTTTTCCGTCTCCATATTGATACATGAACTGACACACTTTATTTTTATTCTTTATTATCATCTAGTAAATAAAATAGAATTTAGGTTTATTGTTAATGCAAGGGGTATTTACTTTAAATTTTATACAGATAATCCTAAGATATACAGAACAGCTATTTTTTCTGCACAGATTATAAGTGCCCTTGTAGCTTTGTTTGTTACAATTTTTTCTTATAATCAAACCTCTTTATATTTTACCTTGCTAAGTGTAATCAATAGTATTTTTGCTTTATCCTTAAAAGACTTTCAAGATGCAAACAAACATGTAAGTTTTTATTCTGCTTTTGATAGGGTTTATAGACAGATGCGCCAAATTCAGACAGATCTTTTTAGGAAAAGGAAACCTCTTCTTATTTTAATTGGTGGACCATTTGCTTCTGGAAAGGGTGAGTTTGCAAAGTATTATGTTCCTCATTGCAAAATATGGTGGGTTAAAAATCCTTTTTTTATTATAAGTGGCGATAATTGGTTATATACAAGAAGAAATAATAATAATAACAACAACATAACAAAGGACCTCTACCCATACTCAAGATATGAAATTGCTCGTTGGCAGGAGATGATGGAAAGATTAAAAGAAGGAAAATCAATTTTTGTTCCATTATATATTCCAATTTTTGGAAGAAGGTTAAACATTCCAAAAAAGTGGGTTAGCCGACTTTTAAAAGATAGCAATACAGTTGAAGAGGCAGGTTATAAATTAATCCCGGTTTTTGCTTTTGCTTTTGCAGATAAACCGTTAAGCGCATTTTTACCCCCTAAGTTTTTTAAACAACTTAAAGATAAAGTTAATTTAATTTGGAAAGGAAAGCCAGAATTAAAGCGAATATGTAATTTCATATATATTTGGAGGAATTTACCTTTAAAAGAGATTTTGCTTAAAAAAGATAATCCTCAAATTTATATAGATATAGAGACAGGAGATTTATTAGAAAGAATTGAATTTACTAAAAAAGATATAGTTATATGTGAGTTTGAACAAGCCTTAACTTTTCCAAAAGTAAGAGATTTAGCAGATATTACAGTTTTTATTGAGGCGTCACCTTCAGTAAGAAAGAATTACTTTATGCAAAGAAGAAGCTGGGCAAAGCGCTATTTTGATTTAACAGAAGAAGAGGCAGAAAGAAAACTTGAAAAATTATTTAAAAAAGAGGAAGCTGATACTGCATTTTGGAAAGGACGACAGTATGCTGATACCATTGCTGATAATAATGAGTTTATAGATCGTATTAATAGAAGAGGGAAAAAACGCGATCCAGATGAAATTATATACGATAGAGAAGAGGTAATAGACCTTAAAGTAAGTGAACTTTATGAGCTTCGATTAAATTACACAACGAAAGTTTTAATTGCAATAGGAAATTTTATAACATTTTTAGTTAAAATTTTAAAATACACTGGTTTTATTATTATTTTTATTAAAAATGTAAGCGGTTACATAAAAGAACGAATCAGAGACATTATAAGTTTTTATAAATATAAATTTTTTAGTTCAAAAATAAGGGTTGGATTATTTTTATTTTTGGCTAATGCTTTATTCGGTGCCTTCTTTTTCAATTCTTTGCCATTTATAATAAAATTTTTAATTGCTCTTATTTCAATTATTATTCATGAATATTCCCATGCAAGATTAGCCTGTTATTACGGGGATAATACTGCTAAAAAATTAGGCAGGCTAACTCTTAATCCTATTAAACATATTGACCCTATTGGAACAATCGCTCTTCCTATTTTAGTTGGTTTTGGATGGGCAAAACCCCTGCCAATTAACATTAGAAAACTTTCGGATAGACAATTATTCTTTGTAGCATTGGCAGGGCCTTTTAGCAATTTAGTAATAGCATTATTTTTTACCATACTTTATCATATCTTAAATCTATTTTTTATCTTAAACAATAAATTTATTACAGATACAATATTTTTCGCAATATTTGTAAATATTTTATTTGCATTTTTTAATCTTCTACCAATTCCTCCTTTAGATGGTTCAAGGATTTATTATACTTTTTTAAAAGATAAGGCATTAAAAAGACGATATAGGCGTTCAGAACTCAAAGGTATAGTAGCATTAATAATGTTTATTCTTATAGGCGGTGGACAAGTTTTAGGATTTTTAAGCCTTGTAATTATGAATTATATATTAATGCTGCCAATAATAGCTTTAAGCATAGACGATACTAATATCTTTTATGATAAAGAAAGCCCTAAGCCTTTATGGATAGAAGAATTAGAAAAATTATTGATTGATTATGTTTCTAAAGAAGATAGTTGGGATAATATGCAAAATTTAATTGATTTTGCAGAAAAGAAGGGAATTGAAAGTGAAAAATTACAACAATATTTAAAAAATCTATGCGATAGATTAGATAGCCAAGAAACATCAGAATATCAAGATGGGCAAGTCCACATTCAACTTCTATTTAAATTGGAAAATTTAGAAAAATTGCTCATTTTTTATGATTTACTTTTACTCATAGATTATAACACAATGTGGAGAATTTTAGCTGAATGGGCAACTTTTGAGTTTATGGATCATAGAGAAACTAGGAGGTTTAAAGATTATATCAGCACCATATTAGATAAATTAGTTAAGGAAGGTAAACTATCAAAAAACTATAAGGATTTTATAGTCGCACAATTTTTAAGATTGCCGCGCGATAATAGACGACTTTTTGAATATATGCTGGAAAAATATTTAACTGTTTCAAAGTTTCAAGAGGTCTCGTCAAATGAGCCAAATTTTTTAATAGAACGAGATAAAAAAATATTAAGGTTGCTTTTTAGGCGTTCTCTTAGTGAAGAAAAGCGGATATTATCTGATAGAAGAAAAGTAGAAGAAATTGTTTCAAAATATCTTGAAGGTAAAATTAAACTAGATGAGGCTTTACAACTTTTTAGAGAAACTGGAATTGATAGAAACGAGCTTTTACACATTTTGCAGACTTTATTTTATGGAAAAGAAATACCCCAAGCTACAAATAAATTAGTTACCAGTGTCTACTCAATAATTTACGAAGAAGCCTTTAAACCAACATCGCTTATAAAGAAGGTATCTGGTGAAAATACCAATGAAACCAAATCAAAGGGAGTCTCATCTTCTTCAATTAATTCTGATAAAAACAAAAATTTTTCCAGAAAAGAAAATAAATCTAAAAAACAAAACAAGTGTCATAAAAATTTATTAGAAAATAAATTTTCACCTATTAGTTTTGCATTAATTGTGGGTGGGGTTTTAATATTAGCTACTTTTTTTGTTGGAAACATTTTTGTTTTTGAGTATAAATTTTTAGGCAACTTGATTATGGCTACTTTGTATGTGATGGGGGCTACTTCTATTTTGTTGTATTACTCATATTGGACTAAAGAGACCAGGGAGGCAACTAAAGCAGTTTCTTATCCTAAATTAAATATTAGATTGAATTTAAAATTAACATTCTTTGTTAAATACTTAAAAGTGAATATAAAAAAATATGCTAAAAGGTTCTTACAAATTTTTTATAGATGGCAGAAAATATTAGAGAGTAAACGAGAAGAAAAGTATATAGCGAAAAAATATCTATTAGAAGCCTTGCAAAGAAAAAAAGAACAGGAACGGTTACATTCTTTTTATGCGATGATGTCAAAAATAAGAGAGGATGCGGTGAATATTTTTGATGAAGTTACATTAAAGACCAAAGTTTTAGAAGCACTTAATTTGTTAGAATCTCACCTTAAAAATAGAATAACAGTGCAGCAGGAAATTGAAAGAACAAATATTTTATGGCAACAAATCCAGACAAGGCGTTATAGGCAAAAACAATTGAAAGAAAATTTATTATCACAGATTAATAGTTTAAACAGAGAAGTTATAAATTTTGGTATTCACAACGCATTTTTATCAGGTATGGTTAGAAGTTTAACTTTAGACATAGAAAGCTTTGATACGTTAGACGATACGTTTCAATTTAAAGTTGCTTCTTTAAATTTATTTATAAAAGAACTCAAAAGGAAAGTAAAAGCAGAAGTTTTGCAGGCAGAAAAACTTTTTAAAGTTCTCCAAAAAATTAAAGAAGATGCAAAAAAAATAGATGATTTAGAGATTTTTGAAAAGTTGAAAAGTCTATTTATATTACTTAAAAGATACCAAAAAGAGGCTAAAAATTTATTAGATACAGTAAGACAATTAAATACTAAATTGCAAGATCTGAATAGGGAATTTTTAAAAAGGAAAAGAAATCAAGATCTTTATCTTTCTTATTTTTACAGTTGTTGTGCTAATTTAGAATATTTGCGAGATTCGATTTTAAAAGTCCACAGAAATGTGCTCTCTTTAGCAAGCGGATTGGATAGATTGGCTTCAAAACCTTTAAGCGAGAAAATATATGCATTTCAAAAAATTAGAGAAGATATTGATGTGGTAAAACAAAGATTAGATATAATTACTCAAAAAAATAATACTATTGTAAGAAATATAAAAAAAGCAATTATTTTTGCAGAAAGATTAGAGGATAAAAGAAAGATACTTTTAGCAGAATTGGTAATTTTCGACACACAACTTATAGGTCTTTTAGGAGAGTTTATTTTAGAATATATTAATAATTTATATACAAGATTTAACAAGATCCAATTAGAAACAAAAGAAGAAATAAACGATATAGTTAAAGTTTTACATAAATTAAAGCTCTTGTTAGATTTAATTAGCTTTATTCATCAAAAGATTATTCAAGATTATAAGGTAATGATAAATAAACAATTAACATTAATAGAGATTGATAGAATATTGCTGCAAAACAGACAGAATTTAAATTTAGCAAGAGTTTATAGAAGACGAATTATTTTTAAGTTGGAAAGATTACTAAAAAGCATAGGAAAGATAGAGGAGCAAATTTACGGCTATAGCGCTATAGATTCATATAAAAAAGTAATTGGTTTGGCTGACAAAATGAAAGAAATAAGATTGCAGACAGATGCTTTATTGGAAGAGATAGATAGTGTATATCAGCATTTAGTTGCTGAAAAAAACCACAAAGTTTTTTTGTATATTACAAAATTACAGGAACTTTTAGATTTAGTAGATAGATATCTTGGTAATGGTATTAAAAAAGATTTGGATGAGATTATTGAGTATATTAAAGATAATAAATTTTCTTTAGCAAAAGATAAATGGCTTAAACTTAAAGAGACAATAGATAGATTATTTTTTTCATACAAGTATCATACAAAACAGATACAGAAAGAGAAGGATATTGCTACAAATTTATTTAGTGTAATGAATGATATGATTGGTTTTAAAGAAGTTTCAAGTAGTTCAATAAAAAGAGAGGAATTTCCTTCTGATAGGGCATTAGCAAGAAAGATTAGAGTGATAGCTGGTTATATTATGCCAGGGCAGGAAGAAAAAATAAGTATATCTTTACAAGATTTAGAAAAAGCTAATTTAAATTATGTGGCGCCTCTGTGGAAATATATATTAGACTTCTGGAAAGAATTAGAGAAGTATTTTAAATTAGAAACTTCAATGATAAATCCATTAGAATTATTTAATGATCCTTTTATTTTAGATTATAGAGTTATTAAAGATAACGAAAATATTAGAATATATTTTATTTTATATTTGCAGAATAAAACTTTTAAATTGAAAATTCTTAAGTTTAGTAAAGGTGAATTTTTAGAATATAAATCTGGAAATCTTTATCAGGTTACTCATATTTACGGAAGGAAATCACAAGAAGCGTCTAAATTTTTATTATCATGGATTGCGAAAGGCAAAACATTAGAAAGTATAATAAAAGAGTTTAATAATCCAAATCCAAATAATTCATCAAAAGTAAGTAGTAGCATAAGTATGAGTTTATATTTTCCAATAGGAAAAGGAATTTTTGATCAAGATGGAAGGCTAATAGATGAGGTAAACAGAAAGTTAATAAATATTTTAGAAAAGGCAAATGCAGAAAATCGAATAAGAGATTTTAGCTATTTACCTCAAAATCTTATTGAGTTAATAAAAAATTATCCTGATATAATGAAATTTTTTGAGAAGAAAAATTTTAAATTTATTATCCCTGAAAGTGATATACGTTTGCGTGCTCCACCAGGTTATTTATGGTATAGTTCTTATAAGAAATATATAATTGCAGTTACAGTCGGTTTGTCTGAGGAACAAATTTATCTGTTTTATCTACCAGTTTCTTTAATTAGCCTTTTGATAAAAACCAATAATATAAAAATTCTTCAATATATTCTTCAATATAACCCCTTTCAATATAACGAAATTGGTAATAAAGAAATAACAGAAGCATTAACAGAAAATGTAAGTGTTATTTTACGCAAAAAATTTAGAATTGTTCTTGTAGACGATCATCCCCAACAACGTTTAAATTCATTAATGCGACTTTGGCAAGCTGGTTTTTTAGAAGTAATTGATTTCGAAAATCCTCTTAGTGCATTTAATTTTATAAAAGATAGTAGCACAGTTAACTGTGTAGTTACAGACTTTGATATGCCTGATATGGATGGGCCTGTTCTTATGAGAAATTTAAGAAAAGTTGGATTTAGCGGTCCTATAATTATCAAAAGTGTAGGTTGGGGTTGGCGTTTTGATGATTTAGGAGAAAAAATTTGGGCATATAATAAATTAGCGGATGATTGGCTAAAAGAAGTTGAGAGACATTTTATCTCTTTTAGTCACACTCTTTTTGATATGGAAGGAATAATGCCTAAAATGGAAAAAATTGTTTTATCTTCTGCTCCATTAAGAAATAGTTCAACTGTTTTTTTGCACCATAAGGTTAGTGGAGAAAACAGTTGTGTCAGTTCTTCAATAAATATTAATTTGAGCGATGAAAGAGCTAAAATGATACGTAAAGAATTAGAAACCTTGGATGATCAAGAATGCAATTCTGCCACCCTTCCTTATATCCTTTCTAATGAAAGAGCAGAATCGGTATTAGTTGAATTAGAAAGATTGCCTAAAGCTAAAGATAACAAACTTTTAACACATTTAGGTTTTGCTGGCTGGATTAATTTAGATATTTTAGCTATAAGAAGAATAGACTTTGGGATTTTTGTGGATATTAATCCATACCTAATAGAAGTTTGGAAGATTGTTGAAGAGATTATTAGGCATCCTGCGATTAAACGAAGAGAATTTGTTGAAACATTCATCCAGGCTTTAAATAGAAGGCGGCTTGATTTATTAGGAAATGATTTGACTTCCATTACGCCTAATCTAACTATTTATAGAATTAGGTCTTTATTAAATAGACCAGAAAGTTGGTTAGGTAGCGATGAAAAGTTTAAATATATTCAAGAGATGTTTATGAGAGATAGAATTGCCTATTTTAGATTAAATGCTTTGGATAAAAAAAGAATTAGATTATTGGCTAACATACTTAGAAAATACGATCTAAGATTAGATACAATTTATATTTCAAATATCTTTGACTTTTTGCGCAAAACTAAAAAACCGGAAGATTTAGAAGAAATACAAAGAAAGTTTGCCAAAAATTTATCTTTACTCGGTGATAACCGGACTTTATTACTTGAATCAAAGATTAAAAATGACATCCCTCAACCGCCACAGATAACTTTGAATTTTCATCCTATCAGCTCTTTG
>JAMWCT010000068.1 GCA_023819525.1 Candidatus Omnitrophota bacterium
TCGCAATACATTATGTGTCTCAAGTCAGGTTGGTTGTAAATTTTCTTGCAAGTTTTGCGTAAGTGGAAAATTTGGTTTTAAGCGCAATTTAGTTGTTTCAGAAATAATAAATCAGTATTTAGCTATTTATGATTTAATTTATCCATCTAAAATTACAAATATAGTTTTTATGGGGGTTGGGGAACCACTAGATAATTTTTCAAATGTAGTTAAAGCAATCAAGATATTTACCGAACCAAAAGGGATATATTTAGGAAAAAGTAAAATTTGTGTCTCAACTTGCGGTCTAATACCACAAATCGAAGAACTTATTCAATTAAATTTAGGGATTGAGCTTTCTATATCTTTACATTCACCTTTTTCAGCAGTTAGAAATTCTATTATGCCGATAAATAAGACTTATCCGATAGAAGAACTTATAAAGACAGCAAAAAAATTTTCTAAAATAAATAAAAAGGCAGTTACATTTGAATATATTTTGATAAAAGATTTAAATACTACTAAAGCCGATGCTTTAGGTTTAGCCAAATTACTTAAAGGTTTTCGCTATAAATTAAATTTAATTTTGTATCATCCAAATAGTTTCACTGAATTTGAAAGTCCTTCGCAAGAAGAAATAAAAACTTTTACATCGATTTTAAAAGAAAAAAACGTTTTTTTCACTTTAAGAAAATCAAGAGGTAAAGATATAAATGCTGCCTGTGGGCAGTTACGTGCGTTTTGGAGGTAAAATATGAAAAAATATATTATAAGAACAGGGATAGTGGTTATAGTTTTAGTAATTCTTATTTTTTTGACTATTTTCTTTTCAAAAGAAATAGAAAAAGTCTCTTTGTATTTAAAAAGAATACCTTTTTGGATATCCACAGTTAGTTTTATTATTCTTTATGTTCTAGCAAATTTTGTAGTATTTTTTGATGCGAAAGATTTACTTAAACCAATTGGGGCGATTATTTTTGGGGCATATTTAAGTACTTTGCTTATCTATATAGCGGAAATTATTAATGCATATATATTTTTTAAAATAGCTAGATACTTTGGTAAAAATTATGTAGAAAAATTTTTAAAAGGAAAATTTAAAAATTTTTATGAAAATGCCAGCAATATAAATTTTGGATGGCTTTTTTTATTAAGGTTGCTTCCTTTAATTCCTTATAGAGTTTTAGATTTAGGTTTTGGTTTAACCAAAATGCCATTTAGAAAATATCTACCTGTAGTTTTATTTGCTTCTCCACCAAGAATTTTTTGGATACAATTTATTTTAGCATCCGTTGGAGGATTCTCTCCAGCAAAAATTATGCATTTTTATGCCCAACAACCATTAATTTCTTTTGCAGTTTTTATATATTTTGTTGTCTCTCTTATTATTGCGTTTCTTTTACGAAACAAGTTTAAATAATTGATGAACTGTATAAAACTTTATAAAGAAGGACAATTAAAAAAAATAAAAGAAACCCTCCTAGAAGAACTTAAAAACTGTAAACTCTGTCCAAGGAATTGTGGTGTAAACAGACTCAAAAACCAGTCCGGTTTTTGTCGTAGCGGCAGATTTGCAAAAGTAAATAGTTTTTTCTGTCATTTTGGGGAAGAACCGGAACTAGTTGGAAGCGGTGGTTCTGGAACTATTTTTTTTGCCTATTGCAATTTGGCTTGTCAGTATTGTCAAAATTATACTTTATCGCATTATGGAGAAGGTGACATTATAGAAGCAAGTGAGTTAGCAAAAATAATGCTAACATTACAAAAATATGGAGCGCATAATATAAATTTTGTAACCCCAACACATATCATAGCCCAAATACTAGAGGCTTTAGAGATAGCAATAGAGGCAGGTTTAAATTTGCCATTAGTTTATAATTGTGGTGGATATGAGAAGTTTGAAACATTAAAATTAATTGATGGTATTTTTGATATATATATGCCTGATATAAAATATTCAGACAATTTAGTTGCGCAAAAATTTTCTTTAGCCCCAAATTATTGGGAAGTTGTTCAAGCTGCAATTAGAGAAATGCACAGACAAGTAGGTGATTTAGTTATCCAAAATGGTATAGCAAAGAGGGGTTTACTCATAAGGCATCTGATTTTACCAAATAATTTGGGTGGTTCATTTAAAGTTTTAGATTTTGTGAGGTCATTATCAATCAACAGTTACATTAATATTATGGATCAATATCACCCCTGTTATAATGCATATAAATTTAGTCAGATAAATCGCTGTATAACTGAAGAAGAATATATTACAGTTATAGAATATGCTAAAAAAATTGGCTTACATAGAGGCTTTAAAATTATATGATACCTTTTAAAATAAAAGTCCAGCCGAAAGATTTTATTGTCAAAGAAATAGTAGACCTAAAATTAAATGAGAGCAGCGATTACGGTTTATATATATTAGAAAAACAAGGTTACGGGACTGTTGAACTTTTAAAAATTTTATCTAAAAAACTAAATTTATCTTTTACTGACTTTTCTTACGGTGGAAGAAAAGATAAATGCGCATATACAATACAATATATTACAATCAAAAATAAAAACGCATTTAATATAAAAGAAAAAAATTACTCGCTTAAATTTTGTGGCTATACACAAAAACCTATGCAACCAGCCTTTATTTCGGCAAATGAATTTAAAATAACCGTTAGGGATTTATCCTTAGATTTAGAAAAAAAAATATTAAACAATATAGATAATGTCAAAAATTTTGGCTATCCAAATTATTTTGATAATCAGAGATTTGGTAGTTATCATAGATATGATGGTTTTTTTGGAGAAAAAATTTTACGAAGGCATTATAGCGGTGCATTAAAAATTTATTTAACAAATTTTAGAAGTAACGACACAACAGCCGATAAAGCAAGAAAAGAATTTTTTTTTAAAAATTGGGGTGACTGGAAGACTTGTTTAGAAAAGGCTAAAACAGATTACGAAAAAAAGGTATTTTCTTTTTTGAAGAAAAATAAAGATGCTTTTATTTTTATTTTACAACGCATACCAAAAGAAAAAATGTCTTTATATTTTGCTGCATATCAGTCTTATTTATGGAATATTTTGGTGAAGCGTTTAATAAAAAATTTAATAAAAGGAAATTTAAAATTATATAAAGGTTTAGTAGAAGATTATCTTTTTTATGAGAAATTAGATAGCCATAGTTTATTTTTAAAAGAACTTATTATCCCATTAGCAGCAAAAAAAGCAAAAATGCCGCCTCAAGTCTTTGATTTATATATCAAAATTCTAAATGAACAAAAGTTAAAACCAACCTTTTTTGACAATCGGAAATTGCGCCAAGCATTTTTTAAGCCAATACCTCGTAAAGTTATAGTAATACCCAAAGAATTTAGTTATGAATTTTTAGACGACGAGTTTTATAAAGGTAAAAGAAAATTGATTTTAAAATTTATCTTACCAAGAGGTTCTTATGGCACTATGTTGGTAAAAAGATTGTTTAGTTAGTTTAAAAATGCATTGAAGGTTAACGATTCTATTGTAAAATATATATTGGACAATGGAAGAAATTTACGTTAGCACTGGCGAAGTTTTCGTAACAAAACATAAAGTAAAGTTAAAAACAGAAGGGATAGGTTCCTGTATCGCTGTTGTTAGTTATGATGAAACAGAAAATGTTGGAGCATTAACGCATATAATGCATGCAGGTAGTTGGAGGCAGAAGTCAATTCATTATAATACAAAATATGCGGAAGATGCATTAGAGGTTATGCTTTATAGGATGAGACGATTAGGTGCAAAACAAATAGAAGCTTGTTTAGTAGGTGGAGGAAATGTTTTAGGCGATTTAAATGATACTGTATGTTCTAGCAATATAACTTCTGTTAGAGACATACTCTTACATAACAAAATAAAAATAGTTGCGCAGGCAGTTGGAGGAAGTGTGCGTAGAGGCGTTTGTTTCGATATTTCTTGTTCAACTGTCTATTACTATGAAGGCGATTCGGAGGCTAAAATATTGTATCAATGGAATAAATCGCAAAACTAATAAATTTTGAAAAATTATATTTAAATAATTATCGCAAGCGTATTTTTTAAAAAAATTTTTAGTTGTTTTGATACGCTATTTAAAACCAAAATGAATTATAAGTTAGGAAGAATAATGAAACCAAAAGGACTAAAATTTTTTGCTCAAATTTTTAGCAGGTTATTTGTTGTTTTTTTGTTCATTGCGCTATTGGTAACTTATATTGTGATAGTGGAAGAGGCAAATGAAGCGGTTGAGTATGTTTTAGAAGAATATAAAATAGTTGGAACTTTTATTTTAAGACTTATAGAGATAAATTATCAGGAAGCCAAAATACCTTTTGAAATTTTCGAAGAATTAAGGCACCAATACAAAGATTTTCTTTTTTGGTGGGTAATACAGCCAGACGGAGTTATACATCTAGCAGACAATACTTCTTTTGTTGGAACCAACGCTTATTCGCATTTTCTACAAATAACGAAAAGAATACTTTGGGATAAAGATATTTATTTGGATTATAAAAATAAGGTAGGCATTTTTATTTTACCTTTCAATGCGAAAGGTAAAAATTGGTCTTTTTGGTTAGGTTTTTCGTTAAATAAAGTCTTTAAAAAAATAAAAGATACTCTTTTAGGCATTTTTATTTTGTTCTTTTTTACAGTAGCAATTTTAGGAATAAGCATCTATGTTGTGATAAAAAAAATTTTAAGTCCATTAAAGATTTTAATTGAAGGCATAGAAAATTATGGAAAAGGGAATTTTGATTATCGTATCAATATAAGTGGTACAAATGAAATAGCCCAATTAGCTCATTATTTTAACCAGATGGCTGAAAATCTAAAAAAAATAACTGTTTCGCAAGATATTTTAAACAAAGAAATAGAAGAACGTAAAAGAGTAGAAATGCAATTGCGAGCAAGCGAGCAACAATTAAAGGCTGTCAATCAACAACTTTTGGCAAGCGAGCAACAATTAAAAGCACTCAATCAACAACTTCTTGCAGAAATAGAAAGGCGCAAAAAATTAGACGAGGAAAGACAGAGATATATTCATGAATTAGAAGTTTTTTATAAGGCTAGCGTTGGCAGGGAAGAACGTATATTAGAACTTAAGAAAAAAATAAAAGAATTAGAAGAGATTTTAAAGAGCAAAGAAAAAAATTAAAACTAAAGATTTATATGATAAAAAAATCAAATATAGTTTTTTTTATGTTTATTTTTTTCTTTATAAATTTATTTAGTTTTGCTGAAGATATAACGATATTAGCCGAAGATAGTTGGTACCCTTATTCCGGTTTAATTGATGGCAAATTAGAAGGGATTGCTGTTGATATTATAAGAGCCGCTTTTTTAGCCGAAGGCGTAATTGTTGAGTTTATTCCTTTTAATTACGATAGAGCTATGAAATTAATTAAGGATGGGAATGGAATTGCCTGTTTTGATACTCCACGCACAAAAGAAATTGAGGAACTTTACTTATGGCATAATCCACCACTTTTTACTGCCAAAAGCTACTTTTACGCAAAAGCAACCTCTCCTTATGCAATAAATAGCATAAGCGATATTTCTAATAAACGTTTAGGTTTAACTGAAGGTTATGGTTATGGAACGGCAATAGATACTAACTATGAGCTCAATAAAATCTATTCTAAAACAGATGAAATACTTATAAAAAAACTTATTGCAGATAGATTAGATTTAATAATTCTTTATGATAAAGTGGCTGATTACCTTATTAAAAAACTAAAAGTTGAAGGCCAAATTAAACCTGTTGGAATTTCTGAGACCACTGATCTTTATCTTGCTTTTTCTAAAAACCATCCGCTGGGGAAAAAATATTGTGAAATTTTTAGCAGGGGCTTGCAAAAAATTATCGCAGACGGTACATATGCTAAAATATGGCAAAGTTGGGAGGAAAAACTTAAAAAGTAACAATGCGCCTTAAATCTAAATTTTCTCTTATTACTTTTAGTGTTGTAATATTTTTAAGTTTAAGCATTGAGATAGTTGCTGTTTTTATTTTTTATAAACATCAGCATATTTTAATTAAAAACTTATTTAAAGAAAAATTAGAAAAACTAATTTCATTAGCCGCAGAACATGATGAGTTATTTTTCGAAAATTTATATGATAGCCAAGAAGCCTCACAAGAGCGATTTTTAGATAAATTACGCGTTCTCTATAGAAAGCAAAAGGAAGCCAAAGAATATTTTTTTATAATTAAAAAAGACGGAACCATAGTCCTTCATCCACATTTACCTACCGGAAGCAAAATACTAAATAGCAGAATTATTGATTATATCAATAACGAAAAAAAAGGTGAGATAACTTATTTTGACAAAGGAATTAAATATTGGGCTGTCTTTGAAAATTTCAGAGATTGGGAGTGGAATTTTTTGTTAGCAATATCTGCAAACGAAAAAAATAGAGCTTTTCTTAATTTTATATTAATTTCGACCATTATTACTGTTTTTGTTGCTAGTTTCGCCATTTTATTTATGCTAGTGATTGTCAATAAATATATTAGAATTATTGCCGCGCTTAATAAAAAAATAAATGAAATTTTTTCCGGCCAAATATATTTTCTAGAATCAAAAAAAGAAAAATTTCTTTTTTCAACCAATGATGAGATCTCTAGTTTGGGAAGAAATTTTATGAAAATGGCGGAAAATTTGAAAAATACCACTATTTCTAAAAATTATTTGGAAAGCATTATAAAAAGCATCTCCGATATTATGATTGTAATTGATGAACAGGAGAAAATAACAACTGTTAATGATGCGGCTATTAATATTTTAAAATATAATAGAAATGAACTTATTGGCAAGGATATAAGATTTCTGTTTTCTCACAAAAGTTTTATGTTTGATAAACTGTTAGAAAATGCAGAAGAAAAAGATTTTGTTGAGAATTACGATTTAACTATTTTAACCAAAGATGGCAAAGAATTAGATATTTTTTTAACTTTTACAGCGATCCGAGCCTCTGAGTGTTCGTATACTTACAAAAAGTATAAAATTGCGGATTGCCCATTTTACAAAAAGAAGACTAAACATTGCGAAAAGGTTAACGGTTTTATATTTCTTATAAAAGATGTCACAAGATATAAACAAATTCAAAAAGAGCTAGATGAACAAAAAGAACGTGCTCAAATATATTTTGATATTGCCGCAGCAATGCTTTTAGTGCTTGATAAAAATTCCAATGTGCTTTTGGCGAATAAAAAAGCGTGCCAGATATTGGAGGCTACTTGCGAAGAGATTATTGGAAAAAACTGGTTAGAAAATTTTTTGCCTGAAGAAGAAAAAGAAAGAATTAAGGATATTTTTTATAAGATACTAAAGGGGGATACTTCTTTTGAATATGTAGAGAACTATGTTTTGACAAAAAGCGGCAAAAAACGTTTAATTGCTTGGCATAACGTACAAATAAAGGATGACAAGAGAGAAATAATTGGCGTTTTAAGTTCAGGAGAAGATATTACAGAAAAAAGAAAATTAGAGCAAAGGATTTTAAAGTTAAATAATTGTTTTTTAAATTTAGGATCTGATAGCAGAGAAAATGTTGCAAGTTTAGTTAAAATATGCCAAGAAATTTTTGGAGCAGACGGTGTATTTTATAACAAAATAGATAATGGAGAGATTTTTACAGTGTCGGCCTCCAATCCTTTATTAGATTTAAAACGTCATAATCTAAAAAGCGGGCATATTTGTAAATATGTGATAGAACATGCGATAAAAGGTTCAATTGTTTTTAGGAATTTAGAACAAACAGACTTTGCAAAAGAGGATCCGCATGTTGTGAAATATAATTTTAAAACTTATATTGGGCGAGCAATTGAAGTCGATAATAAATATTTAGGGGTTTTATGCATGGCCTATACAAAAGATTTTTCACCTTCCCAAGATGATCTTAAGTTCTTTGAAATTATTACTTCTGCAGTTGAAGTCGAGGAGGAGCGTTATCAAGCGCAAGAAAAATTAAACAACGCCTTAAAAGAGGCTTTAAAGTCAAGAGAAATTGTTTTGAGTATGTTAGAAGACAACAATATTGTAAGAGAGAAATTAGAACATAAATTAGAAGAACTAAAAACAACCCAAAATATGCTTATTCAATCAGAGAAGTTAGCTGCTTTGGGTAGGTTAGTCGCAGAGGTTGCACACGAAATAAATAATCCATTGATGATTATCTCTGGCAATGCACAACTTTCTTTGATGGAAAACACACCTATTGAGGAGATAAAAAATAACTTAACGATAATACACCAAGAATGTAAACGTGCTAAAGAAATTATCCAACGTCTCCTTAAATTTGCTAGACCTAGTAGCGGCGTGCGCAAAGAAGTTGATATAAATAACGTTATTGTAGAGACAATTGAACTTGTGCAGCATCAATACAGTTTGCAAAATATAATCATAGAGAAAAATTTAGGAGTAGGTCTTCCTTTGGTTTTAGTTGATGAAAAACAAATGCAGGAAGTATTTTTAAATTTTTTAACTAACTCAAGAGATGCAATGCCAGAAGGTGGAAAAATTACTGTTAGCTCTTATTTAGAAAACAATTATATTAGGATTGATTTTAAAGATACAGGTTGCGGTATAGATGAACAAAC
>JAMWCT010000069.1 GCA_023819525.1 Candidatus Omnitrophota bacterium
AAGACTTGAAGGCGCTGAAATTGCAAGAAGTGAAATTTATAAATATGGCAAAGTTCCACTACAAACTTACAGTGCAGATATAGATTATGGATTTTCTGTTGCAAAGACTATTTATGGAACTATTGGCATAAAGGTTTGGATTTATAAGGGCGAGAAGGCTGTTGGTAGTTATTTACTAAATCAAGAGGAAGTGATAGAAGAAAAAAAATAAAACTATGTTGTTTCCAAAACGTGTTAAATACAGAAAAGCGCAAAAAGGAAATCGCAGAGGACTTGCGGTTAGTGGTTCTACTGTAAGTTTCGGAGAATTTGGATTAAAGGCTGTGGAAGCAGGTTGGCTTAAAAATACCCAACTTGAAGCTGCGCGTGTTATACTTACTAGGCGTCTTGAAAGAGGTGGGAAGCTTTGGATAAGGGTATTTCCTGATAAACCAATTACAAAGCATCCTGTAGAGTCACGCATGGGTAAAGGTAAAGGTGAGGTGGAAAGCTGGGTGGCTGTTATACGACGAGGCAGAATACTTTTTGAAATGGCTGGAGTACCAGAAGAATATGCTCGGGCATCTTTTCGTTTAGTCGCATATAAATTTCCTTTTAAAACAGTATTTGTAACAAGGAAAAATAGAGCATGAAAGCAAAAGAATTACGACTTTTATCAGATTCGGAATTGCAAGACAAGTTAAAAGAATTAAAAAAGCAGCAGATGGAATTGGAATTTAAACGCCGTAGTGGAGCAGAAAAACCACATCTTTTTAAATTAACAAAAAAAGATATTGCAAGAATTTTAACAATATTGAATGAAAGAATAAAGACTAAAAAATAATAAATATGGGAAAGAAGATTTTAGAAGGTATCGTTGTTTCAGATAAGATGCAAAAGACGCGTGCGGTTTTGGTGACTACGTATGTTCGCCATCGCTTATATAGTCGTCTTAAAGCTAAACATAAGAAATATAAAGTTCATGATGAGACAAATAGCACAAAGATAGGAGATCGTGTGAAAATTATTGAGTCAAGACCATATTCAAAGAAAAAAAGATTTAAGATTTTGGAAATACTAAAATAATTTATGTTAACAGTGCGAGCAAAATTATTAGTGGCAGATAATAGTGGCGCGAAGGTCGCTTCATTAATAGGGGTTATCGGCAAAAAAAATAAAACCTTTGCAAGTATCGGTGATATCGTTACTGTAAATATAAAAGATGCTATTCCAAACGGTCCAATTAAAAAAGGAGAGGTTGTAAGAGCAGTGATAGTAAGAACACACTTTCCTATAAAACGAAAAGATGGTACCACAGTTAAATTTGACAATAACGCTTGCGTTTTAGTTGATAAAGAAGGCAATCCAAAAGGGACAAGAGTTTTTGGTGCTGTTGCAAGAGAACTTAAAGAAAAATTTGGAAAAATTTTATCGTTAGCACCAGAAGTAATTTAGATTTTAAAATTATGAGTTTGTCTATTAAAAAGGGTGATAAAGTAATAGTGATTGCAGGGGACGATAGGGGAAAAACAGGGAAGGTTTTATTTGTTGATAGGAGAAACTCAAGAGTAATAGTTGAAGGTATAAATTTAGTAAAGAAACATTTGCGAAAGCGTTCCGAAAATGAACCTGCTGGCATAAAAGAAATACCAGCACCTTTACATATTTCAAATGTTTTATTATTTTGTTCTAACTGCAATAGAGGATCAAGATTTGGTGTAAAAATAAACGAAGATAAAAGCAAAATTCGGATATGCAAACGATGTAAACAACCAATTTAATTTTAAACTTATGAATAACGTGAAAAAAGAAAACACAAAAAATGATTATATTCCAAATTTACTTAAATTATATCGCCAAGAGATTATACCAAAAATGCGAGAAATTTTTGGGTATACAAATGATTTAGCAGTTCCAAGATTAGTAAAAATTACTATAAATATGGGCATAAAAGAAGCAACAGCCGACCCAAAACTTACAGAAAAAGCAGCAGAAGAATTAGCACAAATTACCGGTCAAAAGCCAAAAATTTGTCGCGCTAGAAAAGCTATTTCTAATTTTAAACTAAAAAAAGGCATGGCTATAGGCTGTTGTGTAACCTTAAGACGCTATAGAATGTATGAATTTTTAGAAAGGCTTATAGTTGTCGCTATACCTAGAATAAGAGATTTTAGAGGATTATCTACTCTCTCATTTGACGGACGTGGTAATTATACTTTTGGTCTTACAGAACAAAATGTGTTTGCTGAACTTGATGCCGATAAAATAACACGGACTCAAGGAATGAGCATAACAATTACTACTACTTCAAAAACAGATAAAGAGGCAAAGGAGCTTTTGAGTTTATTTGGTTTTCCTTTTAAAAAGTAAAGTAAGATATGGCAAGGACATCAAAAATCCAAAAGTGGAAAAGAGAAAAATTAAAAGTAAAATTTCCAACTCGTTACAGGAATCGTTGTCGTATATGCGGTAGGCCAAGAGGCTATATACGCGATTTTGAACTTTGTAGAATTTGTTTTCGTGAGCTTGCATGGCAAGGATTAATACCGGGATTAAAAAAGGCAAGTTGGTAATTTTTAGGTGGAGGCTAGATGGGCGATTTGATTTCTGATAGTTTTACTATAATTAGAAATGCTGTTTCGGCAAAAAAAGAAGAGGTTTTAATACCTTACTCAAAACTTATTTTAAAAATTTGTGAGGTTTTAAAAGATGAAGGCTATATAGATAATTTTAAAATAGCTGAATATAATAATTTCAAGAAAATTAAAGTTTATCTTAAATATGAGATGAAAAAAAGTGTTTTACATCAAATTGTTCGCGTTTCAAGACCTTCAAGAAGAATTTATGTTAAAGCAGAAGATATAAAAGATGTTTTAGGTGGTTATGGTATTTCTATTATATCTACATCAAAAGGGATTTTTTCAAATAAACAAGCAAAAAAGTTAAAAATAGGTGGAGAGTTAATTGGTTTGGTTTGGTGAGTTTATGTCAAGAGTAGGTAAACAACCGGTTTTATTATCTAAAGAAGTAAAAGCATCAATTTCAGATGGTGTTGTTATAATTGAAGGACCAAAGGGTAAACTTACATGTAAAATACCTCTTGGCATAAATGTAAAGATAGAAACTGATAAAATTATAGTAACAAGAGATACCGATACTAAACAAGCACGCAGTCTACATGGAACGATTAGGGCTTTATTAGCAAATATGGTAAAAGGAGTTACGCAATTGTATAAAAAGGAATTAGATATCGTTGGTGTTGGTTTTAAAGGGCAAGTAAAAGGAAAACAATTAATATTAACTTTAGGATTTTCTCATCCGGCTGTCATAGATATACCGCAAACCCTAATGGTAAGCATGCCAAATCCAAATCGTATCATTATTGAAGGAATAGATTTACAATTAGTAAATAGTTTTGCGGCAAATATTAGAAGAATTTATAGACCTGAACCATACAAAGGAAAAGGCATTAGATATGTTGGAGAAGAAATTAGGAAGAAATTGGGAAAGGCTTTAGCTAAACAATAAAATATATATGTCAGAAGTTTTGCGAAAAAAAAGGCATTTAAGAATAAGAAAATATTTAAAAGGAACAAGAGAGAAACCTCGATTGGTTGTTTTCCGTAGTAATAAGCATATTTATACACAATTAATTAACGATAAAGAAAATGTCACAATTACAAGTTGTTCAACTTTAAGTAAAGAGTTTAAATCACTTGGTATAAAAACAACGACCAAAGATGCTGCGTATCATGTTGGCAAATTAATTGCAAAAAAAGCTTTGGATTTAGGTATAAAAGAAGTATGTTTTGATAGGGCTGGTTATAAATATCATGGTAAAGTTAAAGCATTAGCGGATGGCGCAAGAGAAGGGGGATTAAAATTTTAACTTAAATCAAATATGGAAGAACAAGGAATTATTCAAGAAACTAAAAAAGAGGAAGCATTTATAGAGAAGGTTATTTTTATAAATCGTGTTACAAAAGTAACCAAAGGTGGAAAAAATTTAGGTTTTTCAGCATTAGTTGTTGTAGGCGATGGGGTATCAAAAGTAGGGTATGCTTTAGGAAAGGCTAATGAAGTAGCTGATGCAATTAGAAAAGGTTTAAGAAAAGCAAAAAAAAATCTTATGGTTGTTAAGAAAAATGAGACAACCATACCTCATCAAGTTTATGGAAAATTTGGTGCAGTTGAAGTGCTTTTAAAGCCAGCATCCAAAGGTACAGGTGTAATTGCATCAGCACCTATAAGGGCTATATGTGAATGTGTAGGGATAAAGGATATTCTTACAAAAGTCCTCAAGAAATCAACAAATCCAATAAATGTAGTTAAAGCTACTATGTTAGCTTTGCAGAGTTTGAAATAAAATTATGGATTTATCAAAATTAACGCCAAAATTTAAAAATAAAAAACCTAAACGTGTTGGCAGAGGTTGCGGAAGTGGTTTAGGAAAAACAAGCACAAGAGGTAATAAAGGAGCTGGACAAAGAAGCGGAAAAAAGTTGCCTTACATTGGTTTTAATGGGGGTAATATACCTTACATTCGTAAGATACCAAAAAGGGGTTTTGTTTCGTTTTCAAAAAAATATTATCAAGTTGTAAATCTTGGAAGAATTGCTCAAAAAGTTAGTCCGGTTGAAGAGATAACTCCAAAAGTATTAAAACACCTAAATTTAATTAAAGACGAAAACAAACCTGTGAAAATATTGGGTGTAATGGATGGTAGGTTTCCTTTTAAAACAATTTTTAAAGCTGATAGTTTTTCTAAAAAAGCTACTGAATTGATAATTGAGAGTGGTTGTAATTTTGAAATTTTAAAACGTACATGAAAGAAGCGTTAATAAATATTTTCAAGATAGAGGAACTTAAGAAAAAAATATTTATAACTTTAGCTTTGCTTATTGTGTATAGAATTGGTTGTTTTATCCCAACACCAGGGGTTGATACATTTGCTCTTTCACAATATTTTGAAAAGCTTGCTAAATCCGGAATGCAGACCTTATTTGGGATAATGAATCTTTTTACAGGTGGCGCTTTGATGAAATCTAGTATTTTTGCATTAGGTATTATGCCTTATATTTCAAGTTCTATTATTATGCAATTTCTTGTTGCTATAATACCTTCTTTAGCTCAACTTGCAAAAGAAGGAAAGGCAGGATATGAACAAATAAATCAATACACAAGATACCTTACTTTAATTTTATGTTTTGTGCAAGGCTTTTTTTTATCAATTTGGTTATCAAATGATAATAATTTTGGAGGTATAAGAATAGTTCCGCAAAAAGGTTTTCTATTTATATTTACGACAATAATTACCCTAACTGCAGGAACTGTATTCATTATGTGGCTTGGAGAGCAAATTCAAGAACGCGGCATAGGAAATGGAATCTCTTTGATAATAGCAACAAGTATAGTATCTAGGTTACCAATTTCACTTTATCATCTATTTCTGCTTTACTCACCATTTGATCCAACAAAAAGACAGATTTCAACTTTAACAGTAGTTGCGCTTTTGGTGTTGTGGATTTTTGCAACAGCCGCTGTTATCTTTTTTACACAAGGTCAACGAAAAATTCCAATTCAATATGGAAAGAGAATTATTGGCAGACGTGTATATGGTGGACAAAGTACATATTTACCAATCAGGGTTGATATGGCTGGAGTTATAGCTATAATTTTAGCTCAAAGTGTTATACTTTTTCCTGCAACTATTGCAACATTTTTTCCAAAAAAAATTTGGTTGATAAGGATTTTACAGGGTTTTTTACAAGAAAGAGGAATAGGTTATCATGTTTTTTTTATAATTTTAATTATTTTTTTTATGTATTTTTATACAGCTATGATTTTTAATCCAACAGAAGTCGCAAATGCACTAAAGAAAAATGGTGGAATAATTCCAGGTATACCTACAGGAAGGCCTACTGCACAATATTTAGATTTTGTTACAACAAGAATTGTTTTTCTTGGGACATTGTATATTTGTGCGATAGCAGTTTTGCCAAACTTTATTATGAGTATGTTTAAGGTCCCATCATATGATATAGCTTCATTTTTTGGTGGAACAACTCTTTTGATTTTGGTTGGAGTTATTTTAGATACAATGAGACAAATAGAAGGTCAACTATTTATTCGGCATTATGATGGCTTTATTAAAAGTGGAAGTTTAAGAGGTAGAAGATGAGGATAATTCTTTTTGGCGCACCGGGTTCTGGTAAAGGCACGCAAGCTCAAGCATTAGCAGAATATTATAAAATAAAGCGAATTTGCGTAGGAGATATTCTTCGCCAAGAGGTTAATAAAGGATCATCTTTTGGGAAAATGGTTAAAAGTTATATGGAAAAAGGCTTGCTTGTGCCTGATGAGTTAATTTTAGATTTAATCAAAAAAAATATTGATAATAAAGATTTTATTTTAGACGGTTATCCAAGAAATTTATCTCAAGCAGCGCAGTTAGAAAAATTATTCAGTGAGAAAAATATAGATACATATGTATTTGTTTATCTTTATGTAGATCGAGAGACTATAATAAATAGACTTTCAAAGAGATTAATTTGCCAAGATTGTGGCGCAAATTATCATTTAATAAATATGCCTCCAAAAAAAGATAAAATTTGCGATATTTGTAAAGGTAATTTAATTCAAAGGAAAGATGATACGCCCAAAGTTATAAGAAAAAGATGGGAAGTATTTTTAAAGGAAAGCAAACCTCTTTTAGATTTTTATAAAAAGAAGGATAAATTTATTAAGATAGATGCGAAGGCAAAGAAAGATATAGTTTTTAGCAGAATAATAAAATTATTAGATAAATGTGATTGAGCTTTTAACTTATAAAGATTTACTTTTAATGCGTCAGGCAGGCAAGGTGGCAGGAAAATTTTTAAAAGAATTAAAAACTATTATAAGACCGGGATTATCAACTAAAGATATAGAAATATTTTTTGAAAAAACTTTAAGTAATTATCCGGATATGAAACCTGCTTTTAAAGATTTTTGTGGTTATCCTGCAACTCTCTGTGTTTCAGTGAATGAAGAAATAATTCATGGGATACCAACCACTAATAAATTTCTTAAAGAAGGTGATATTGTAAGTGTAGATTTAGGAATTACATATAAAGGATTATTTGTTGATGTAGCATATACGTATTTTTTAAATCCCATTTCTAAAATAACATTAAATTTGATACGGACAACATATAAAGCTCTACAAAAAGCTATTTCAGCTATAAAAATTGGCAGGCACATAGGTGATATAGGTTTTACGATTGAAAAATTTGTTGAAAAAAATGGTTTTTCTGTTGTGAAAAAATTTGTTGGGCACGGCATAGGTAGAGCGCTTCATTGTCAGCCGGCAGTGCCAAATTTTGGTATCCGTGATTCCGGCCATCAGTTAGTGGAGGGTATGGTATTAGCAATAGAACCGATGGTGGTTGTTGGGAGTAATGAAATAGAGATACTTGATGATGGTTGGACAGTAAAAACAAAAGATAATTCACTTTCAGCGCATTTTGAACATACTGTGGCTGTAACAAAAGAAGGTGGATGGGTACTAACTGAATAATACTATGGCTAAAGAAGAATTGATAGAGGCAGAAGGAGAAATAATCGAGGCGTTACCTAATGCAATGTTTAGGGTTAAATTGGAAAATGGTCATATAGTATTAGCACATGTTTGTGGCAAAATGAGAATGCATTTTATTAAGATTTTACCCGGAGATAAAGTAAAAGTTGAACTTTCACCATATGATTTATCAAGAGGTAGAATAACTTATAGATTAAAATGAAAGTAAAAGCATCTGTAAAAAAAATTTGTCCAAATTGTAAGATAATAAGGCGTAAAGGTGTAATTAGGGTTATTTGCAAAAATCCAAAGCATAAACAAAGACAAGGATAATTTTTTAAATAAAAGGAGATAAAATGCCAAGAATTTTAGGTGTTGATATACCAAAAGAAAAAAAAGTGAAAATTGCTTTAAGATATATTTATGGAATTGGGCCAAGTAATTCCTTAGTTGTTTTACAAAATACCGGTGTTGACCCAGAAAAAAGAGCGTCAGAATTGACAGAAGAGGAGATCTCAAAAATAACTGCATTTATTCAATCTCACTATAAAGTAGAAGGTGAATTAAAAAGGCAAATTGCACAAAATATTAGGCGTCTTATTGAAATTGGATGCTACAGAGGAATTAGACACAAAAGGGGACTTCCTGTTAGAGGCCAAAGGACGCGCTGTAACGCAAGAACACGAAAAGGCCCAAGACCAAGAGTTGGTGGGTTGAAAAAAACTTAAAAAGTAGGGAGTGAAAATGGCAGAACGAAAAAAAACAGAAAAACGAAAAAAAATTCAATTTACTTCTGACATAGCAGTAGCCCATATAAAAGCTACTTTTAACAATACAATTATTACAATTACAGATACAAAGGGGAATACTTTAG
>JAMWCT010000070.1 GCA_023819525.1 Candidatus Omnitrophota bacterium
ACACTTCCACCCATAAAACCACTTTCCGCCTCTATTGTTATAAAATTTAAACTACAATATTTAAAAATTTCTTGATAAGCTTGACGCATTTTCTGATAACTTACATCTAAGCCTTCTATATCTTTATCAAAACTATACGCATCTTTCATTATAAACTCACAGTTTCTTAAGAGTCCAAATCTAGGGCGAGGTTCATCTCTAAATTTTGTCTGAATTTGATATAAAATAGCTGGTAAGTGTTTATAGGAAAATATATATTTTGATGCAATATCTGTGATTTCTTCTTCATGTGTTGGCCCTAAACATAAGGTTCTATTTTTTCTATCTTTAAACTTAAACATAATCTCTTTTAAATCTTGAGCTCTTTTTGTTTTTTCCCAAAGTTCTATTGGTTGTAAAGCACTCAATAAAACTTCTTGTGCACCGGCTGCCTTCATATATTTTCGTGCAATATTACTTATTTTTTCTAAAACTCTATATCCTAAAGGTAAATATGCATATATTCCTGAGGAGACCATATAAATAAAGCAGCCTTTAAGTAAAAGTTGATGGCTTTTACACTCTGCTATTTTAGGTTCTTTTCTTAAAGTATGGATAAAGCTTTTTGAAAATAACATTTTAGTCTTTAAATATCTCTGGATCTACTTCAATCCCTTTTTTCTTAAACAAATGAAGAAAAGTCGGCACATTCTTGGCTCTAAAAGCACCTTTTACCTTACCATCTTTATCTAAACCTTCAATTTCGTATCTAAATATATCTCTTAAAACTACCTCTTCACCGCTTAATACATCTTCAACTTCAGTTATATAAGTGATCTTTCTTGAACCGTCAATAAGTTGCTCATGTTGAACTATTAGCTCAAGTCCTGAAGCAATCTGTTTACGTATAGCCCAAACAGGCATATATAAACCTGCATAAAGAGCCATCGTCTCTAATCTTGTAAGCGCATCAGTTGGTGTAGAAGCATGGATAACAGCCAAACACCCTTTATGTCCACTATTTAACGCTTGTAGATAATCCATAGCCTCAGCTCCTCTTACTTCACCTAAAATAATTCTTGTTGGACGCATACGCAAAGTATTAATAAATAAATCTCTTATTGTAATTTCTCCCTTACCTTCAATATTTGGAGGTCTAGTTAAAAGCCTTACTACATGGTCTTGTCTTAAAGTGAGCTCCAAAGTATCCTCAATTACAATTATCCTTTCAGAAGGCGATATATATTGAGAAAGCACCTCTAAAGTAGTAGTTTTACCAGAACCTGTTGCGCCAGAAAATAGAATATTAATTTTTGCTTTTATGCAAGATACCAAAAATTTTGCCATTCGCATATCTATTGTCCCTAAATTCACTAAATCTTCTATTTGATTTATTGTGCGCAAAAATTTTCTTATAGTTACAGTTGTGCCACCAACAGAAAGAGGGGGAATTATAACATTTACTCTTGAGCCATCTTTTAGTGAAAAATCCACAAAAGGATAAGATTCATCTACCCTTCTTCCTGTAGGTAGAAGCATTTTTTCTATTATATGACGTAAATGTGTCTCATCGTCAAAAGCAATATCAGTTGGGGTTTTTTTACCGTCTTTTTCTACATAAACTTTTGAATACCCATTTATCATTATTTCTGTTACATTGGGGTCTTCCATTAATTTTTTAAGAGGTCCCCAACCTAAAAATTCATCACAAAGTTCTCTGATAACAACTTCTTTTATAGAATTATCTATATAACGATTTTTTTGTGTTTCCCAATAATTAAAGATATTTGTTATTCTCTCTCTAATTGTATTTTCAGTTAATTTTTGACCATCTCCCAAGGTATAACTTAGTTCTTTTCTTAATTCTTTTTTAATTTCTTTTATATCCATTATCCTCCTCCAAAATTTTAATAAATTTTTTTGCCAAATTATCAACAGTATCAGAACATAAAATTTTATTTTTTTTAAAAATAACTCCTCTTTTGTTTCCAAAAGCTATACCTATATCTGCAAAAATAGCCTCTCCAGGGCCATTTACTTCACAGCCCATAATTGCAATTTTTTTGGGCAATTTAATAGAGCTACTTTTTAGTTCATCCAATTTTTTATAAAAATCTTCTACAATTTTTACTAAATCTACACTACAACGTGAGCAGGTTGGACAGGAAACAATCTCTGGCTCAAAATAACGCAACCCTAAAAACTGTAAAATAAACTTTGCTATTTTTATTTCCCAAAAAGACGGACCTGTTAACGAAACTCTTAAAATGTTACCTATGCCTTCTTCTAAAAGAATACCTATACCTAAACTAGATTTAATAACACCTTCTAAAAATGGACCTGTTGCTGTTATTCCTAAATGTAATGGATATTTTGATCTTAAAGCAAAGAGTCTATTAGCTAAAATTGTAGTTTGAATATTTGAGGCTTTCAAAGAAACACTTATGTTAAAGAAATCTTCTTTCTCTAATATTTTTATAAAGTTTAAGGCAGAATTTACCATATTTTTTGCTAAATTTTTTTCATCTAACCTTTGTCTAAAACCACCAGAATTAACCCCCACTCTTATATGCACTCCATTTTTTTTTGCAAATTTTACAACTTCCTTTATTTGTGGTTCTTTTGTAATATTAAGTGGATTTAGTCTGATGCCGTCAAAACCACATTCAATTGCTTCTATTGCTAATTTGTAATTAAAATGAATATCAGCAACAAAAGGGACTCTTATTTTACTTTTTAAATACTTTAAAATTTGGCTTTCATGCGGATATTTTATTGCTACTCTTATAGCCTCTGCCCCCTCTTTTACTAAAGTATTTGCTTCTTCTAACAAAGCCTCTCTTTTAGAAATACTTGTTTTTAACATCCCTTTTATACGCACAGGATATTTTGGGCCAATTTTTAATGTGCCTATATTTACTGTATTAACCATTTTAGTTTTTGCTAAATATTTTATAACCAAACTTTATAATATCATTATAGAAGATAAAAACAAACAATATAGCAATTAATGCAAAACTTATCTTTGCTATGATTGATTCTACCTTTTCACTTAATTGTTTTTTTCTAATTTTTTCTAAAAGAAAAATAAATATATGTCCACCATCTAATATAGGTAAAGGAAATAAATTTATAACAGCCAAACTTAAACTTAAATTCGCTATATGATACAAAATAGCCACTATCCCTAACTTTGCTGCTTCTGTAGTTATATAATAAATTCCTAAAGGTCCAGCCATAGCATCTTTAAATGGAATTATACCCAATATTATAAAAACAATACCTTTGATTAAAAGAAATGTGAGATTTATAACTGTATGTCCTGCTTTAAAAAAAGCTATAAAAAAATTATATTTTTTAAGTTTAAATGCTGTAGGGGAGGCAGATACCCCTATCATTGAAACAGTCCGTTTTCTTCCAAGGTCATCATTAATACTTTTTCTAGTCAAAGGAATTTCAAATTTTAGAATTTTGTTATCTCTTTCTACCTCAACAGTCACTTTATCTTTGCTTTTATAGATTAAATTTGTCAAAGAGGACCAACTTTCAACTTTTCTACCATTAACTTTTAATATCCTATCGTTTTCTTTCAAGCCAACAGTTTTTGCCGGATAATCATCTAATAAACCCCCAATAACTGGTTCTATATGAGGAAAACCGATCATTGCAACTACCCAAAAAATTATAAACGCAAATAGATAATTAAAAAGTGGTCCGGCAAAGACTATTTTTATTCTTTTAGCTGGTGGTTTTGATAAAAATTCATCCTCATAACCTTTAAATTCTGAAAGACTGTCTCCAGCTAACTTTACATATCCACCAAACGGAAAAAGGCAAATCAGAAAATCTGTTATTTTGCCTTTCTTTCTAAAAATTACTGGTCCAAAACCTATGGCGAATTTTTCAACACGAACTCCTTCTTTACAAGCTGCTATAAAATGACCAAGTTCATGAACAACTATCAATATGCTTACAATAAAAATAAAAATTAAAAAACTCATACCCTATCTAAATATTCTTTAGTTTTTTCTCGTGCCCAATTATCCCAATAAAAAACATCCTCTATTGTTTTAAGCCGCGTTGATGGATATATAGAGAACATATATTCTAATGCTTTATATATATGGATAAACTTTATTTTCTTTTTTAAAAAATACTCTATTGAGATCTCATCGCAGGCATTTAAAATAACTAATGAGTTGTCTTCTCTTTTTGCAGCCTCTAAAATTAATTTAAGTAATGGGAATTTTTTAAAAGAAATTGGCTCAAAAGAAAAACAAATTTTATTTTTAAAATCCATACCATCGTTATTATAAAACCTTTCTGGGTAATGTAAAGCATAAGAAATCGGTATCCGCATATCTGCTGGATATAAGCATGCAATAATAGTTTTATCTTTTAGCTCTAATAATGCATGAACTTGCGATTGTCTATGTATTAGGACATCTATTTTTTCATAAGGGATACCAAAAAAATTATGGACTTCGATAACCTCAAAGCCTTTATTAACTAAAGTCGCACAATCAACTGTTATGCGTTTTCCCATTTTCCAGGTTGGATGCGAAAGAACATCTTTTATCTTAACAGAAGTTAAATTTTTCTTTCTGTAGTTTAGGAGCGAACCGCCAGAGGCTGTAATATAAACCTTATTTAAATTATTCTTTAAAATTTTTTTATCTAAAGAAAAAAATTGAAAAATAGCATTTATCTCACTATCAATTGGAAAAATTTCAACATTATATTTTTTGGCCTCTTTAAATACAAATCTTGATGCAGTTACAATCGATTCTTTATTTGCTAAAGCAATTCTTTTTGTATAAGGAATATGGTGCAGAAATGGCTCAAGGCAGGATAAACCAGCAATTGCCATAACAGATATATCTGAGCTAATTTTTGAAAAATCATTTAAACCATCTTTGCCCATAAAAACTTTTATTTTCTTTGGCAAGTCTTTTATTTTATGAAAATGAGTTTTATCAACTATACAAACATTTTCTGGCAAAAATTCTTTTGCTTGTGCAAATAGAGTTTCAACATCTTTATATACACATAAACCTATAACTTTAAAGTTATTTTTACTTTTTCTAATTACATCCAACGCATTTTTTCCTATCGAGCCAGATGAACCAAAAATAATTACTTTTTTCATAATAAAGTAAACCCCTTCATCATTGCTATGTATAAATAAAAAGTGGGGGCAGTAAAAATTAAACTATCAATTACATCTAAAACACCACCCATTCCAGGTAAGATTTTACCAGAATCTTTTACTTGACAATCTCGTTTTATAAGTGACTCAAACAAATCTCCTAATTGAGAAATAATGGCTAAAATAATAATTAAAAAAAAGTTTTCAATAAAAGTTAATACTTTAACAAATTGTGAAAAAATAATACCTATAGTCAAACTTGTTAAAAATCCGCCCACAGAACCTTCTAAAGTTTTTTTTGGACTAACTCTTTCTAAAAGTAAAGTCCTTCCGTATTTTTTTCCAAATAAATATGCACCAACATCACTTGATTTTGTAACTAAGATTAAAAAGCCAACAAGTCGTTCTCCTTGTGGGAATTGCCTTATGCGAATTAAAAAACTAAAACATAGTGAAATATAGATAATACCAAAGATTGTTGCTGAAATAGATAAAACTGGTTGATGTGTTTCTTTTTTAGTAAGCTCTAATAAAAAAAGTAAAAAAATACCAATAACGACAAAAAGAAACTGCCACCCTTCTTTAATGCTCAATCTATAAGAAATAGTAATAGGTATAAGAACCCCAACAAAAAGTCCAAATGGTTTAAAAAGCTTAACTTCTTTTTTTTCTATCATATAAAAAAACTCATATAACCCAATGAAAATAAAAACAGTTATCAGGACAACAAATAAAGGATAATAGATTATTGCAAGAAATGTTAATGCACTTAAAATTATAGAGGTAATTAAACGCTTTTTCATAAAATTATTTCTCCGTACTTATTGCCCCATATCTTCTTTCTCTTTTTGAATAAACCTCTAATGCTTTTTTTAACTGTTTTTCATCAAAGTCAGGCCAATATACTTTAGGAAAGTATAGTTCTGAATATGCCAAATTCCAAAGCAAAAAATTACTTATTCTTTCTTCTCCAGAGGTACGTATTAATAGATCTGGATCAGGCAAATCATTTATAGATAAATAGTGACTAAAAAAATTTTCATCTATTGCACTTATAGAAATCTTATTTTGTTGGATATCTGAAATTATTTTTTTTGTTGCATTAACTATATCCCACCTACCGCCATAATCTAAAGCAATAATAAGAAAAAAGCTGCTGTTACTTTCAGTTAGTCTTTCTAATTCTTCTATTTTCCTAATTATATTTTCTGATATTCTGTCTCGGCGACCTATCACCTTTAATTTTATATTTTCTTTCATTAATTCTTTTTTATACGTTTTTAAAAATGTATTCAAATAAGAAAAAAGTAAATTTATTTCTCTTTTAGGCCTATTCCAATTTTCTGTAGAGAAGGCAAAGAGAGTTAGTATTTTAATTCCTAATTTTTTTGTTGCACGCACAATATCTTTTACCCTTCTTATACCTTCTTTGTGTCCTGCCGTTCTAGGAAGCCCTCTTGTAGCTGCCCAGCGACCATTTCCATCCATAATTATTGCTATATGTTGAGGTATTTTAAAAACTTTTAAATTATTCATAAAAAATAATTATAAAAAAGAAGGGGGCTTTTTGCCCCCTTTAAAAGAACTTAAAAAATACTAGTATTTAGTTTGCCGTTTGTGTATTTTTCATTAGCTCTTCTTTTAAATTTTCCTCTAATTTCTCTTTTAGTTTTTCTAACTTTGCTTTTTCTACTTTAAGTTCTTCTATTTGGTTAGTAAGCTGAGTATTTTTTTCTTTAAGTGCTACATTTTCTTCTTTTAAGGTAGTAACAGAATTTTTAAGCTCTTCTAAATTTTTTTGTAGCTCTATATTCTTTCTGAGTTCTTTTTTATAATTCTCATCTAAAGAATTTATATTAATTAATAATGAGACACCTGCGATAACTAATACAACAATTAACGCAATCAAAATACTAAAAATCAAAGGCTTATCGCTCATTTTAACTCCTCCTCTTTTTGTGGTTCAGTTAGATATTGTTTTTCAATTTTCTTAACTGTCCTGGGTAAAATAACTATTTCAACTCTGCGATTAAGTTGTCTGCCTTTAGCTGTTGCATTAGAAGCTACCGGTTTATATGGACCGTAACCGGTTGCAGATAATCTTTCTGGCGATATCCCTTTACTTTCTAAATAATGTAAAACACTAAGAGCTCTATGGGTAGATAGTTCCCAATTCGATTTCCAGCCAGAATACTTAATCGGTTGATTATCAGTATGCCCTTCTATACCAATATTGTTTTCAGGCACTTCTTCTTTAAGAATCATAACTACTTTATCTAAAATAGGCAGGCTTTCCGGCTTTAAAATAGCTTTCCCAGAATCAAATAAAACTTCTGCCACAAAAGTGATAACTAAACCTTTTTCTTCCATTTTTAGTCTAACTTGGGAATCTTTTATTTCTTGAGATAACCTTTCTTCAAGTAAACTTCTTGCATGCTTAAGTTCTTCCAGTTCTTTTTCTAAAGCTTGTATTTTTTCAATATCTGAACGTCTACCACTTTGAAAAATTACAGCACAACCACTGATAAAAATAAGAAAAGAACTTAATAAAAATAAATATAATATTTTATCCACTCTCATCTTCCCTCCCAATTTAATTTTTTAAATCTATAAAAGATTTTAAAGAAACTCATTTTTTTATTGGCTTATAAAATTACTTTGAAATTTATAAGATTAAAATTACCACAATTAACGTATAAAGTCAAGAGGTTTAGTTTTTATATTTTTTAGCTTATTTTATCAACTAAATAATCGCTAAAACATTTTTTTCTACCCATCCAATTTTATTATCTTGGCGTTTTATCTTAAACCACCCTTCTTTTTCCGAAATTATTCTTACTTTCATGCCCTCATAAAGACTAAAGTAATTAGTAGCTGCTTGAAACGGTTCAAATTTAGCCCAAAACCCTTTTTCTATTATAATCGCCTCTTTTCCCAAAGAAGATATCCTTTCAAATAGAGTAATAGAACTTGTACTAAAAAACAATACAAAAATAAAGCAAAAAGTTATTGCGTATTTTTTTATTTTTTTAAAAAAAAGGGCTATTGATATGCTAAATAAAATCAAAATATACATAAAACTACTAAATATTGTTAAGTCATCTA
>JAMWCT010000003.1 GCA_023819525.1 Candidatus Omnitrophota bacterium
AAAACCTCACCACACAATCTTTATAGTATAATTTATATTTTTTAATATACAACAAATTAACCAAAAAGTGCACCAGAAATAACCTCCTTTCTAATATATTTTTGGATTAAAAAATATATTATAATTATTGGTAAAGTAGTAATAACTAAAGCTGACATCAAAACCGGATAATTAGTCAAAAATTCTCCTTGAAAAACTACTAAAGCTCGCTGTAAAGGCATCATATCTTTATTATCAAATATTAAAAGTGCTAAAAGGTATTCATTCCAAACATTTAAAGCATTAAAAACAATTACTACAGCAAGCATCGGTTTTGATAAAGGCAAAAATATATTCCACCACAATCTTATTTTTGAACAACCGTCAAGTCTTGCGGCATCCTCTAGTTCCTTTGGTATAGTATCAAAAAAAGTTTTTAATAAAAATATACTCATTGATAAACCAACATTGGTCATACACAATATATATCCGATTGGAGTATTACGCAAATGTAACTTATTTAAAAGGACATATAATGGCACAAAACCCCCAGGTAATGGTATCATCATTGCTCCTATAAAAATAAAAAAAATTATATTTTTTGCACAAAAATTTAAACGCGAAAATGCAAAAGCCGCTAACGAAGAAATAATTACTATTAAAAAAACTACACTAACTGTATAAAAAACACTATTTAAAAAATAACGACTAAAATTACCTTCTTTAATTGCAAAATAATAATTTTTAAAATTAAACTTCTTGGGTATAAGGGAAATATCACTAAATATAGTTTCTTGTGTCTTTAGGCTTGATGAGACTGTCCAAACTAAAGGATAAATACAACTTATAGCAACTGTAAGGAGAAATAATTGGGTTGATAAATTAAATATTATTTTTTTAAGTTTATAATAAATTTTACTCTTCATTATGCGATTATTTTACGAAATTTCTTTAATAATTTATATTGGATAAAAGAAACTATTACTAAAATCAATCCTAAACTTACACCTTGTGCGCAAGCATAACCAAATCTTAAATAATCTCTCATAGCAGCCAAAATCCTTAAAACAGGAACTGAAGCATAACCAGCAAATTCTCCACCAACTAATCCTAAAATCAAAACAAATCCTTGCATAGTACCTAAAATTGTAAGAATACTCACAAGCGCTATAACAGGTAACATAAGCGGAAGAGTGATTTTCCTAAAACATTTTAAGCTGCTTGCTCCATCTAATATAGCAGCCTCATAAAGTTCTGTTGGTATAGCCACTAAACCTGCTAAAAAAATTAAAAATCCCCATCCAAAACCTTTCCAGCTATGAACAAAAGCAATCGTTGTAAGAACGATATTTGGATTAGCTAACCACTTATTAACAAATTGTGATAACCCTATAAAATTTAGCAAACGATTAAGTATATTTGCACCATCAATATCATTTAAAATAAAACGCCAAACCATACCTACAACAATTTCTGAAAGTATAGGTGGAATAAAAAATACTGTTTGATAAAAATTCCTAAAACGAATTTTGCGGCTGCAAGCCAAAGCCAATAAAAATGCCAAAGTATTTTGAAAAATCAATGCAATTAAACAGATATAACCAGCATTTAAAAAAGCCCTCCACCAACTTTTATCAGTAAACAAAATCTCTTTAAAATTATCTAAACCAATAAACTTTTTTATAGGTTGAATTCCATCCCAATTTGTTAAACTAAACTGAAAAACCCATATAAAAGGGATAACATAAAAAATAAAAAATATTAAAAGTGCTGGCAAAATGAAAGCATAATTTTCTAAAGTAGATTTTAGCTTTTTCATATCAAAATTTTAAAAATTTCTTTCCTTTATTCGCTGCACCTCTTCTGCCACTTCTTTTGCGCTTTTTTTACCGAGTATAATAAGCTGCACACCACTTCCTATAGCCTCAATTACCTCTGCTTTTTCTCTTATCTCCCAAATATTTGGATGTGTAGCATACTCCATACCTTTTAGAAAATCAACTAATGGGCCCAAAAGTTCTTTTAAACTATATTTGTTTGCTGGTAAATTATTTGTAGCCTTTGCTAAATAAATTTGTTGTTCAGTTTCTGTAAGCCATCTCAAAAACTCTATAGCTTTTTCTTTTTTTGTTGAAGCGCTATTAACCATAAAAGATGAACCAGCGCCTCCCCTTATAACCATAGGGTTATCTTTATTTACCTTTGGTGGCAAAAATACTCCGTATTCCAATTTTGGATTCATCGTCTTATAAACATTTACACACCAAGAACCATTAAAAGCAAATAAGGCTTTATTATTTGCGAATATTTGTTCTGCTGTTTTGTTTACCATACCAACTATATCATTTGATAATAGCTTAGCTTCTCGCATCTTTTGAAACAATTCAAAAACTTTTATCCAATCTGAATCTGTATACGAAACCTTTCCTTTTATAGTATCTATCACTTTTTCATAACCCATAATATTTATTGCATAACTTGTTAAAAAGCATTCAATCAACCAAATCTCAGACCAGCCAGAAACTAATCCTAAAAAATCTTTATCATTTATCTTTTCACCAATCTTTAAAAATTCATCAAAATCTTGAGGTGGTTTCTCCGGATCTAACCCTATTTTTTCAAATAATTTTTTATTGTAAAGCAACTGAATCGTCATTACATCTATAGGCACACCATAAACCCCTGGCTTTACACCATAGGTATTATTTTTCTTAAATTCATTTACCATGATCGCTTCAGGGAAAAAAGAATTTTTCCAGTTAGAGAAATCTTTCTCCATATAAGGCGTAAGATCCAAAATTAAATTTGCCTTAATAAATGAGGCAAACTCTCTTTTTTCGCCTAATATGCCAAATATATCAGGTAAGTTTCTACCTTGCGCAGCTGATCGCACTTTTTGTGCATATGCTTCTGAAGGTGCGTAAAGTTCAAATCTTACGGTTATACCTGTTTTTTGATAATAAATTTTGGAAAGCTCTTCAAAGACCGGTTGCCTATCAGTCATCCAATGCCATACAATAATTGTATTTTCATTTTGCTTTGGCTGACAAGAGGTAAATAGAAAAAACAAAATATAGATCAGTTTAATTATATTTTTTAAAATTCTACACTCCTTTTTACTTTTTAATTTTTATTCTTAATATAAACCCAACGATTTTTTATTTTTAGTCTTTTTTCTACAAACAATTTTATTGCTTTTGGATAAAGTTTATGCTCTAAATCGTGTATCCTTTCTTCTAATTTTTCCAAAGTATCAGTATCTTTTATCTTTATGGCCTCTTGAAAAATTATCGGACCATGGTCAATTTTTTCATCAACAAAATGTATGGTCACACCTGTTATTTTACAACCATAATTGTAGGCGCGCTTTATAGCATCCACCCCTTTAAATGCTGGAAGTAACGCAGGATGTATATTTAAAATTTTATTTTTAAAAGTTTTTACAAAATTGGCTGTTAGAATTCGCATATACCCTGCAAGAATAACTAAATCAACTTTTTCGTTTTTTAAAATTTTAATTATTTGGTTATCAAAATCTAATCGTGTTTTAAAATTTTTTGGATTTATAAATATTTCTTTTATTTTAAACCTTCTTGCGCGCACTCTAACAAATGCATCCTCTCTATCTGTGATAAGAACTTTTAAATTTGCCTTTATGTAGCCTTTTTTTATTGCCTTTGCTATTGTCTCAAAATTCGTTCCATTTCCCGATGCTAATACCGCTATATTCATAAGTTAAGGTCTTTTTACAATACACTTAACAGGACACTTTGACATAGCCTCATAAAGCATTTTTTCATCCTTAATTTTATCATAATCTATATATGCAAGATTATCTTTTATATAAAAGGTAGAATTGGTAACCTTTGTGCATATACCACAGGCAATACAACCAACCGGACAAATTTTTCTTGTGAGTTTGCCTACATCAAAAGAATTGCAGGCTACATAAACATCATAATTGACAGGAACTAAACTAAAAAGTTTTTTTGGACAAATCTCTACACACTTACCGCAGCCAGTACATTTATTTGTATCTATTATGGGTATTTTTTCAGCCGACATACTAATCGCACCAAATGGACAAGCGTTAACGCACGTTCCAAATCCTAAACAGCCCCAGAAACACTCTTTTTGCCCCCCAAGTTCTAAATTTGCATAGATACAGTCTTCTATACCATTATAAATAAATTTATCTTTAACTTTACAACCTCCATTACAATGCACAACCGCTACCAATCTAACTTTTTTTTCAAATTTTATCCCTAAAATATCTGCTATAAGCACTTTTGCTTCATTGCTTGCAACTTTACAACAATCAAGCGACAATTCTCTTGATAAAATTGCTTGGGCAAAACCAAAACAACCTGCTTTCCCACAAGCACCACAATTTGCACCAGGTAAAATTTTACAAATGCGCTCTAATTTCTCATCTACTTTTATTTTCAAAAACTTTGATACAATTGCTAAACTTATTCCAAAAATAAATCCCAATAAACTTAAAATTATAACAGCAACAAACATATTTACATTTTAAAATTTAAATCCATTAAAACCTAAAAAACTCATACTCATAATTGAAGCGATCACAAAGGCAATTGGAAAATTTTTAAATGGTTTTGGAATATTACAAAGTTCAAGACGTTCTCTAATGGCAGACATCAAAATCATCGCAATTGTATAACCTAAACCAACACAAAGACTTTGAAAAATTGAATAATAAAAACTTCCAGTTAATGCTTTCCCATTATTAAAAAACATATCTGTATTAAGCAAAGATACTCCCAAAACTGCACAGTTAGTAGTGATCAAAGGGAGGTATATACCAAAAAATCTATAAAGGACTGGAAAAAATTTTCTAATTATCATTTCAACTAACTGCACAAATGCTGCTATAACCAAAATAAAAGTTATTGTTCGCAAATATATTAAATTAAACGGTATCAGCAAAAATCTATAAATACACCAGCTAATTACAGATGACATAAAGATGACAAAACTCACAGCAAAACTCATCGCTATTGCTGGTTTTGTCTCTTTTGATATCGCAATAAATGGACATAGCCCTAAAAATCTTGATAGTATCACATTATTAACAAAAACAGCGGAAATAAAAATACTTATAAAATTTGTTATATTCATCCTTTTTTCTCCTTTAAGAAATTAAAAAATCCAAGTAGTAATCCGATAATTAAAAGAGCTCCTGAAGGCAAAGACAAAAGAAATATTGGCTCAAATCCTTTTATTTTATAGTCAAAAAAAGTTCCCATGCCTAAAGTTTCTCTAATTGTAGAAATTAAAAGTAAAGCCAAAGTAAAACCACATCCCATACCTAAACCATCTAAAATTGAATTTAAAAAAGTTTCTTTTGACGCAAAAGCTTCAGCTCTTGCCAACACTATGCAATTTACAACTATCAATGGAATATAAATACCTAATGCTCTATCAAGTATAGGTACATAAGCTTTCATTATAAGTTCAACTATAGTAACAAATGAGGCTATCACTACGATAAAACACGGAATACGAATTTTATCTGGCACAATTTTTCTAATCAAATTTATCATAGCATTAGAACCAATTAAAACAAATGTAGTAGCCACACCCATACCTAGACCATTTTTTATAGTAGTTGAAATAGCTAAAGTTGGACATAAGCCCAACATTAATACAAATGTAGGATTTTCTTTAATTAAACCTTTTAGAAATTCTTTAAATTTATTCTTCATTTTCCAAATATTTTACTTTTTGTATAACGGTCAATCAGTGGGGTTGAAAGGTTCATAATTAAAATTGCATAAGAAACACCTTCAGGATACCCACCCCATAATCTAATAACAGAAGTAATTATCCCACAACCTATACCAAAAATAATTTGTCCCTTAGTGGTTAATGGCGAGGTTACGTAATCTGTAGCCATAAAAAAAGCACCTAAAATTAATCCACCAGATAAAATATGAAAAAGCCAATCGCCTTTGAAAAAACCAGATGGTCCAAAAATATAAGTAAAAATACCTACTGTTCCTATATAGGTAAGAGGAATATATAAATATATATATTTTTTAATCAAAAGATATAAAGCACCTAAAAGTAATGCAATTATGCATACCTCACCAATACAACCGCCCCTATTTCCTAAAAACAAATCTAAATACGTTACACCTATGGGTTTAGCTTCTTTTAATAATGAAAGGGGGGTTGGTGCTGTTATAGCATCAAATTTAAAAAAATTAAATAAATTAAAGTTGGGTTTTACAAAAGTAGTCATATATTTTGGCCAAGAAGCCAACAAAAATACCCTTCCAAGTAAAGCAGGATTAACAATATTTTGCCCTAAACCACCAAAAATTTGCTTTCCGAGCGCAATAGAAAAAAATGAACCAACAATAGGAATCCAAAAAGGAACAGATGGAGGTAAATTGTAGGCAAGTAAAAGTCCGGTTAAAAATGCACTACCATCCTTAATTGTAATTTTTTGTCTTGTTAGAATTTGTATGAACGCTTCAGTAAAAACAGCCGTAAATGTACCTAAAAAAATTATTAGCAAGGCATGATAACCAAAAAACAAAATCCCAGCTATACCTGCTGGTATTAGGCTAAAAGAAACTGACCACATTATTTTTTGGATAGTTTCTTTTTTTTGAATATGTGGAGAATGTGAGACTATAAATTTCATTTTAACAACTCTTCTATTCTTTTTGCTTTTTCTGCAACTGCCATAATTACAGCCCTTGAAGATACTGTTGCACCTGTAATTGTATGCAATTTAGAAATTTGGTGTATTTGTTTTTTGGAAAATTGCTCTACAAATTCTTTATCTGTTATGCGACTACCTAAACCAGGGGTTTCTTTCTGATCTATTACTTTCAATTTTATAATTTCAAAAGAAGGTGACATAGCTACTAATGTATTAATAGTGCTTGAATAACCTTTTGCTTGCGTTTGAAAAATAATACCAACCATCTTGTCGCTGGAAGTGTATACTTTATAATAAACAATTGCATCATCAACTTTGATTGGCAAAAAACGTTCTCCTTGCGGAATAAGTTGTTTTAAAGTATTTTGAAATTCTACTTTTGCCCTTTGTTCAATTCTTGGTTTTGCAATAGAATAAACTTTTGCTAAAAAACTAGCGGCAAAAAAACAAATCAAAAACAATATGAAACCATATCTAAATATTTCTCTCATTTAAGTAAATTTAATTTTGCGTTTTTTATAGATTGAACTAAAAAACGTTTTGCTGGACATACAAAACTACATACGCCACACTCAATACAATCTAAAGCCCCAAGCATTTTGGCTTCATCAAAGGATTGTTTTAGAGTATATAAATTAATAAGGCAGGGCATAAGACCCATCGGACAGTTACGTATACATTCACCACAACGGATACAAGGTTTTTCTTCCAAAAAACTCACAGGCTTATTTAAAAATAAAAATCCAGATGTTGCCTTTAAAATGGGATAATCTAAACTATCTAAAGCTATACCCATCATCGGACCACCACAAATAATTTTTTTTGGCTCAACTTTAAATTCTAAAACTTTTTTATCAAAAAGTTCTCGCAAAGTTGTTCCTATCTTAACCCAAATATTTTTTGGCAAAACCAAAGCATCTCCAGCAAAAGTAACCAGCCTTTCAATTAATGGCTTATTATAATATACGGCTTGATAAATTGCAAAGCAAGTAGATACATTTTGAACTAAACAACCAACATCAAAAGGAAGCTTACCTGAAGGCACTACTTTTTTTGTAAGAGTATAAATAAGTTGTTTTTCACCGCCCTGAGGATATTCGGTCTTTAAAACCTTTAAACTTATATTTGGTAAAGATATTTTTTTTAAGTTTATTATAGAATTTATATTTTTTATGGCATCTTTTTTGTTGTCCTCTACTGCTATGATAATATTTTTTGGTTGTAGTATTTTAGAAATTATCTCTATACCTAAAAATATACCTTCAATATTTTCAACCATCAATCTATAGTCAGCCGCTAAATATGGTTCGCATTCACATCCATTTATAATTAAAGTAACAATCTTTTTTGGTGGATTCAGTTTTACATGTGTCGGAAAAGCGGCACCACCCATTCCAACTATACCGCTATTTCTTATGCACTCTAAAAGCTCCTCTTTCGATAGATCGCTAACATTTTTATTTCTTACAAATTCTTTTTTTTGGTCAAGACATTCTATAACAATAGCTTTGGCCTTTTTTAAAATAGGGTGCGCTAAGTCTGCTATATCTATAACCTTACCTTTTGCTGGTGCATGTAGGCGACTAGATATATAACCATCTTCACTGGCTATAACTTCACCCTCCTCTACTAAATCTCCTACTTTTATTAAAGGTTTCGATTGTTTTCCTGTATGTTGGGAGAGATGAAGATAAAGTATGCGAGGGTTTAAAAATTTTTCAGAATGAAAATTATGTTGCGGTTCTTTATTTTCTTCTATCTTCATATTTTATCGGTTAAAAATACTAAAAAGGTTGCAAAAAGAATTCCAATTATACCAATTATTATTATAATTGTAAAGGGACTAAATATATCAGCCAAAGATGCGAAAATAAACATTGAAATAAGTAAACTAAAATGAGAAATAAATTCTAAACTGCTAAATACTCTACCAAAAAAATTATTATCTGCTTTTGAATGTATTAATGAGTTCACTCCAACAAATATGGGTGAAATAAGTAAACCTAAAAATAAAGACAAAAAAATTGCAAGTTTAGATGATGCAAAGTTTTTTAGTAAGATACAAAATATAATTAAATAAATTGAACCTAAAAGTAACGATAAATTTATAGCCATTTGCACAGAAAAATTATTAGCTACCCTAGCATAAATTAAAGAACCCAAAAAAATTCCAACCCCTATAGATACCCCAACAAAGCCTAAATCTTCCGTTATCGTTCCAAGTGAATTTTGAATAAATTTTGTAAAGACAGGGAATAATCCACCAATACATATAAATAAAAATAAAACCGCATAAACAGCATATGTTGTTTCCTTGCTGCTTATTATATATTTTAGCCCTTCTTTTAAATCTTTAGTAAAAGAACTTTTTATTTTTTTTGTTGCCTCTTTGCCGATTGAAATTAAATCTAAAGGAGCAAATTGATTAGTTTCTTTTTGCCTAATAGATAAAATTGCAAACGCAGAAAATAAAAAAGTAAGCGCATCTATAAAAAACGCTACAATTTCACCAAATCTTTCTACAATTATACCTCCTAGCCCTATTCCTAAAATCGCTGCTACAGTTGCTGTAATTGAAATTAAAGAATTTGCTAAAAAAATATCTTTTTTTTCTACTATCTGAGGAATGAAAGCCATTTTCGCTGGCACGAAAAACTTCCCAACACTAAAAGATAAAAAAATAAATAAATAAATTATCGGCAAAAAATTAAGTTTAATAAAAAATTGTGCAATCAAAAAAATAAAAAAAGCCCTTATAAAATCACTAATATACATTGTCTTTTTCTTGCTCCATCTATCTACATAAACACCACAGAAAGGTGAAAAAAGTATAGCAGGTACGATGGTTACAGCTATACTAAAGGCAAGAGTTGATGAAGTATTAGATATCTTTGATACAAGACCCACAAGAGCAATCTGTGTCAATTTATCACCAAATTGCGAAATAATTTGACCTATCCAGATAAGAAAAAAATTCTTTTTTAGCAGCAACCGTAAATACAAAAACATCTTTTATATTTGTTTTAGCCCACGACCGGAGTCGAACCGGTAACCTGACGATTACGAATCGTCTGCTCTACCACTTAAGCTACGTGGGCGACTTTAAAACTAATTCTAACAAAAAGAAATTATTTACTCAAGCATAAAAAATCATTGCAAATACAATTAAATATTGCTAATATAAATTAAAAAACAAAATTTTATGAAACTAAAAACTCCATATTATCTTATTGATGAAAGTAAATTATTAAAAAATCTAAAAATAATAGATTATTTACGCAAAAATTCTAATACTAAATTTGTTTTAGCTTTGAAGTGTTTTTCCTCCTGGTGTGTTTTTGGGCTTATACGAAAATATATGGACGGAACAACAAGTAGTTCTCTTTATGAAGTCAAATTAGGTTATGAGAAATTCAAAAAAGAAGTCCACGCATACTCTGTTGCCTTTAGCGAAGATGAAATTAAAGAAATTCCAAAGTATGCTGATAAAGTTATATTTAATTCTATATCGCAATTAAAGCGTTTTCACAAATATGTCAGGCAATTAAAGATTGGAATAAGAATAAATCCGGGCATAAGTTATTCGCAATATGATTTAGCTGATCCAGCAAGGCGTTATAGCCGTCTTGGGGTGATAAATAAATCTGATATTTTAAGTGCATTAAAGTTCATAAATGGAGCGATGTTTCATTTTAATTGTGAAAATGATAATTTTGAAAATTTTTCTAAAAGTTTAGATTTTATCGCGTATAAATATGAAAATATTTTAAAAAGACTAAAGTGGGTAAGTTTAGGTGGTGGAATTTATTTTACAAAAAAAGATTACCCTATAGAAAATCTATGTAAAAAATTGAAAGATTTTGCAAATGCGTTTAACCTACAAGTATATTTAGAACCCGGTGAAGCTGTAATTACTGAAGCTGGGATATTAGTTACAAAAGTTTTAGATATAGTTTATAACAAAATAGATATCGCAATACTCGATGTTTCCACTGAAGCACATATGTTAGATCTTTTGGTCTATAGAACAGAGGCTAAAATAAAAAATGCAAAAAGAAAAAATTTTCGTTATATGATAGCTGGGAGGTCTTGTCTTGCTGGGGATATTTTTGGAACATTTTATTTTGAACGAAAATTAAAAATTGGCGATATTATCAAAATTCCAGACGCCTTAGGGTATAGCATTGTTAAAAAAAATTGGTTTAATGGTCTAATTATGCCTTCAATTGTAGTAAAAAAACTTGATGGCTCAATAAAATTTATAAAAAGTTTTAGTTATGAGGATTATTTAAATAGTTTATCTTAAAAAGGAGGTTAAATAAATGAAAAAAAATTTGTTAATTATTGGAGCAGGAGGGGTCGCACACGTTGCAGCGCATAAGGCTGCTATGAATAATGATATTTTGGGTGATATTTGTATTGCTTCAAGAACTCAAGCTAAATGCGATAAAATAATTGAAAGCGTTATTAGAAAAGACCATCTTAAAGATAAAACAAAAAAATTGTATTCACTACAGATAAACGCTTTAGATATACAAGCTTTAATAAAATTAATCAAAGAAACTAATTCTGAAATTGTAATAAACCTTGCTCAAGCTTATGTTAATATGTCAGTTTTGGAAGCCTGCATACAGACAGGTGTAGCATATTTAGATACCGCAATACATGAAGAACCGGATAAAGTTTGCGAAGATCCACCCTGGTATGCAAATTATGAGTGGAAAAGAAAAGATAGATGCACGCAGGCAGGCGTCACTGCTATTTTAGGTGTTGGTTTTGATCCTGGAGTAGTAAATGCGTATTGTGCATATGCAGTTAAACACTTCTTTGATAAAATCGATACCATTGATATTATGGATGTAAATGCTGGCAATCATGGTAAATATTTTGCGACAAATTTTGATCCAGAAATAAATTTTAGAGAATTTAAAAAAGTGTGGACTTGGATAAATAGAAAATGGGTATGTGAACAGGTTCATTCAATTAAAAGATACTATGATTTCCCAGTAATCGGAAAATATCCAATTTATTTAAATGGTCATGATGAACTTCATTCTTTATCAAAAAATATAGATGCAAATAGCATAAGATTTTGGATGGGGTTTAGTGATCACTATATAAATGTGTTTACGGTTCTAAAAAACTTAGGCCTTACCTCTGAAAAACCAATAAGAACACGAGAAGGTGTTGAGGTTGTTCCACTTAAAGTATTAAAAGCTCTTCTTCCAGATCCGCTTTCTTTAGCGCCTAATTATACAGGTAAAACCTGCATTGGTTGCCTTGTGCGAGGCCAAAAAGACAATAAATATAAAGAGATTTTTATTTACAACATTTCAGACCACCAAGCTTGTTATAGAGAAGTTGAGTCTCAAGCAATCTGTTACACAGCAGGTGTCCCACCAGTTGTGGCCGCAATTTTAGTGGCAAAAGGCATCTGGGATGTAAAAACAATGGTAAATGTAGAAGAGCTTGATCCAGATCAATTCATAAGTCTATTAGAAAAAAATGGTTTACCTACACAAATTAGGGAAGATCATATATCAAATTTCGAAGGTTATGTTCCACAAGAAAATTTAGAAAAAAAATAAAAAAATTTTAAAAAAAACTTGCAAAAAATAAAAATTTATGTTATAAAAAAAATTGTATAAAAAAAATTTTTAAAAAAAAATATAATGAAAGGAGAAAAGATGGAAGAAAAAGAAGGAAGTGGCGGTAATGGAAATGCAATTAGAAATCTTACTGTTCTAGAGAAGCGCTCAAATGATACAAACGCTGAGATTTTAACAAAAGTAAAAAATATATTGGCTACAGATGATTATAATGATCTGAAGGTAAAAAAAGAAAATTTAACTAATCAAAAAATTCATCAAGATGAAAAATTATCAACCAAAAAGAAAAATAAAAAAACAAAAAAGAGAAATATATTTGGCTATGAACTTATAATGGATCTTTTTGAGTGTGATCAAAGTGTAATTACCTCTAAAAAGAAATTGCAGATGTATGTTGATAAATTGTGCAAGCTCATAAAGATGAAAAAGTTTGGAAAAACCTTAATTCCTCTTTTTGGTGCCAATAAACCACATACAAAAGGTTATTCCCTTGTCCAATTAATAGAAACTAGTTCAATTACTGGTCATTTTTCTCAACTTTGGAACACCGCTTATATAAATATTTTTTCCTGCAAAGCCTATAATCATAAATTGGCAGCTCAATTTACAAAGAAATTTTTTGGTGCGAAAAGAATAAGATTGCGCTTCTTAGTCCGCTAATCTTTTATAGGTAAAAGTTGCAATCCAGAAGGGAGTTGTTTCCCAAGTGTGGTGATAAAATCTGTAATGTCAACTGGTTTTAAAAAATAAAAAGTCACTTCTTCACTGCCTTCAACTCCTAATTTAAGTGCTTTTCCAAAACTCAATTTTACTCTTGGATTAAAGCCTTCTGTGTAACAAACAGGTAACTTTGTCCTACGTAAAGCCCTTTCTAATATTTTTGCTAAATCTAGCTGAGAAAAGTAGATCATATCAGAACTTTTATATAATTTACATTTAATTAAAAATTTATCCTTAACCATATTCTTAAATTAAAAGTTGCAAGAAGTTTTTATAAAAGACCAAGGAAAATTTTCACTAGATATTTTAAGATAGCGCATATAGTCAATTTTTTCCTCTTTCATCTCATTCATCCAAATTTCAAATAAAGAATTTTTATCTAAAGATTGTGGGTTTATCTTCTTTAGAAAAATATTTTTTATAACTTTATAAAAATCTCTATCTGCTCTTGAAAGTATCGCCTCTAAAATACTATATTTTGGCAAGGCTACATTCACATTTATAGCATCTTTTCTAGGAATATTTTTAAATATTAACTTTCGCTTATTCTCCAAAATATTGATATCTTCCATAGAAAAATTTTGCCAAGAAGAGAATGGCTTTGGAATAAAAATGTTTATACTAACATTTAGCTTAATATTTGTAGCCTCCACCAAACGTTTTAAAAAACTACCTATTGCCAAAATGTCATTTTCCTCTTCGTAAGGCAGTCCAAACATAAAATATAACTTAATATGCCGTATTCCTAATGATCTTAAAATATATGCTGCCTCAAAAAGCTTTCTTGTATCAATTTTTTTGCCTAATTTTTCTCTTAATGTATCATTTGCAACCTCAACAGCTAAAGTGAGTGAAGTTTTTTTATTAGCAAGCAATTTTTTATATAATTTATCAACTATATCATCTATCCTTAACGAAGGTAGAGATATACCAATTTTAAACTTTTTAAAATAAAAAATTGTAAAATCAATTAGTTCTTCAATATGTGAAAAATCTGACGCTGATAAAGCTAAAAATGAAAAATTCTCATAACCGCTTGATTTGTATATCTCTTCTGTTAGCTTTAAAATAACATCAATTCTTCTTTCTCTATATGGATAATAAATAAAACGCGCTTGACAAAAATTGCAATGATTGGGGCAACCTCTGGCTATTTCTATTTGAGCACGATCGTGAACAATCTGCGTATAAGGAACCAGCCAATTGGTTGGATAAAAACTATTATTTATATCCTTTAGATAGACACGATTTATTGGAAAAATTGCATTTTTGTATTTTTTTTCGAAAATATATTTATTATTTACAAAAGTTGCTTCATACAAACTTGGTACATAAAAACCATCGATCTCGGAAAAAGCCAAAAGGCGAGAATTTTTATCTTTATATTTACGTAAAATATTTATAAAAATATCAGCCTTTTCTTCAAATTCTCCTATAAAAAAAATGTCAACAAAATTTGCTATAGGCTCTGGGTTTGCCAGACCCCCGACTAAAACCAAATTATCCCTTTTGTGACTTTCTATAGGTATGCCACCTAAATAAAGAATTTTTAAAAAATTCAGGAAATTCAATTCATAATTTAAATTAAATCCTACAACATCAAATTTATAAAGTGCAGTTTTTGTCTCTAATGATGTAAGTGGAGTATTTTTCTTCTTTAAAAAATCAATATAATCTTGAGCAGGCATAAAAACCCTTTCACAAACAACATCATCATATTGATTTAATAAACTATAAATTATGCGTAACCCTAAATTGCTCATACCAATTTCATAAAAGTCTGGATAGCACAGGCAAATTTTTATTTTATTTTCGTGGGATTTTTTTATTACATTCCATTCATTACCGATATATCTTTGAGGTTTTTTAAATAAATTGAAAGCTTCCATTTTATAATATATGTTGACGGCAGATATTAAAAAAAACGCCGAATAAAAAATATGTAACAAATAGATGGCTACCACCATAACTTATAAAAAGTAAAGGCAACCCTACAACTGGAAAAATACCACAAGTCATACCTATGTTAATTATGATATGTAAAAAGATAAGGACGCTTATACCTAATGTCAATATAAATGCAAAATAATCTTTTAATAACAAAGCTACATTTATAATTTTTTCTAAAATTAACCAATAAAGTAAAATTAAAACTAAACATCCAAAAAATCCCCATTCCTCTGCTATTACAGTAAAAATAAAATCCGTATGTCGTTCAGGTAAAAAATTAAATTGGTTTTGTGTACCTGAAAGAAATCCTTTACCAAATAATTTACCTGAACCAATTGCTATTCTTGACTGAATAATAGTATAGCCTGCTCCCAAAGGATCAAGATTTGGATTTAAAAATACAATCAAGCGTTTTTTCTGATATTCATGTAAAATATTCCATACAAAAGGCGTGACTGCTATTAAAGCAAAAATTAATAAAATAAAATAACGCTTCTTTATTTGCGAAAAAAAACCTACAAATAAAAATAATAGCAAAATAATTGTGGCTGTTCCTAAATCTGGCTGCTTAAAAATTAAAATCATATTCATCCCTAACAAAATAAAAGTAATTGCAATTTTTAAAAAATCATTTTTTTTTGGTAATGAGAAAAATTTTGCTAAAATAAAGATTGCAGATATCTTGGCAAATTCAGACGGTTGAAAACTAAATCCCCAAAAAGATAGCCATCTCTGTGCACCCATAACAGTTTTTCCAAAAAAATCTACAAAAATAAGCAAAATAGTTGTAATAATATATAAGAAAATTGCAACACGATAATAAATTCTATAATTAATAAAAGAAAAAAATGCCAGTATAATCCAAGAAACTATTATCATAATTATTTGCTTATAAAAAAGTTGATACTCACACTCCCCTCCTTTATGTAAACTACTATAAAGTGTCCCCATACTAATAATATTAAGTAAAAATATGTAAAAACAAAGTTTTAGTATGATATTTGAGCGAAACTGTTTTAACATTTAATTTGTTATATCTAAAAGATTTTTATCCAATAATTCCTTCAAAAAATAATAACTTAATTTGACAGCCTCAAAACTTGAGCCAACCTCCTCTAATAAAACGCATATACTATATTTTGGTTTATTATGCGGAAAAAAACCCACGAACCATCCATGCGCTTTTGTTTTTGTTTGGGCTGTACCTGTTTTTCCTGCAATTTTTAAGTTTAATTTGCTTAATAGATATGCTGTCCCTTCTTTATTTTCTATAACACCTATTAAAGATTTTTTTAAAATTCTTAATACATCATTTGAGAATCCTAAATAGACATTTGTTGATAAGCTCTCTTGTTTTCCAGCAATTGCTTTTAAAATATGTGGCCTAACTATATAGCCACCATTTGAAATCGCATTTATTGATACCAAAAGTCTTAAAGGAGTTACCTCAATCATCCCTTGCCCTATTGATAGATTTAATGTATCGCCCACAAACCAGTTTTTTGAATATCTAATATTATGTGGCAAATACCCCTCCTTTTCATATGGTAAATCTACTTTCGTTATATTATCAAACATAAATTTCTTTGCGAATTTAACGATTTTATCTACACCCAATTTTAAACCAACATTATAAAAATAAATATTGCATGAATGTAACATTGCCTCATATAAATTTTCATCCTCATGATAACTTAAACAATGAAAATTATAACCCCCTATGCTAAATATTTTTTTGCATATAAAAGTTGTTTTAGGAAAAATTATATTTTCAGAAAGCGCAGCCAAAGCCACAATTGGTTTAAACGTTGAACCTGGTGGATAAGTCGCTTGTATAGCGCGATTTAAGATGGGTTTATTTTTATCATTTAAAAATTTTGAAACATTTTTGCTGGTAACAAAACTATTTAAATCAAAAGATGGTGAAGAAACTAAAGCTAAAATTTCTCCTGTATTTGCATCCATAAGAACAATTGTGCCACGCTGTTGCGAGAGCAACTCAGAAGCTATTTTTTGTATCTTGCAATCAATTGTTAAAACTATATCTTTACCTCTTTTTGGCTTTCTTTCACCTAAAAAACCAACTATTTCACCCTTTGCATTCACCTCTATTAAATATCCACCATCCTCTCCAGCTATATACCTATTATAATATTGTTCAACTCCTAATACCCCAACTCTTTCTTTTGGACTATAACCATATTTTTTTATGTCGTCAAAAACGTTTTCTGCTTCTTTTACATAACCTATTATATGAGAAATCTCATAGGGATATGGGTAATATCTTATTGGCTGAACATTGATTAAAATATTGTTTTTAAATTTTTCTTTTAACTCTATAGCTGTCTTTTTATCCAAATTTATAACAATATCAACTGGAGTAAAAAAATTTCTAAAATTTCGTTTATAATTTCTATCCAATAGGTTCTTATCGTATCCTAAAAATTTAGCAATCTCTTCAAAAAGAGTTTCTTTTATCCACCTAATTTGATATGGAACAACGGCTATATTAAAAGAAGGACTATCTTGCGCTAATAAAACCCCATTTCTATCAAAAATATTGCCTCTAATTGAAGATATCGGAACTACTCTTACGTAGTTGTTTAATGCGCGCTTTTCAAAATAGTCACCCCGTAATATTTGATAGTAAAAAAGCACTACAGCTATAATAAGAAAACTTGTTAAATATATTCGTTTAATAAAGGTTGCATCCATCTTTTTAATAGGTACTCAATTAAGAAATATGAAACCATTGAATGAATAAAAAAATGAAAAATAAAAAGAGGTGTAAAACTCCAAAAATAAATACTCTGCACCAAAATATGAAAAATTATGCATAAAAAAGGAAAAACAAATCGTTGCAAATTCTTATCTAAATTTAAAAAATTACCGGCAAAATATACAATTATAAATTCAATTGTGTTTAATAAAAAATTTTGCAATGCAAAGCAATCTTTTATGTATCCGAAAATAAAGATAGCCAAAAGTATTGAAAACGAAGAATAATATAGAGAGAAAAAAATAATTCCTAAAAATAAAAATTCGACTTTAAAATAAAAATTAAAAGGTTTAATGATATCTAATAGAAATAAAATAAAAAGAAAAAAATATATTTTTGCAATATCAACTTTCATTGCACTATAAAGAGTTTATGTAATAAAGAATCTTTTGAAAAAGGCTCAACATATACTACTAAAAACATCTCGTCATCTTGTCTTACAATTTTTTTTATTTTACCTATATATATTGGAAAATTTACTGATGCAAGTTTAATCCAAACTCTATCAGCCTCTTTAATTAAACTATCTTTTTCAATATATAGAATTTTTATTCCATCTAAGCCTCCTTTTAATAAACCATAAGAATTTTCTCCAATAAATACAGGTACGCTAAATTCAATATCATCTATAAGTAAAATTCTGCAGTAACCAGCCTTAACGGCATCAACTTTTCCAACCAGATAACCATTTTCATCTATAACATACATACCTTCAATAATTTTTTTATTACTTCCAACATTTAAAAAAATGCGTTTCCTCCATCCAGAAGGATCAAAACCAATAACTTCTGCACCTATAAAATTAATTTTATAAGTTTCTTTAAGTGACAATGCTTTTCGCAACTTCTCATTCTCAAATTGTAGGTATTCTAATTGACGCAATTTAGTTGAAAGTAAAAGATTTTGATATTTAAGTTCTTCAATTCTTGTTGAAGTTTTTTGCGGCAAGACTAATAAGCGTTTTGAAAAGAAATTAAAAAAATATTCAAAAAAGTCTTTCAGAGGAAAAACTAAAATAAAAAATAAAACAACTATTAGAAATATTAAATATTTTGTTTTTATTTTCCAAGATATGTACAATGATTATTTAATTAAAAAGTAGTTGCAGCTAAAGAAATTTTCTTTAAAATTTTTGGTTCCTCCAACATTTTTCCAGTGCCTAACGCAACAGCAGTTAGTGGATCGTCTGCAACAAAACAAGCTAACCCTGTCTGTTCAGAAAGTAATTTATCTAAACCGCGTAATAGTGCTCCCCCGCCAGCCAAAACTATTCCACGTTCTATTAAATCAGCGGCTAACTCTGGTGGTGTGCGTTCTAAAGTAACTTTTGTTGCTTCAATAATTTCTTTTAAAGGCACCTGTAAAGCTTCCCTTATTTCTTCAGATGTAACGCGAATAAATTTTGGAAGACCTGTTATAAGGTCTCTACCTCTAACCTCAATTGATAGCTCTTCTTCTAAAGGCCAAGCTGAGCCAATTTTTATTTTTATTTCTTCTGCAGTCCGTTCACCTATCATAAGATTGTAAGTCTTTTTCATATGTTCAATTATAGCCTCATCCATCTCGTCTCCTGCTACACGTATTGAACGTGAATAAACTGCTCCACCTAAAGAAATAACTGCAATCTCTGTTGTCCCCCCACCTATATCAATAATCATATTTCCTTGCGGCTCTGCTATAGGCAACCCAACCCCAATAGCAGCAGCAATTGATTGCTCAATTAAAATAACTTTTCTTGCACCTGCTCTAAATGCCGAGTCTCTTACTGCTCTTTTTTCAACTTCAGTTATTCCAGATGGAACTGCAACAAGAATTCTGGGCATACTTGGTATCCTACGAGGGAGTGCTTTGCGAATAAAATAACGTAACATCTCTTCTGTAACATTAAAATCTGCAATAACGCCATCTTTCAGTGGTCTAGTTGCTACTATACTTCCAGGTGTCTTCCCCAACATCTTTTTAGCTTCTTCGCCTACTGCCAGAACCTCACTTGTATTTTTGGATATAGCCACTACAGAAGGTTCACATAAGACAATGCCCTCACCGCTTAAATAAACTAAAGTAGTAGCTGTGCCTAAATCGATTCCCAAATCAGCAGAAAATGCGCCTAAAATATTTTTTACGCCATTTGAAATTATATTAAAAATTTTCATACAAAATATATATCAATATAACAAAGTATTATTTAATTGTCAATAACAATCGGCATTTAAGTTTCCTTAAATACCGCTCCATTAGAAGCAGATGTCACAAATTTTAAATAACGATATAAATAGCCTGATTTTACTTTGGGTGGTAAAATTTTCATTTGCTTTTTTCTTTCTTCAATCTCCTCTTTGGTTAAAATCACCTCTATTTTCCTAGAAGGGATATCAATTATAATCTCATCTCCATCTTTTAAATATGCAATTAAACCACCTTTACTTGCCTCAGGAGAGATATGACCAACGCAAGGACCGCGTGTTCCTCCAGAAAAACGTCCATCTGTTATAAGAGCTACAGAGGTATGCAAACCTAAACCAACTATCGCAGAAGTAGGAGCAAGCATTTCTCGCATACCCGGTCCACCGCTTGGGCCTTCATATCTTATAACTATTACGCTTCCTTTTTTAATTTTTCCACCTAAAATTGCCTTCATTGCCTCTTCTTCAGAGTTAAAAACTTGTGCTCTTCCTTTAAATTTATGCATACTAGGCTCTACGGCAGATTGTTTTATAACACTTCCTTCTTCTGCTAAATTGCCATACAAAATTGCAATTCCACCTTCTTTAGAATATGGATTATCTAAAGGTCTTATTATCTCTTCATCATAGATAGTGGCATCTTTTGCAATATCTTTTATTTTTTTGCCAGAAACAGTTAAAGCATTGTCTATTTTATCTTGGAGTCTTTTTAGAACCGCTGGTATGCCACCTGCGCGATGCAGATCCTCCATATAAAAATCTCCTGCGGGTTCTAATCTTACAATATTTGGTGTATCTTTGCTTATTCTATCAAAATCTTTTAACTGTAAATCGATATTTGCACAATTGGCTATAGCCATAAGATGTAAGACTGTATTAGTAGAACCACCTAAAGCCATATCTACCCTAATTGCATTTTCAAATGAGTATTTAGTAAGAAAATCTGCTGGCTTTATATCTTCTTCTATTAATTCAACTATTCTTTGACCGCTTCTATAAGATAACCTTAATTTTTCATTTAACACAGCAGGTGTAGTTGCACAATAAGGTAAAGACAACCCCAATACTTCAGTCAAACAAGCCATAGTATTTGCAGTATATAATCCTTGACAGGAACCGCAAGAAGGACACGCCCTTGTCTCTAACATCTGAGCTTCTTTTTGACCAATCGTGCCTGTCTTTAATTTTCCTACTGCTTCAAAAGTATCTCTAACTAAAGAAAGTTGCCTCTTACCAAGATACCCTGCAAGCATTGGTCCTGCGGTAACAACGATTGTTGGTATATTCACTCTCAAAGCTCCCATAATCATTCCGGGAGTAATTTTGTCGCAATTAGTAAGTAATACTATACCATCTAAATTATTCGCGTTTACAAGTGTTTCAATTATGTCAGCAATTAATTCCCTTGAAGGTAAAGAATAGTGCATACCAAAATGGCCCATTGCAATTCCATCACAAATCCCTGGGACACCAAATATAAATGGTGTGCCATTTGCATTTTCTATTCCTCTTTCAATATATCTTTCTAAAATGCGCATATTTGTGTGACCGGGTATAAGATCTGTAAAAGAGGAGGCTATGCCTATAAATGGACGTTTTAGGTGGCTTTTGTCTAAACCTGTTCCGTAAAGAAGAGCCCTGTTTGGAAGACGTTCTATACCTTTTTTTATTACATTTGACCTCATAAAAACCCCCTTAAAAAATAATTTTATCTACGACAATATAACTTCACATTTTAACCAGCAATATACTTTATGTCAATATTTTAGTTTGCGTATGGGATAAAATTGAGGATATCGTATTCTTCTATCGGAATTTTTATAGTCTTTCCTGCGGGTAACTCTATTGTTATCTTTGAACCAAAACAATTTGCCAATCTCCAAGGTTTTAGATTAGTATAAATCTTTATTACCTTATATTTATCATCCAAAAATACAATATCAAGAGGAAAATACATAAAAAACATATGTATAGAAGGAGTATTGTAAAAAATAAGTGCATCATCATCAGAAATATTTTTTTGAAACATATAGCCTTTTAGTCTCTTAAAAAAATTATTCGCTACTATTGCTTTTTTTGCTACGACTAAGTTTTTTGTCTTATTAACAATCTTATAGTACATTAATAATACTCTCTGGAATTATCGTTGGTTGAAATTTTTTATTTACACAAACCAATATTGTTTTAGCTACAACCAAAATTTTATTTTCTTTTTTTATTTCCTGTAAAAATTCTAAAGAGGCGCATCTTAACCTTGATATTTGAGTATAAATTTCTATTTGGTCTAAATAATAAGCAGGGGCTTTATAATCAATTTCAACTTTTTTAACTAAAAATAACAAACCTTCTTCTTTATATAATTTGTCTAACATTAAATTTTTTTGCAAAAAATATTCTGTTCTCGCCTCTTCTAAATATTTTAAATAATTTGCATAATAAACAACACCTCCGCAATCTGTATCGTGATAATATATACGTTTGATAATCTTATAAAAGGTGTTAGATTTATTTTTCATACTATTTTATAATTTTTATTGATTGCATAATTGCTTCTGCTAAATCTAAATTGAAATCAAAAGTCTCTTCTCTATCCTCGTAAATCAGTTCATAAGCAAAATTACCAAGTTTTATTGAATAGCGTTTATATTTAAATGTTTTATCGTTCTTTTGTCCTGAATAAATATAATAGAAAGCTATTTTGCCACCGATAAGAGTCTTGCCTTTATCTAACATCATAAAATCTGGCAATTCAGCTAAAATAGTTTTTTGCCATAAATCTTCAAACTCTTCAAAATTTTTCGTAATAGAATTTAAATCTGTAACCAAAATAAGAACATTTGGTCTAAAATTATCAAAACTGCTTTTTGGTGCAAACAATTGTAAATGTCCTTCTATATTAGTAATTTTCCAATCATACGGATATTTTATTGTATATCCAAAATTAGCCGTCGTAACCTTATATTTTTTAAATTGTTGAGGATAAGCAAAATTGAACATAGAAAAAACAAAATAAAATAAAAAAACGAAAATTGTTTTTTTCATAAATTGTCCTCCTTTTATCTTTATCTTTTTTGGCATTCTTAATTTATATTTAACCATTGCTTTTTGTTTACGCAATAGTTTTGCAATATCTTTTTGCCTATAGTTAAAACCTTTCATAGATTTTTGCCAGATTAATATAATCCTGCAAAGATAAATTCTCTGCCCGCAAATTTGTATCTAGATTTACTGACCTTAACAATTCTTTCTTTTCTTTTAAAAATGAAAGTGAATTGATAATTTTTTTTCTTCTATGTGTAAATGCTTTGCGAATAATATTAAAAAGTATCTTTTCATTCTCAAAATTATATTTTTGTATAACAAAATCTATCTTCAAAAACGTTGAGTCTACTATAGGCATTGGGGAAAATGCAAAATTTGGAATATCAAAAAGTCTTTCCGCAGATGCATAATATTGCAGGAAACAAGTTAGAAAACAATAATCTTTAGTTGAAACTTTTGCTATAAGTTTTCTTGCAAATTCTTTCTGTAGTGTGAGGTATGCTGATTTTATAAACTGACGATTCTTAACCAAATATCTAATAAGAAAATTACTTATTTGATATGGAACATTGCCAAAGACAACTACTTTCGTATCAAATTGGCTAAAATTAAAATCTAATATATCGCAATGCACTATCCGGACGTTTTTATAATTTATAAATTTCTCTTTTAAAAAATTGATAAACCGCTTATCTATTTCAACACAATAGAGAAGTTTTGCCTTTTTAGCCAACTCACTACTTATCTGCCCCAGCCCTGAACCAATTTCAACTACAACCTCATCATCGACAACCATATTATCTAATATCTTTTTTATATAAAAATTATCTTTTAAGAAAATTTGTCCAAAAGAACGATAAAGTCTCATATCTTTAAAATCAAAGCCAATCTTATTGCCTCTAACATTGAAGAATAAAAAGGATTTTTACCTGCCCGTATAATATCGTAAGCTACCCCATGTGCCGGTGAGGTTCTAATAATTGGTAACCCTATTGTCAAATTAACCCCCTTTTTAAATGATAACATCTTAAAAGGCATCATACCTTGATCATGATATAAACATATTAAGCAGTCATATTTTGAAAAATTTTTTTTTAAAAATAGAGTATCCGCTGGATATGGACCATAGATTCTTCCTTTAAAACTATTAATAGCAGAAGATATTATTTTTTCTTCTTTTTCTAAAAAAGTATCTATACCTGCATGTGGATTAAAGGATGCAATAGCAATCTTTGGATTTTTTATATAAAATAAATTTTTTAGACTAAAATATACCAAAAAAAATGTTTTAATTAAACTATTCTTTTTTATCAGTTTCGATACATCGCGTAAAACATTATGTCGTGTAAATAAAACTATTCTTAGTTTATCTGATACCATCATCATCTCTACATTTTTAACTTTAAAATATTTAGCTAAATATTCTGTATGCCCCTCAAAGTCTTTATATACAAGCTTTATTGCTTCTTTTGAAACAGGTGCTGTTACTATACGTTTTATCTTATATTTTTTGCAAAAATTAAGTGCAATATCGATATAATTTAATGAAGCTTGTCCGCTTATTATAGAAGGATAACCATACTTTATTTTCTCTATGTCCGCTGTATTCGCATCAATTAATTTAAAATATCTTTTTACTTTCCAAAATATAGAAATCTTTGAAAAAATTTTATAATCCCCAATTACAAAAAATTTAATGTTTGGATTATTTATTTTTTGTATTGCTTTTAATACAATATAAGGACCGCAACCGGCAGGATCTCCACTTGTAATTATAATTTTTTCCATTAAGTTAATATTTTAAATCTAAAAAATCACTCATAAATTTTGATACTTGCTTTTTTCTTTAATTGAGAAACCCATTGGTGAAATCGCTCTTTAAATTTTAAATTATATAAATAGGTGCGCACATTTTCTTTTGCTTCGTCAAAAGAAAGTTGTTGCGACGGGATAATTTTTTCAAGATAAATCAAATAATATCTATTGTCAATTTTTTTAATCGTAAATTCATCAGTAGAAAGTTTTTGGACAATTTTCAATATTTCTCTGCGCAAAGTATCTTCACTCCCTTCCAATTCTGTTAAAATATCCGTATATTTAATTTTTGCTTTTTCTAAACCTTCCATCTTAATATATTTTCCGATTGCAATTAAATCGTCTTTATCTTGTGCATTGGCGATTAATATTATATATTTTGCTGGTGAAACAAAAATATCACGGTTTTGATTATAAAAATCATTTATTTCTTGAGGGGATATGCTTATATAGGTATGTACATATTGAGTTAGTATTGCTTTTACTAAAATTTGTTCTTCTATGCGTTTTCGCAGACCTGTAATATTTAAACCTTTTTCAATTAAAAATTCCTCAAATTCTTCTTGTGAAGGAAAATTTAAAATAATCTGGTTAATTTTTTCATCTATTAAGCTAGAGGGGATTTGTAAATTTTGTTTTTTTGCAAATTCTAATATAAGTTTATCCTCAATTAATCTTTCTAATGCTTCTTTTCTAAAATTTTCGTCTGTTGTCGATAAGGCAGAATTTTCTTCCAACCTATAAGTGAGCATTTTACAAAAATCATCTAAATCTTTAGAGGTTATTATCTCGTTATTTACTTTTGCAATAATTTTTATTTCTTCGGCATTTACAGAAAAAATTATAAGAAAAAATAGTATGAATATATTTTTCATAAGTTTTTAATTAATTATTTATTTTAAATGTTTCTTTTAAATATTCTATCTCTTTTTTTAAAAGACGGCAATATAAATCAAAACCAATCATCCAAACAAATCCATGTTGCTCTTTACCTAACAAATTACCAGCGCCTCGTAACTCTAAATCACTCATTGCAACTTCAAATCCAGCTCCTAAATGTGAAAATTCCTCAATTAACCGTAGGCGTTCTAAAGCCTCATTTGATACTGAGGAAAAACTTGGAATAACTAAATATGCATATGCTTGAATATTAAATCTACCAACACGGCCTCGTAATTGATGTAGATCGGCCAATCCAAATGTATGTGCATTGTTTATAATAATAGTATTTGCAGAAGGAATATCTATCCCTGACTCTACAATTGCTGTAGAAAATAAACAGTTTAAACGTTTTTCTATAAAACCTAACATTACAGTCTCAATTTCTTTGCTACTTAACCTACCGTAAACTACTGATGCTTTAACTACCGGCGGTAAATGCTGAGCAACTTTTTTAAAAATATTATGTATAGTATCAATTCTATTGTGAATAAAAAATACTTGTCCATTTCTATTAATTTCGCTGATAATTATTTCGGCTAGAATTTTTGGCGAAAATTCTATTATTTTTGTTTTTATAGCTAATCTATCTTGTGGTGGAGTTTTAAGAAGTGATATATTTTTTATCCCTATTAGGCTCATATATAAAGTGCGAGGTATTGGGGTTGCAGTTAATGTTAAAATATCTATTCCAACTTTTAATTTTTTTATCTTTTCTTTATGCTCCACACCAAAACGTTGCTCCTCATCTATAATCAACAATCCTAAATTCCTAAACTCAACATCGTCTGAAAGCAGTCTATGTGTACCAACTATAATATCTATCTTTCCTTCTTTCAATGCATGCAATATTTTTTTTTGTTCTGCAAAGGTTTTAAAGCGAGAAAGCATCTCTACTTTAATAGGAAAATCTCTCAAGCGCTTTAAAAAATTAGTATAATGCTGATAAGCTAAAATTGTTGTTGGGACCAAAAAGGCTACTTGTTTGTTGTCCATAACAGCTTTAAATGCTGCCCGCATTGCAATTTCAGTCTTTCCATAACCTACATCACCGCATATAAGTCTATCCATACATATATCTGATTCCATATCTTGCTTTACTTCTTGTAAGACTTTTTTTTGGTCCTCTGTCTCTGTATATGGAAAAGTAGATTCAAAAATACTTTGCCAATCAGTATCGGCTGAATATTTAAATCCTCCTATAAGTTTACGTTGCGCTTCTATCTTTAAAAGTTCTAGCGCATAATTTCTTATTCCCCTCAAAGCTTTTTCTTTAGTTTTAGCCCAATCTTTGCCGTTAAGTTTACTTAATTTCGGAGGGCGTAAAGAGAAACTAATATATTTTTGAATAAGATGTGCCTCTTCTCTCCCGACATATAACTTATCACCACCAAAGTACTCTATCTGAAAATAATAATCCTCTTTACCCCTAACATTTATTTTTTTTATTCCCAAAAATTTCCCTATACCATATTTAGTATGAACAACATAATCATTTTTCTTGATGCGTAAAATTGCATCTAAAGGAATGTCTTCATTTTTGTAACGTTTAGCCTTTAAGAGGTGTGGAATAATAATTACAAAATCATAATCGATTATTTTCTTATTTAAACTTCTATCAAAACTATAAATTTTACTAATAATATCAAATTCCCATTCAATTCGCAAAGGAAAATTAAAGTTTATTGCCAAAATCTCTAAAGTATCTCCTCTGCGTGAAAAATCTCCTTCGCTAAATATTTGTTCTACCTTCTTATAACCTAATTCAATAAGTTTTTTTTCCAAAGCTTCTATGGGAAATTCTTTGTGGATATAAAGTTTGATAGTCTCAAACACTTTAGTAATTAATTATAAAAAAATTACTTTTTACGCAAAAGGAGGACTATAAAAGAGGCGATATAAATGGTAGAATAAACACCAGAAATAAAACCAACTAATAAACAGAATGAAAAGCCCTTAAGTGCTTCTCCTCCAAAAAGATATATAATTGTTGCTACCATAATTGTAGTTATTGAAGTAATAACTGTTCTTGATAGAGTTTGATTCAATGCTTTATTTATAATATCTTTGAAGGTAAATCTTGTAAGTTTTGGAAAAATTTCTCTAATTCTATCGTATATAACGATAGTATCATTAATAGAATAACCTGCTATAGTTAAAAGTGCGGTAACAATAAGCAGATCTATCTGATATCCAAAAATTGAAACAAAACCCAAAGATATTAAAATATCATGTAAAAGTGCTACTACGCCAGCTAAAGCGAAATCCCAATGTTTAAATCTAGAGGCTATATATACCAAAATCCCTAAAAGTGAAAAAACTATTGCAAAGATTGCTTTATTTCGTAGCTCTCTTCCCACAGTTGGCCCAACAGTAGTCACATTAAGCCTTTCTATTCCTTTAAAATTTTCAGTAAGAACTTTTTCAACCTTATCTGTAACATCATCTTTACTTTTAATAATTATTGCCCCCTCAATATCTTTAAATTCCTGAATATTTATCTTATCTAATTTAGCATCTTTTAAAACGCTCCTTATCTTCTCAATACTAACAGGGTGGGTTAATTTATATTCTAAAATTTGACCGCCCACAAAATCTGTACCAAATATCACATTTTTCTTAGAATAGAAATTAATCATTCCAAAAATAATTATTAAAAGCGACAAAATAAAACAAAAATTCCCATATTTTATAAAATCAATTCTCTTTTCTTTTAAAAGCGTAAGCATAGGAAAACGATTTAATTTTAAATTTAAAAGAATAGAAAAAATAGTTTTACCTACATATATAGCAGTAAAAATACTAACTATATTACCTAAAATCAAAGTTGTAGCGAATCCCCTTACAGGACCTGTCCCAAAATAAAATAGAAATGTAGCGGCAATAATAGTTGTAATATTTGCATCATAGATTGCTCTTTTTGAATATTCAAAACCATTTTTTATGGCAAGACTTAATGGTTTTTTCTCTGATAACTCTTCCCTTATTCTTTCATAAATTAAAACATTCGCATCAACAGCCATACCTAAAGTTAAAATTATACCTGCCACACCAGGAAGAGTTAAGGTGCCTTTTAAGAAGTGTAAAGTCGCTAAAATAAAAAGAATGTCTAATGCTAAACATACAAACGCTACAACTCCACCTAAAAAATAGTAAAATAACATAAATATAACGACAAAAATCAAACCTAAAATTGTAGCGTTTATCCCACGCCTAATAGAATCAGAACCCAAAGTTGGCCCAACACTTCGTTCCTCTTCAACTATCAAAGGAATAGGCAATGCCCCTGAATTTAAAACAGCAGTTAATAGTCTTGCTTCATCTAATGAAAAGTCTCCGGTAATCTCTGCTTGACCGCTTGTAATGGCTTCTTTTATTTGAGGAGCACTCATAACTTTTCCATCTAAAACTATTGCCAATAACTTTCCAACATTTTCCTCTGTAACTTTTGCAAATTTCTTTGCCCCTTCTGGTGTTAATTGCAATTTTACAGATGGCATACCTATCGCATCAAAACCTACATAGCTTTCAGCTAAATCTGCTCCAACCAAAGATGGTTCGTTGTGTAGCAGTAATTTTGTATCTTTAAAATCCATCAATGTATAGCCTTCCACGCTCTCGCCTTTTAGAGCAAGAGAATTTTTCATCTTATCATCTTCAACCAACTTAAATTCTAATTTTCCAACTTCTTTTAACTTTTTAACAAGTTCTCTATCGATAATACCTGGGATCTGGACTAAAATATAATCAGTCCCTTGCAAAGATATAGAGGTTTCTTTTACACCAAAGTTATCTATTCTATTTCTTATTTTCTCTACTGCCGCAGAAATAGCGCTAGGCACTTTATCTTTTGGTAGATTTGTTGTATCCGCACGAAGAAGTATATACATGCCTCCTTTTAGATCTAATCCTAAATTTATCTTTTCTGTAAATGGAAAAATACTAAAGATGCTTAAAACTGCTAATGTTAAAATTATTACAACTCTTAAATTTAAATCGTTTCTTTTAATCATTTTGTCTTTGCTTTTTATAGGATATAGCGTTTTTATCAATTTCTATCTTTACATTATCGTCTATCCGCAAGACAAATGTTTTTTCTTTCACATTTACAATAACCCCATGTATACCCCCAATTGTCACCACCTCATCGTTTTTCTTTAAACTATTAATCATCTGAATATGTTCTTGTTGTCTTTTTTGTTGAGGCTTTATTAAAATAAAATACACAATCAAAAAAATAAAAAAAAATGGAATCAATTGAATAAATAAAACGTGTGGATTTGCCGACTGCATTTTAGAGTGTTTTTTCTACATTAGTAGTTTTTTTATAACGCTTATATAATGAAATAACTGTCTGGCTTGGTTTTGCGCCCTTTTTTAACCAACTCTGATACTTTTCTATATCAATTTTTAAAAGTTCCTCTTTAGGGCTGTAGTAACCTATCGCTTCAACAAAATTAGAGTCTCTTGCTTTTCTACGTTCTATGACAACAATCTTAAAATTATGCCTTCCTTTGACGGCTTTACCAGCACGATGCAATCTTATTCTTAACATCTCAATCCTCCTCCTCTTCTGAAAAAACAAATTCTGGGTCAATTATAGGTTTGTACGGTGGAGCAAGAAAAGTTACAACTTCATATACTCCCACAAAAAATCTTCTGGCCGTATAGGTTAAACCTTTTAAAGGCCCCCAAAAAATACCTGTAGCTTCACCTTTTTCTTTGGTGACTTTTACAGCCTGCCGTGGTATCTCAACCCAACATAAAGCAGTATTTGCAATACCTCTTGAAATTTTGCGCAAAGGATTATACTCCCAAGTTGTATTTTTAGATGTTTCCTCATCTTGAGTTTTTTCTTGAGCAAAGGTTATTGGTAAAAATAAAAAAACTAATACTACAACTAAATATGAGATTTTTTTATTCATATTTTTCACCCCTTACTTATTATACACTATATTCGCAAAATTGGAATAAAAATTTGTGCAACTTTAAAATAAATTATAAGACCGCAAACATCAACAATGCTTGTAGTAATTGGGCCGGCTAAAACTGCGGGATCTAGACCAATTTTTTTTGAAATTAAAGGGAGCGCCACGCCTGTCGTGATTGCCAGTATAGCAATCAACATCATGCTTAACCCCACTACAACAGCAACTGAAAAGTCTTTTTGTAAAAGCAATGCTCGCATAAATGCAACACTACCAACAATCAAACTCATAAATAGCGCCGCCACACTTTCTAATCTAATAACTTTAAAAATATTTTTAAAATCAACATCGCCTGTGGCTAAACCTCTAATGATAGTCGTTGAAGTTTGCGCACCAGCATTACCTCCGGTATCTAAAAGCATAGGAATAAAAAAAGTTAAAGCAATCACCGAGCTTAAAAGATGCTCAAAATTTTTTAAAACAGTTCCTGTTAAAAAATCAAATATTAATAAAAGCACAAGCCACCCTGCGCGCCTTTTAACTAAATCAAATGCTTTTGCTTGTGCATAACTAATTATCTTTCCACCCCTAGCAGTCATTTTACCTATTTCATATATATCTTTTGTAGTTTCCTTTTCCATAATATCAACCATATCATCTATTGTGATAATACCTAAAAGTACGTTGTCTTTATCTACTACTGGAACGTCTAATAAATCATATTTTTTAAATTGCCTTGCTACCTCTTGCAAATTAGTTGTAGTTTCAACTTTAATAAACTCGGGCAAAGTCATTATATCCTTTATATATATATCTGGTGGCGCTTTTAAAAGATCCTGCAATGAAACACTACCGATAAGTTTATGGTTCCCATCTGTGACATAAATTGAATATACATTTTCCCGATGAGTTGAACGCAAATTTTCTTGCAAGAAAATTAAAGCCTGCTTTGCTGTCATATCTTTCTTAAACTCAACAAAATCAGTTGTCATAAGACTACCTGCTGTTCCTTCTTTATACTGAAGAAGTTTTCTAACATTTTGGGCTTGTTCTTTACTGACTAAACTAAAAAGTTTTTTCACACTGTGAGATGAAAGCTCTTTAAATAGATCTGCCCTATCATCTGGTGCCATCTCATTAATAATCTGAGCAACTTCATTATTATCTATATTATTTAAAATAAAATTTTGCTCATAAAAAGGGAGATTTTCAAAAACTTCAATTGCTTTTCTTGTGCCTAATAATTTAAAAACAATAATTTTTTCTTGCTGGCTTAAGTTGTGCCACCCTTCTGCTAAATCCATTGGATGCATATTTTTAAGAAGTTGTTTTAAGTTATTAAAATCTTTTTTTAAAAGAAATTCTTTTATCTCTGGTAAAAATAATGCAAATAAATCAATATTTTTTTTCATATGATTTGGCATAATAAACTTATTTATTAGAGTATCGCAATGCTAAAATTTGCGCCTTTGCTTTATTAAGTGTCTCATAGTATTCTTTTTCTGGTATTGAATCATAAACAATACCTGCACCAGCTTGAACATAAGCTTTTTTATTTTTAAATACAATAGTTCTAATTATTATACAAGTATCTAAACTATTTGTGAAGGAAAAATATCCAACGCAACCGGCATATATTCCGCGGCAAGTTGGTTCTAGTTCATTGATTATCTGCATAGCGCGTACTTTCGGCGCACCACTTACTGTTCCTGCAGGAAAACAACTTATTAATACATCAAACATTGTTTTTTTATCATCTACTTTTGCGCAAACCTCACTCACTATATGCATAACATGCGAAAATCGCTCAATAGCCATAAAAATAGGGACAGAAACGCTTTTATTTTTCGCAACTCTACCTAAATCATTGCGCGCTAAATCAACAAGCATAATATGTTCTGCTCTTTCCTTAGTATCATTAATTAAGTTTTCAGCTAATTTTCTATCTTCAACTTCATCTTTTCCACGCCTTCGTGTCCCGGCTATTGGTCTAGTTATAATTCTGCCCTTTTCACATCGCAATAACATTTCAGGTGATGAGCCTGCGATTTTTGTCTTTCCAAAATCTAAATAAAACATATAAGGAGAGGGGTTTAGGATACGTAGATATCTATAAGCATCAAATGGTCTACCTTTAAAATCAAAAGAAAATCTTTGAGATAGCACAATCTGAATTGCTTCTCCTTCTTTTATATAAAACTTTGCCTTTTTAACTGCTTTAATAAAATCATCTTTCTTAAAATTTGATTTGTACTTAAGTTTCTTTAGAACAAACAGAAGTGGAGATAATTTTACTGGTCTATTTATTAAGTTATATATGTAGTTGATTTTATTGACTTCTTTAAAATATAATTTTTTTATCTGTTTAGAGTTTTTTGTAAAAATAAAAGATAAAATTTCGATTTGTTTAGTTATGTGATCGCATATTATCAAAAATTTTGTAAAAATAAAATAGGTATCAAAAGTATTTAGATCGTTGGCTAACTTCTTACCTATCTGCTCATAAAATCTTATCACGTCATATCCTATATAACCTACAAATCCACCAAAAAAACGCAAATTTTCTTTTGGCGCAACTTTGAATTTCTTCATAAAATTACTTAGCTCATAAATGGGATCGAATTTTGTTTTAAATTTTGTTACTTTTTTATCTGCTATATAAATTTTTTCTCCTTTACTTTTAAAAGTGTAAATTGGACAAAAACCCAAAAATGAAAACCTACTAATCTTTTCTTCACCTTCAACTGATTCTAAAAGGAAACTTTCACCTGCTAAATTTTTTTTTAGAGTGTAATATATTGAAATTGGCATGACATTATCTACATAGAATTTATGCGAGAGAACTAAAATATCATTATTTTTTGATAATTTTATAAAAGTACCTATATTTGGGGTAATCTTCATATTTAAATTTCAATTTTTCTATAAAAACAACTCCAATTGCCGGTATGGCATGCAGCACCAACCTGCTTAACTTTTATAAGCAAAGCATCTTTATCACAATCATAAAAAATTTCTTTTACATATTGAATGTTTCCGGAAGTCTCACCTTTCCTCCATAAGAGTTTTCTTGAACGTGAATAAAAACAAGTCCGCTTCTCAGTCAAAGTAATTTTTAAAGCTTCCCTGTTCATATAGGCAGCCATTAATACATCTTTAGTATCAATATCTTGAATGATAGCTAAAATCAAACCCTTATCGTCAAATTTTAATCTCGGAATTTTTCTTAAATTGACTTTTTTTCTCATTCTCTCACCTCTATATTCTTTTCCTTAAGGTATTTTTTTATTTCCTTTATCCGATACCGCCGATAATGAAATATTGATGCCGCTAAAGCCGCTGAAGCAGGAGTTTTTTTAAAAACTTCAACAAAATGTCGTGGTAAACCAGCTCCACCAGAGGCAATAACAGGAATTTTTACTTCATTACACGCATTTTTAGTTAACTCAATATCAAAGCCTTCAGTTGTTCCATCACAATCTATACTTGTAAGCAAAATCTCTCCTGCGCCTAATTTTTCAACTTTTTTTGCCCACTCTATTACATCTAAACCTGTTGGGGTTCTACCTCCTTCTATATAAACTTCCCATTTTTTATTTTGCTTTGGATTTTTTTTAGCATCTATTGCGACTACTATGCATTGACTGCCAAAAATTCTACTAACTTTTTTTATTAAACTCGGATCTTTTACAGCAGCAGTATTTAAGGATATCTTGTCTGCTCCTGCTAAAAGGATTTTACGTATATCTTCCACACTGCTTATGCCACCACCAACTGTAAAAGGGATAAATAAAACTTCTGCTACTTTTTCTACCAATTCGATTATGGTTTTTCGCTTTTCGTAACTTGCGGTTATATCTAAAAAAACAAGTTCATCCGCGTTTTCCTTCTCATAAAAAAGAGCATTTTTTATAGGCGAACCTGCGTCACGTAAGTTACCAAACTTTACACCCTTAACGACTCTTCCTTCATTAATATCTAAACAGGGAATAATCCTTTTTGCTAACATAAAATATAATTATATCAAAATAAAAATTAAATTAAACAAAATTATTATTTTAGAAAGGCAGATTTATGCACATCAGATCTAGTTTTAATCTACTTGTTTTTCTAATTTATAAGTAAAAAGAGATCTTTATTTTTGTTTAAAGAATTTTTTTTAAGACTTTTTCAACTGCCTGTAGACCTGATATAATTTTTTTGCTTTAAGAAAGTTTTTTAGCCTCTTGATAATTACCTAATTTCGTATAGATATAACCACAAACCTCATAAGCTAAAGCATAATTTAAGTCTAATTGGATGGATTTTTGGAGGTATTAAATTGCTTTTTGATAATCTTTTTTTGGTATAAATATTTGTTTCCTTCCACCTCTTTCTTTAAAGGAATGATTTTTAATATTTTGTCAATTTTTGACTTTTTATTTTATTGCTTACATAAGTTTTGTAATTATATAATAAGTTATTCTCACTTGTAGTATTAGAAATAGAGGCTCTTTTAAATTGTCAATACTTTTTATTTTAAATTAAAAAATATTCAATATTTATGAAGCTGTTTTTATCTTTTCTCCCAATTCTTTTCTTGTTTTAAGCCAATCTTTCCGTAAATTTTCTAATTTTTTATATATTTCATCTTTATCTGACAAAAATTTTTTTGCACCCTCATTAAGTTTCTCTTGAATTTGTTTATCTTTAGGGTTCTGTTCTAACTGCTGGTATAGCTGTGCTCTTTCATTATGCCAGTTTATGCGCAAAACTCTGTTTTGATCGTGTAATCTATCTCTTTCAGCGATAAAATTTTGTCTTGCTTTGCTTAACTCTTCCATAAGTTCTTTTTTGCTCTGTGCAAAAGTTGGAATACTTAATAGACAAATCACAAAAACAACTAAAAACACTACAACCATCTTTTTTAATACCATAAACACCTCCTCCTAGTTTAAATTGTGATAATTTAAATTAAATTTATGTTTAAAAATAAAACAAAAATCTATAAAATAAGGACCAAGAGGGTAAAACATCATTTCCCCTGAGCATAAAGGCT
>JAMWCT010000071.1 GCA_023819525.1 Candidatus Omnitrophota bacterium
TTGAAAACTAATAATTTAAAACTAACTATAGATGTTTTTTCCAAAAAAGAGACTGCTGAAATTATTTTTTCCGAAACAGTGTTAGATAAAAAAGAATTTATATTAAATGATATCCAAAAAGACCTTTACTTAACCTTTTCGCTTATAGCACCATTATTAAAAAACATAACGGAACAATAGCGATTGCAAAAAAGTTCAAAATCAAGATAAAGTTATTTATAAGTTTACTAATGGTTTTGCAAAATGTATAATAAGTATATGAACCATAATGATGACAAAATAGTAGAGAAGTTTATTTTAGATTATCACAAAAAAGTTTATTCGTTGATAGTGTATTTAATAAAAGGAGACCAAAATAAAGCTTATGATATTTGTGTAGATTCATTTGTAGAAGCTTTCAATTTACGTAGTTTACCAAACGAGAAAGTTTTTTTTATTAAATTACTAAAAATTGCAATACAAAAAAGCCGCAATATAAAAACAATTCCATCTAAAGAAGTGTTGAATTCAATTGCTGAAATTCGAGAATATGAAAAAAACATTTTATTTACAATTTTTGAGGCTTTATTAAAACTTGATTTTGAAGATAGAGCTTTGCTTCTTTTGCGATATCAATTAAATCTTACCAACGAAGAGATTTCTAAAATATTAGATTTAAGTTTAAGTCAGATACGGTATAATTTAGTAAGTGCTTACGAAAAATTAAATAAAGCTATCAAGAGTATTTAAAAAAAAGCCTTTTATTGATTTATTATGGACTGTGAGGATATAAAGACAAATTTAAAGTTATTTTTGGATGATCTTCTTGTTGACAAAGACTATCAAGCTTTCTGTCAGCATATGGAAGGCTGTGAAAAATGTAAAAAATATGTGCGCTCTATCAGTTCCCTTTCTAATCAACTTTGGAAATTAGGGCAATTAATACCTCCTTTAGATTTAAGTGATACAATAAAATATAAGCTTGCCCATAGTCAAACAACTCAACAAATCCAACAAAATATTTCTTTAAAGCAACAATTTAAATTTATAATACCTTTGTTTTTAACGTTTTTGATCATCTCATTTATTATATTGCCATTTTTTTCATATAGATATTTTGAAAAGAAAAGAAAAAAAGCATTTATAGAAAAGAAAGAAAACATTTTAACTCAAGCTAAAATATCACCAGATGTCGAAAATACTAAAAGTGATTATGTTTTTGATGTAATAGAACTAGATTCTAGCCAAAAACCTACATCTATAGACGAACCACAAAAAGAAGAAAGGCCATCGGCTAAAAATGAAACCGTAGCTTTAATTTCTTCTGAAGAAAAACAAAATTTAGTTATACATAATCTTCATTGGCATGTTAGAGATGACTACAATAGATTAAAGAATTGTTTAAGTTACGCAAGTATAATTTCGGAGTATGAAAAAAATAATTTGTTTATTTTTAAAACTGGTAGTGAAAAACTTAAAATTCTGCTTGAGAAATTTGTATCTGAAAAAATCAAATTTTTAAACTTTACCAAAAATATTGATATTAATTTTGCCGACGATAAGGAATATAGGGTTATTATTTTTGTAGAAGATAGTTATTTTTCATCAATCCATTGGGATATAGGACCAATTAATCCCGAAAAAAGAAAAGATATATTAAATTTAATCGAAAATGAAAGCGTCAGTATAAATTATAAAAGCGATGATTTCATTATTTTTTCAATTTCAGAGTCGCAGTTAAAAAATCTATATTCAAAGCTGGAAATTTTTGGAGTGCCAATATCAGAATTTAAAAATGTTGTATCTAAAGATAATATTTTAATAAGCGGGCCCATAGAGATTTCAGTGTTTTTATATTGATATTTATGTTCAAGATACTTATAATTGACGACGATTTAGGCATAAGAGAGTTATTATATAAAGCTTTGAGCAAGCGAGGATTTGTGGTTGTCACGATTCCTTATTTAGAGCAAGCAGAAGAAATTATATTCAAAGAACTTTTTGATTTGATAATATGTGATTTCAAATTAATGAATGGTTCAGGGATAAATTTTTTAAAAAAAGTGCGCCAATATAATCAAACTATTCCAGTTGTTATTTTTTCAGGAGTTGTCACAGAGGAACTAGAAAAAGACGCAAAGAAATTCGGTGCAAATTATGTTTTTAGCAAAGGAATTGACATTTTTCAATTTGTAAACGAAATAGAGAAAATTTTAAAAATTAAGGACAAAGATTTGCAGAAACAAAAGTTCTATATTTTAATAGTTGATGATGAGGAAGGGATAAGAAGAGTTCTGTGTGAGTTTTGTAAAAATATCGGATACGAAACACTTGAAGCAAAAAATGGCAAAGAAGCCATTCGAATTGCAAGTTCTGAAAATATTTCAGTAGTTTTGTTAGATATGAGGATGCCAGAGATGGATGGGATGCAAACGTTACAAAAACTTTTAGAAATTAATCCTAAACTAAAAATTATTATGATTACCGCAGTGGATGATGAGGATAAAGTAAAAAAAACAATTGAAATTGGCGCTTCTGGGTATCTCTTAAAGCCTTTTGATTTTGTATATTTAGAATTAATGTTAAAATCTTTTCTTTCAAAAACTTGAAAAAAAATTACAAGGAGGATATATGATTGAGAAAATATTAGTTATTGACGATGAAGAAAATATTTGTAAATTGCTAAATGCTTTTCTTGAAAAGAAGGGATATATCGTAATAACCGCAAAAAGCGGCAAAGAAGGTTTAAAAATTGCTTATAAACATAAACCTGATTTGATATTACTTGATATAAATATGCCTCGAATAGATGGCTTCAAAGTGCTTAAAAAACTTAAGTCAAATGTAAAAACGATGTCTATTCCTGTAATAATGCTTACAGGCAGAGGCGATGAGGAATCTAAAATAAAAGCAGCTGCTTTTTATTCTGAATATTACATTACTAAACCATTCGATCTGGAAGAGATAGCAAACAAAATAAATGAGATTGCTAAGATATGCAAAAGATAATTTCTTATTTTTTGGATAAATTTTAAAACCACAAATATTTAAAATTAAAAAATGAAGTCAATAAGTATTGATAAAGTAACTCGCTTGATTAATTGCGGCCAAGTTATTCTAATTACTGTTGGCTTTGAGAATAAGTTTACCATTGCAACCTGTGCATGGCAGATGCCTGTTTCAAAAGAACCACCTCTTTTGGCAATTGCTTTGGCAAAGAAGCATTTTTCTTCGCAGTTAATTTTAAAAAGTAAAGAGTTTGCGATAAATATTCCTGACTGGCAGTTGCTGGATAAAGTAATGTTGTGCGGTTCAATCTCCGGAAGAAAAATAGATAAGTTTGATTATGCCCAACTTACAAAAGCTAAATCTAAATATCTAAAATATACGCCATTAATAAAGGAATGTGTTGGTAACATTGAATGCGATTTGGCTGAAACTAAAGAGATAGGGGATCATTATATTTTTATCGGCAAGCCTTTATATGCCAAAGTAAAAGAGCAATATTTTTTAGAAGATTTTTGGGACACCACTAAAGTTAATTTAATTTTTCATTTAGGCTCAAAATTTTTCTTTAAATCTTCCCCATATATTAGTCTATAAAAATGAGAGAGATAATTTATAAATTGCCTTCTGAGTTTTTGTCCAAATTAGAAAAAATTTATCCGCAAAATTATCAACAAATACTTAATACATTTTTAGAGAAAAAGCTAACTACTTTTAGAATAAATTATCTTAAAACAAATTTAGTGGATTTGCGGAAAAAACTTTTAGAAGAAAGGATTTCATTTAAAGAATTAAGTTATCCCATTGGTGCTTTCATATCAAATACTCCTTTGCGTCAACTTCAGCAAAGGAGTGTGTATATAGATGGTTTAATTTATGTGCAAAATATTTCAAGTATGCTGCCAGTTATTGTTTTAGAACCGCAAAATGGCGAAAAAATTTTAGACTTATGCGCAGCTCCGGGAACAAAAACCACTCAGATTGTATCTTTAGCAAAAGAAGCTACAGTAACAGCCATAGAGAAGGACCGCATCCGCTATTATAAATTGTTAACAAATTTAAAAATCCAAGGAGCAAATTCTGTTAGAACTTTTCTTTTAGATGGTATTTGGGTAAGAAAAAAGTTTCCAGAATACTTTGATAAAATTTTATTAGATGCACCCTGCACAGCTGAAGGTCGCTTCTATGTAAACGACCCACATACATTTAAATATTGGAAAGAAAGAAAAGTAAAAGAAATGGTCCATAAACAGAAAAAACTTTTATATGCGGCTTTTTTTGCTTTAAAGGAGAAAGGTATACTTGTGTATTCAACTTGCACCTTTTCACCTCAAGAAAATGAGGAAGTTATAGATTGGTTTATAAATAAATTTAAGGATAAATTAGAAATTATGCCAATTCAAATACCTTTAAAAAATGTAGTTTGTGGCTTAACCAGTTGGCAAGATAAAAAATTTTCACAAAGTTTAAATTTATGTAAAAGAATTCTTCCCAACGAATATATGGAAGGTTTTTTTATCGCTAAATTAAAAAAAACCTCTTTATGAGAGTTCTTTTTGTTAACCCTCCAATTCAAGATTTCTTTTTTACCCCGGCCAGAAATTACCCATTAAATTTACTTTATTTAGGAACAGCTTTACTGGAAGGTGGTTTTAAAGTAAAAATTCTAAATTCTTTAGAGTTTGGCAAAAAAATTACTTTAAAAATTCCACAAGAATTTAGTTATCTAAAAAAATATTATCATCCAAATAAATCTAACTTCTGTCTTTTTTCAAACTATTATCATTTTGGGCTAACCTATCAAGAGATTGAAAACATAATAAAATATTATAAACCCAATTTGGTTGGAATTTCCTCAAATTTTTCAGCTTACTTTGATAGTGCAAAAGAGGTTGCAAAAATAACTAAAAAAGTAGATAAAAGAATAATTGTGGTTTTAGGTGGTAGATTCCCAACAGCGGCTCCAGAGTTTGTTTTAAAAAATCCATATATTGATTTTTTAATTAGAGGAGAGGCAGAGCATAGTTTGCTTAGGCTTTGTAAAGCAATAGTTGAAGGCAGACCATTTAAAATTGATGGTTTATGTTATCGCAAAAAAGACAGAAATTTTATATCAAAAAAAATCCCATTGATTGAAAATCTAAATTTACTTCCGCCTCCTAAAAGAGAACTTATTGATTATAAAAAGTATAAATTTAAAAATGAGATTTCCACTTCAATAATTAGCTCTCGAGGTTGTAATTTAAACTGTAAATTTTGCGCAATAGGTGAAAAATTTAGATATAGAAAGGCAGAAAATGTATTAGGGGAAATAAAATATTGCTTTTCTTTGGGGATAACACATTTTAACTTTGAGGATGATAACATAAATTTAAACCCGGAATTTGAAAAGTTGTTAGATCTGTTGATTTTAAATTTTAGTGGCAAGATTAAAATCTCTTTTATGAACGGCCTGTTAACTTTTAAACTAAAGAAACTATTACCAAAACTTATTTTAGCCGGCTTAACGCATGTTGATTTTTCTGTTGGTAGTTTAAGTAGGAATTTGCGCAAAATATCAAATAGAAAGGAAAATATAAAAGATATATTTTATCTTGCAAATAAATTAGCCAAATACAATAAAAAGACAACTGTTCATTTTATAGTTGGGCTTCCAAAACAGTCATTTTCTGATGCATTAAAAGATATAAAAGTTTTAGCTAAAAGAAAAGTTTTTTTAGGACCAAGCATATTTTATCCAGTAATTGAAAGTCCGTATTTTGCAGAGCTAAAAAAAATTGGTATATCTATAAAAGATTATAAGTTTTTCAGAAGCAGTTGCGCTTATTTTGATAAGTTTTTGTCAAAAGAGCAAATATTTTTTATATTTTATGCTTGCCGTATTATAAATTTTGTTAAAGAGCTAATTGATAGATTTTCTTTTGAAAGAGAGAATTTCTTTAAGTTTTTAGAAAAGGTAGCCTGCAAATATAAAATTCTTGATAATAAAATTATTTCAGAGAAACCTATAGATAAAACAACGCTTAGCATAATTCTTTTGTATAGAATTTTAAAAGAAAGGGAAATTTTTTATGTAGAAGAGAAGAAATTTAACCATAATTTTTTGTATATTTTTAAAGTAGAAAGTTTTATTTTACCCCAACAGATAAAAGAACTAATCAAAATTTTAATGATTTTACCGGCTGTAACTATATAGAAAAATAAAAAAAAATGCTTTAATCACATAAAATTTATTTATGCCTAAGATGATTTTCCACTTCGTAAGTGGAATAAGGGTTGCTTTAGTTTAAAATTCCTCATCCGGGTTAGCTATTTTGTAAACCCTTTCTTTGATTTGACTGACTAATTGATTTAGTTGGGTTATTCCAGCTTGAATTTTCTCCATATCGGAAAGCATTCTAGCTACTTGTTCTTTAATTTCTTGAGGCAAATTTTGTTGCAGGTCTTTTAGGTCTTCAGTTATCGCTTCAGTTCCTATTGTGACTAAATTTTGCTTATTGGCAAGGTCGTGAAATAGTTTTCGTAAAGTTACCATTTTATAACCTCCCGATTAATTCTTTTAATTTTGATAAACTAAATGGCTTAGATAAAAAATCTACTATACACAATTTCTTCATTTCATCAAGTCTTTGTATGCCTTTTTCAAGCCCTGATGTAACTATTACTTTTACTTGATGGTTAAACTCCCTAATTCTTTTTAAAGTTTCAACTCCATCAATACCAGGTTGCGGTAAACATACATCTAACAAAATTATATCTGGATTTTGGGATTTTACAAGCTCTATTGCTTCCTCACCGGTTTTTGTGCATAGAACCTCATAACCGGCTTTTTGTAAAGCGATACTCACTATATCTAAAATTTCCTGTTCATCATCTACAATTAATATTTTTTTTGCCATAACTTTTCTCCCCTTTTATACAAAATATTAATAGACTTAAAGATTACATCAACTTTTTAATTTTTTATCAATCTCATTAATCTTTTCTGCTATTGCTTTATAATGATTTCTTAGATCGTCCAAGACGCTTAACTCGCTATGTAAAATTTTGCATACTCCGTCAATTACCGCATGTAGTATTGCTTCTTTGCTAAAAGGTTTCATCAAATACGCATCTACTTTATATTCTTGAGCTCTTTTTTTAGCTTCTTCATCTTCATAGGCTGTAATTACAATGAATATTGGGTTGTAACTTCCACCTTGTTCTTTAAGATAGGCTTTATAGTCTCTAATTAAGTCCATACCTGAAACAGGTCCTAATCTTACATCCACAATTACAATGTCCGGCTTTTGTTCTTTTAGAAGGCTTAAACCTTCGTTTGCAGAGGTGGCGGATAAAACTAAATATCCTTTAAGTAATGTGGTAAAGACCTTTCCTAAAGAACGTAATACCTCTAAATCGTCATCCACAACTAAAATTTTAATCTGCATAAATACCTTCCTTTTTAATGATAAACTTGTTTTAAAATTTGTCAACAAAAATAAATAAATTTATTTTGAAATTAACAGTCGAATTATAAACCTTGCGCCTCCTTCTTTTTTATTTTCAGCACTTATACTCCCACCAAATTTTTCAATAATTGTTTTTGCTTGATTTAAACCAATTCCTGAACCTTTCTGGCCCTTTGTAGTAACGCCTTGGTTAAAAAGATTAGGCAAAATATGTTCCGGTATTCCAGGTCCTGTATCGCTAAATTCTACTAAGACAAAATTATTATCAGTTGGATCTATTTTTGCTTCTATTTTTATAAGTTTTTGGGGTGAGTTTATCATTGCCTCGCAAGCATTTTTATACAAATTCACAAATACTTGTTTTAAAAGAACAGGGTTGGCTTTAATAGGAGGAAGATTTTTTTCTATATTTGATTGGATTTCTACATCCTCTTGTAGTTGTGGTGAGATTTCAATATTTAAAAGAGGGACTACATCTTTAAAGAAGGATTTTATATCTAAGGCTCCAATTGTATCAGTATCTCCTTTTTGTAGTTTATGTAAGGTATCAATTATTAAGTGTATATGTGAGGCGTTTTCTTTTAAAGAGAGGGTTGTCTGGCGAAGGGAGAGGAGGGATTGTTTTAGGTTTTCATCGTGAGTT
>JAMWCT010000072.1 GCA_023819525.1 Candidatus Omnitrophota bacterium
CTCCTTATTATCTGCAAGCCTTCTTTTTTTTATTAGGCACCTTTTGTTGGTTAATAAGCGAAGCTGTTTTTAAGGTAAAACTACCTTTTTGGACTGAACTTTGGGGTTGGAGTTTAGTGTTAACCAACTTTTTCTCTCTGCCGTTAATGAACACCGTAGGCCTGTTTTTAGAAGAGTCTGAAGAAAGAGACTATTTAGGCATTTTATCTTTTGTTATTCTTTCTTATATTTTAGTTCCTTTTCAAGCCTATGCCAGTTTAAAAGGCTTTTTAAAAACAGAAGAAAGCCCTTGGTTTAGAACTCCAAAAACCGGAAGAATTACCGACATCTTTAAAAGAGGAAGATTTTACCGCTGGCTGGGGAGAATATGGGGGGGAAAAGTATCTCCTTCTATTCACAATAAACCCAATTTTCTTTTATTAACAACCACTGCTAATAATAATTTTATTAACTTTAGAATTAAAAAAAAATATTGGCGAGGTTTTACAGCCCTAATTCTTTGCTTTTTAGTAATCAGTTCTTCAGTTATTTTTTCTTTGCTTCCTGAGGTCCCCCAAAACAAAATTTCTCCTGTTCAAGCCAAAAGTAAAATCACCATTGGAAGGGAAATAAATAAAGAGGGCATTGGTGGTTTAACAAAAGAAAATCAACCTTTTGATAATTCTTTAAAACCAAAATTGACGGTTAATGAACATAATCCGAAAACCCACCCTCAAGATTTTTATCTTGATTTAGAAAAAATAGCCGAGATTGAATCTTTAGAAGAGTTAGAAGAAGAGGGGGGTTTACTGAAAACAACCAATAACCTTAACGAGGTTAAACAAAGGATAAAGTCAAGAATGACCCGACAGATAAAAAGACTTAAGCCTCAAGTTAAAGAAGATAACAATGAACCAGAAAAAGATTTTTTGCCTTATTATTATTTAAAGACAAAAGAGAACTATCAATTATTTTTAAAATCGGAAAAAGGAATTCAAAGATATATTTTTGATAAAAACTCTTTGGTTTTTAAACTTTCAGAAAAAGAAAATGATAAACCAGATTTTATTGATAAAGCCCTATCAAAACCTATCTTTCAGTATAAAAATAATATGGGAGAATGGGAGGATTATATTGAGGAAGTTCCTTTACATTTTAATCTTGAAGAATTTGATAATTATTTATTACTAACAGCGTCCTTTGGTCTTTTTGCGCAGGGAGTGACTTCTTTGGCGGTGCCGGGAGAAATCAATTTTAAACTAGGCTTTGATGGGAATAATTATTTTAATAAATTAAGTTTTAAAATAAAAGAGAATAGTAATATTAATAGACTAATTTGGGAGAATCAATTATGGACCCCGAAACAAGAGTGTAAAAAACAGACAGCCATAATGAGTGATGAAATCCTAGCCTTAGAATGTAAAGATGTGGTTATTGATTGGAGGGATTTTCCCTTTTTAGGCAAAGATAATAAGGAAATAGAGATAGTTGAAAAAGATGGGGTAACAACCGTTAACTTAAATTTTTTGCCCAAAGGTCAGGCAGGAAATCTTTTAATTGATCCTACGCTTTCAACAACAGTAGCCGCTTCTACTGTTACGATTACTTCAAGTAATTCACCCTCTTGGAAAGCTCAATGGGATGGGGCAGAAGGATATTTATTGGAGGAGCTTTATATTCCTTATAACTCTTCAACTAACATTCTTTATTGGCAGATAGGGGTCGTAGGGCAATATGTTTCTCGTGATTATTATGTAAGTTATGATAATAACTGCACAATGGAAATTTTAGAGATGACAGAATCAAGAGTAGTTATGAGGTCGAAAACCGATCTTTTAGATTCTACAAGAACCTATGATAATGGTGATATTGAACAGATTTGGATAGTATACCCAGATAAAATTTTTATTAAAACCTATGCTAAGACTATTACAACAGCAGGATACGATGTTAAGTTAACCGTAGATGGTTTTGATAGCGCCAATGTTGGCGCTACCCAATATATGTACGATGATGATTCCACCCCAACCCAAGTTGATATTGATTCTAATCCGTGGTGGGTGACTCTTCCATCTGGGTATACCTATAACCGAATTGGTCTAGTAGCTTATTATGGAAGTTACAATTTAATTACCAATGTTGTTTCTACCAGCGGTTTAGGGACTTTGGATCGTTATATTGAGACCTACTCTGCCGGAGCGCAAAGAGGCAGGGGATTTGGAGATAATGCTTCTTCCAGTACTTTGGATACCGGCGACAGTTGGATAATATCCTTTGAGATTACTGAAGATGCTTCTGGAGGAACGATTCCTCGGGCAAGAGCCAGAGATTATTGGAATCCCGATGACCTTTCTGATAACATTGGTTCGGGAACTTCGGGTTGGTTTGATAGTGATGAGAATACCGCTTCTTCAACAGATTTTTTTAATGAAGAAGAAGGTGTTTATTGTCTTCAGGGAACAATGGGAGATACCCAGTTTGCTCAATGGGATATTGATGGAGCAACTTATAATCGTTATCACCCGTCTTTTAAACTTAGGGGTTGGCGAAAATATACTGAGCCATCTTTGGTTACTTTGGAAGGAAGTAATTTAACTGACGGAACTGATTATAATTTAGATATCGCTCCTTTTTCGGAGGCTTGGATTTATGATTCAGATGGTTCCGGTTATAAAAAGCTAGCTGATGGTGGAGATAATGCCGATAGCGATGAGTATTTAAATGATGATACTAATAACTGGAATTTTGGCGACAGCACTTATACTTTTGGCGACAGCAACACCGATTATTTTTATTTAGGTTCTCACGATCAGTTTACCGGCGTCAACTTAAATCTTTCAACGGTGGGGGCGGGAACAGCTGACGTTATTTGGGAGTATTGTTCGGCCAATTCTGATATTAATAACGCATGTGATACTTGGAGCACTTTAACAATAACAGATACTGACAGCGGTGCTAATGACCTTAAATCTTCGGGTAATTTTTATTTTTCCGACCCGTCTTTGTGGGTAAAGGCCACAGTTAATTCTGGCCGAACTCTTTGGTGGATCAGAGGTCATCTTAATTCAGGAAGTTATACTACTTATCCTACTGAAAGCACTATTAAAACTGATATTCTTCTTTTACAATATCTTGGCAATATTACCAGTAATGACCAAACATTTGTGATTGTGCCAGAAAATTTATGGGGGTGGTTATTTTTTATGCCTTTTTATTTTATAATAACTAATAAGAATAAAAATAAAAATCAATTAAGGCATCGTTTGCCAGAGAGGGAAAAAAGCGGTGACTTTTATTTTTAAAAGACTTAAAAAAAGATATTATCAACTTTTTGCTTATGATGTCCTTTTTTATGGCACTTTTTTCTGGTAAAATATCTTTAATTTCTATTAAATTAAAAAGTGAACTGGCAAATGGAAAAAGAAGCTTTAACATTAAAAAACCCAACAGAAAACCAAGAAGGAGAACCATTGTCTATGCCTACAGATGGTTTAGCTAAAAGAAGGTTGATTGGATCTGCGCATTTTGAGTTGACTGAAAAAGATGTTATTGTGGCGATATTAGAAACACTTAGAGATTGGCTATTTGCCCAGAGAGTATTAATAAAGGGCAGAAAAAGTGATGAAAAAACTTATCATTATGCATCTCAATCAATTCTTTTAATTAGGGCACGAATTAAGGCTTTATTAGGGCCCCCCAAAAAAGTTCTGCAAAAAGTTAGAGCTTTTTATAAATTAGTGTCGCAACTTGAGTTAAATAAAATGGATCAGGATCAAATAGTTGAAGAAATACTTAAAGAATATCCCAATATTTTTGATTTTTATCCTCTTTTACGAAGAACAAAATGGGGTTATCGTTTAGGAATGGCAATCACTAGCTATAACAATAGAAAGAATTTGGATGCCAAAAAAGAGCGCCAACGAGATAATGATGCCGCCAGTTAAATTTAATAAAGTGGTTAAAAAATATAATTTTTAATCAGAATTAAAAGACATCTTTTAATAACCAGAGACTACTTTTATAAAAGCCGGCTATGCTAAAGTTTACAAAAATATCTTCTGTTTATATTTGTTTTGTTAATCTTTGTTAATTATACTTAATTATTTTAAAAAAGTGTCGGCGATGTTTTTTACAAAACATCCTCTCGATTTTTTGACTGATTATTATAATTTCAGGGCATATTTAATAAAGTCGAGAGAATTAATTTTACGATCTTTATTTAAATCCAAATCAACAGAGGAAGTAAAAACACCATAATATCTTATTAAACATTTTTCTTTGGTTTCAGAAGGAAGACATTTTTTGCATTGACAATCATTTTCTTCAACACATTGTGGATGGCGACATTTTTCAGATCCAGGAAGACTATTGGTGAGATAGCAAATTAACCCTTCTTCACAGATAGAATTGGCACTAGTACAGGATTCATCACAACGAACAATTGTTGATATAGGTGTGGGAGTAGGTGTGGGAGTACTAGAAGGAGAAGAAGTAGTAGAAACTAGTCTTAAAACCACATCATAGCCTTGCCAAGGTGAGGTAAATTTGCGATAATCTCCGCCGGCAACCGAACTTCCTTTTTGAGAAAACCCATCATAAGCTCGGTACCATTCTACCCGAAACATTCCTGTGATATTACTTAAATTAACTTCGACTGTTGGAGTTTTAGTATTATCTAAAATTGCTTGACGACGACTAGTTTCGGCGGAAGAAATAGTTCCGTCGGTAAATCCGCTTACTTCACCATTAGCAGCATTGGGAATATAAACTATAAATTCTTCATTTCCTCGTCGGGCTGCTTGGGGTCGGGAAGGACCGTTATTTCCCTCGGGAGTAGGAGCGTTTATCTGCTGAACCAGTTCATCAGCAGGTTGGAACAAAGCAAGGTCTATATGGCGGTCGGTAAAATAAGAAGAGATAAAAGGAATTGAATCTAAACCGACAAGATTAGTTTGAGAATAGGGAGTTAAAGCATCCCAATCTCCTCCGTAAGTAGCGGAACCGCCCGATAAAAGCCACGACCATAAAAGACGACGATAAAAATAGCGGGGATTTGTTGGTGGGTTATAAGTTTCATAATAGTCTTCCTCGTTATAGATAGGCAAAGGCAAAGTTGAGTTTGTTTGGATTTTATCGGCAGAAAGATCGTAGGAAGTTTCAAGGGTGATATAGCTTACCCAATTATCAGCGGAAGAGGTAAAACAGAAGTTCATATCACGGGTGGGTCCAAAGGATAACAAATGTTTCCAGGGGTCATTATTAAGAAAATAATTGCCAATTTCACGCGCCATTGCTCGAGTATTGGGGTAAGAGGAAGTGCAGCGAGTATCATTAGTTACTTCAAAGAACAGATTGGGATAAGCGGACCATCTGGCAATTAGATAACGGAGAAGATTTGTTCGAGTTGTTTGAGATAAAGTTTGCCATACAGTTTCATCGGCGCCGTAAGAACTTGGACCAGGAACTAGTTTAATTTGTACCTGTAGATTTGGATAGTTGTTAAGCAGCCACTGAAGCCTTGCATCCATATTTTGAAAATTAGTAAGATTAAACCTTGTTTTACTAGTATCGCTCCAATACATATCCCAAGTTAGTCCTCCTCCCAAAGCATCGCTTCTAATAGAAGAAATACCATAATTTATATCGTCTTTGATATATTTTTGCCAATCGGTTTCATTGGTAGAGAAAAAGAAATAAGCAGTATCGGCGATATTAATAAATGTTTGTTCATTATCAGTCATCAATTGACGAGGATTTTGCTTATGTTTTCTAAGCATTCCCCTTAAATTTGAATTTACCACTATAAAGGAACCACTTTTATTATTTAACCCTGAATCGGTTGACGATGATTGCCATTTCCAACTTCCGATTTCATTGATATAAACTCGAGCCCGCCAAGTGTTACCGCCATCATAAAAAGCATTAACTGGTATCGTTTTATTAGTAGGGGAAATAAAAGTAATCGTTGTTTGGGTGTCAAAGGGATTAGTTACGGACCCGTTCCCAGTTAAAACAATCTCGTGAACACCAAAATTTTGAGCGGTTTCTTCTCCTCGAGTAAAATTTGCCGCCAACGCCATTTTAGGAAAAAATAGAACCCTTAATTTTATAGATATTATCCATATTAAAGCAAGAAGAGATAATTTTTTTCTCATTAATTTTAATACTTTAATAATGAATAATGATAGTTTGCAAAACCTATTTCTGTTCTATTTTTATTCATTAAGCCTGTATTCTTTTCTTTTGAGTTTTTAATCTTTTATTATCGTTTGTAAAAATTTTTTGGTGACGTTTTTTAAGCAAGCATAAACATTTTGCTGTTATAATAACATAAAATTCGGTAAATTTCTTTAATTGATAGTCAAAAGAAATTATTTATTTTAGGTTTAAACAAAATATTTTATATTTGCCTTCGGTAAGAGAATTGTTAGCCGACTATGGTTTTATTGCCCCTTTTGCCTTAATTAGGGTAGAAAAATTATTGAAAAAAGAAAGGCAACCAATTTTTAATAACCTAGTTGGTAACCACCTTGATATTGCTTTTTCCTTTAAGTTTTTAACGTCAGTTGATTAAAGGATAGCATTTTCTTTTGGTTTTTTTGACGACAAAAAGCTTTTTTATTTTTAAAAAGTAATTTTAATCGGATTTAAACTCAAATGGCGTTATTTTTTAGACCGCTGGTTTTTGGCGGCAGTTATTTTAATAATGAATTTAACAAATGTTAAAATAGCTTTCGAAACTATAAAAAATATACAAAATGATACAAAATATAATTATTATTATCATATTTTATTAGAGGCAAAAGTTTTAAATTAGCTTAAGCTTAGCCATGATTTTAACAATATAGTTTTAGCAAACTGGTTTTACGGAATTTATATCAGGCTTTTGCGGCAGAAGAGTTTATTTAGGTATTAATTTTGAAGAAAAAATTAATCTCGTCAATAATTTTTTAAGAGAAAAAGACAACTTAAAGAAAAATGGTTTTTAAAGGAACATAAGATTTATATTTTTAGGAGGAAACGATGCCATGTTTACGTTTGGTTTTTTACACCCGAAGAAAAAGATTATCTGCAGAAAGTTTACAGCAAAAGAGAATCGGCCTTATATAAGTTTTTAAAAAAGGAATAAAAATTTTTTTTATTTAATTTTTTAATTAAAAATTTAGATTTTTAAGTTTAGCAAATTATTTTTTTAATTGCCAAAAAGGATTGACAATCTCTTTTTTTACTTGTTTTTGATTTTTAAAAAATTTAAATATTTTTAACTGCTGTTTTTTTAAAAAAGAAAGAAAAGATATTTTTAATTAATTTTTTAAAATAACCCTTCTTAAAAGACGTTGATATATTTTGGTAATTATTGATTGTTTTGTGATGGCAATTTGCGGATATTTTTAGAAGTTTTTGATGCTTTTTAATGCTTTTAGATAGGATTTTAAAAGCGGTTGTTGACATAGGTAATTGTTTATTTTAAGATGTTTATATCTTAAGTCTCCATTAAATGTTACGATAAAATGACAAAATTTGTTCTTAAAAAAAGATTTTCTGCCCAACAAAAAATTGAAACTATAAGATTATTTTTAGAAAAAAAATATTCGATAGCCGAAATAGGTCGTCAGTTGGGCATTTCTCGTTTAACATTTTACCGTTGGCTTAAAAAATATTTAAATTCAAAACCAGAAGCAAGAATCTTAGCTTTAACTGATAATCCGGTTAAGGGAGAAAATCACTGGAAGGCTGTGAAGCCAGATTTAGAAAAAGAGATTTTAAAAATAGTTGAAGACCATCCTGATTATTCTTCTCACAAAATTGCCAGTTTATTAGAGAATGTTGGTAATCATGGTATATATAATGTATTAAAAAGAAATAATTTGAATACTTATGAACAAAGATTGGCTTATAGCCAAAGAATGGGTTTATCAAAACAACCAGAGGTTAT
>JAMWCT010000004.1 GCA_023819525.1 Candidatus Omnitrophota bacterium
ATACTACCCCTTTCCACTTACGAAGTGGAAAATAAAGGGGTTAAAATTGGGTATGATGCGCCTAAAATAAGTCCTATTAAATCTAAAAAGTATTTGACTTTTAGATGAATAACTTGTAAAATAAAGTTAGATATATTTAACTTTGTTATATAAAACTAACTTTAAAATATGAAAGGTCAATTGAGTTCTAATATTGAGGATTATCTTGAAACAATAGTTATACTTAGTAATCAAAACAAAGCAGTAAGAGTCAAAGATATCGCAAAAAAAATGGATGTTACTATGCCATCAGTGCATTCTGCATTGTGTATTTTAAAAGCTCAAAAACTTATAAATCACCAAAAGTATGGCTATGTTGAGTTAACTGAAAAAGGTCAGATTATTGGCAGCAAAATCTATCGCGTCCATAAGAAACTTACTGAATTTTTAACAGAGGTTCTTAACATAGATGACAAAGTTGCAGAAAAAGATGCTTGCGAATTGGAGCATTGTATAAGTTCTAAAACTTTAGAGAAACTAGTGGCATTTTTAGAATTTTTAAAAGTACATCAGAGCTCTAAAAATCAAAATTTGATTTGTGGGTTTGTCAAGTTTTTAGAAAAGAAAAGAAAATGAAAACAAAAACCGACGTTACTCAATTAAACGAAGGTCAAAAAGCAAAAGTTGTTGAAATTCATGGTGGATGTGGATTAATTAAAAAGTTAGACACTCTTGGTATAAGGCCTGGGGTGGAAATAAAAAAAATTGGTTCACAAATTTTGAAAGGTCCGCAGATATTAAAGATAGCCAATACTTATGTTGCGATTGGTTTTGGAATGGCAAAAAAAATTATTGTAGAAAAAATTTGATGAAAAGGGTATTTTTAATAGGAAATCCAAATGTTGGTAAAAGTGCGCTCTTTTCTCGCTTAACTGGTATAGATGTTATTTGTTCAAATTATCCGGGCACAACAGTTGAATATTGTAAAGGTTATATAAAAGCTGGCGATGAAAAGATTGAAGTTATAGATGTTCCGGGAACTTATTCTCTTTACGCCACTTCAAAAGCCGAAGAAGTTGCTGTTAAGATGTTGGAGGAAGGCGCGGATATAGTAATTAATATAGTTGATTCTACAAATTTAGAGAGGAATCTTAACCTTACTTTACAATTGCTAAAAAAAAATATTCCGGTTATCGTTGCTTTAAATTTTTGGGATGAAACAAAACATAAAGGTATATCAATAGATGTTAAAGAACTTGAAAAACTACTTGGGGTGCCTGTTGTTGCAACATGTGCAAGGACTGGTGAAGGCATAAAGGAACTTATAGATAGATTAAAAGAGGCAAGATCAAAAACTTATGAATTTGTTGAAGAAGAAAAATGGAAAGAAATAGGAAAGATAATCAATCGTGTTCAAAAATTATCCCATAAACACCACACTTTTCTCGATCAACTTTCAGAAATTTCCATAAGGCCATTAACAGGAATTCTTTTTGCTTTAATAGTTTTGTATATCACATTTAAGATAGTTAGGTTTATCGCTGAAGGGTTAATTTTATTAATTGAGCCGATATTTAATGAATATTATGTTCCATTTATTAGTAATATAGTTGAAAAAACAATTCCTATAAAATTTTTGCAGGATTTATTATTAGGCACAACGCATAAGGTTATGGAGTCATTTGGTCTGCTAACCACAGGTCTTTATATTCCTTTTGTTGCGGTTTTACCATATATACTCTCATTTTATATTGTTTTAGGTTTTTTAGAAGACATAGGGTACTTGCCACGCGTAGGGGTTTTGCTAGATGTTTTTTTGCACAGAATAGGTGTTCATGGTTATACTTCTATACCTATACTTTTAGGATTTGGTTGTAAAGTTCCGGGCATGCTTGCTACTAGAATTTTAGAAACAGAAAGAGAAAAAATGATTGCTACTGCTTTAATCTTAATGATGTCCCCGTGTATGCCACAAACAGCAATGATAATAAGTTTAGTTAGTCCTTATGGGATAAGATATCTTTTTTTAATATTTTCAATTTTATTTTTTATCGCAATAATAAATGGATTTATTCTACATAAAATTCTTAAAGGTGAAACTCCAGAACTTTTCGTTGAAATTCCTCCGTATAGGTTACCATATATCCCAACATTGATTAAAAAACTATGGATAAGACTAAAAGCATTTTTGCAAGAAGCAGTCCCAATGATAATTTTTGGTGTATTTATTGCAGGTGTGCTTGATATTTTTGGAATAACAAATTTTATCGCTAAAATCTTTGGCAAGCCTTTAATATGGCTGTTTGGTCTTCCTAAAGAAATAGTTCCTGTAATGATATTAGGTTTTTTAAGAAAAGACGTTTCTATCGCGCTACTTACACCTTTTAATCTTAATATAAAACAAATTTTGATCGCTTCTGTATTTATGGTTTTATATTTGCCTTGCATTGCTACATTTTTTACTTTACTAAAAGAGATGGGGCCAAAAAGAACAGCAAAAATTATTTTTTTAATGTTATTTACCGCAATATTTGTCAGTGCGTTACTTAATTTAGTTCTTTAAAAAAGTCAATAAACTAAAAATATTTCTAAATTGATTATAGTTTAATAAATTGTGAAAATTTTTAAAAAGTTCTTTTTAATTTTCTTTAAACCTTTAGAGACACGATCTCTCTTCCTATTTCCGTTGCCTAAATTTAAAGCTTCTTGACAGAATAAAAAAAAGTGATATCGTATAAATTGATGGAGAATACTCCTTCCAAAAAAATATTAGTTGTTGATGATGATGAGGTTGTTTTGAATAGTTTAACAGAGATTTTAAGACGCGCTAACTTTGAAGTTTTTTCAACAATCAGTGGCTACCAAGCCATAAAACTTGCAGAAGAAAACTTACCTGATGTTATTATTTTAGACATTATCCTTCCAGATATAGATGGAGGAGAAGTTGCGTTTACTCTTTCAAAAAAGCCTCAAACCTCTAACATTCCGATAATATTTTTAACAGGAATTTTAAAAAAAGGAGAAGAAGAATTAATAAAAAAAAGTGGAAAACATTATGTTTTAGCAAAGCCAGTGACAGCTAATGAGATATTGACTATGATAAATAAAGTAATCGGTGATAATCAATGAATCTTAATGTTACAGTTAGTAAAAAGGAAGAAGGGGTTTTCATTTTAAAATTAATTGGCTCTCTTGAAACAGATACATATTTAGAATTAGAAAAAGTTGCCCTACCACTAATTAATTCTTCTATTAAAGCTATAATATTAGATATGAAAGATTTGGATTATATAAGTAGTTTGGGTTTAAGTGCTATATTTAAGATTAAGGCTGCTTTAGAAAAAAATAAAGCAGTTCTATTAATAACAAATCTAAAACCTAAAATACATCAAGTTTTTAATCTTATAAAAGCCTTACCTGAATCCCTTTTTGAGACCATGCAAGAAGCAGATGAGTATCTTGACAAATTCCTTTCTGACATTGAAAAAGAGTAATTTCAAATAAATTCTCACCACCCAATGACTTAAAATTCTTAGTTTTTTTAAAACTCTATTAACTTTCTTGACAGCTAATATTTTTCTGATATAGTTAAGAAAATATTTTGTTAGCAAAATAAAAACAGGTTAAATAAAAGGAGTTTTTATGGTTGAGGCAGAAATTTATATTACACTTAAAAAAGATCTTGCAGATCCACAAGGTATTACAATAAAACGCGCATTAGAGGCTTTGGGATACAAAAATGTTGAAAAGGTGGGTATGGGTAAATTAATAATTATTAATTTAAATTGCGATGACAAAATAGAGGCTGAAAAACAGATACGACAGATGTGCGAAAGACTTTTAGCTAACCCTATAATTGAAGATTATAGTTTCAAAATAAAATAAAAATATTGGTCAATATGAAATTTGGAGTGGTGGTTTTTCCTGGTTCTAATTGCGATCAAGATTGTTTCTATGTGATAAAGAATATTTTAAATAAGCCTGTTGAATATCTTTGGCATCAATCAACAGAAATAAATAATTTTGATTGCATAATATTGCCAGGGGGATTTAGTTATGGAGATTATTTAAGGGCAGGTGCTATTGCAAGATTTTCTCCTATAATGAGATCTATTTATGATTTTGTAGAGAAGGGAAAATTGGTAATTGGCATTTGTAATGGTTTCCAGATATTGCTTGAGGCAGGTTTACTTTCTGGTGCAATGATAAGAAATGAGAATTGTCGTTTTATATGTAAATATGTTTATATAAGGGTTGAGAATACTAATACACCTTTTACAAATTTATGTAAGACAAACCAAGTTTTAAAAATTCCAATAGCCCACAATGAAGGTAATTACTATATTGATACAGAAGGTTTAGAAGAATTAAAAAAAAATAATCAGATTGTTTTTCGTTATTGTGATAAAAGCGGAGAGGTTAGTAAAATTCATAATCCAAATGGTGCAATAGATAATATTTCTGGAATAATAAATAAAAAAGGTAATGTTTTAGGTTTAATGCCACATCCTGAAAGAAGTTCAGAAAAGTTATTAAGCTCCACTGATGGTCTTTTGATTTTTAAATCAATCATAAATTGGATAGAAAATAAGCTTTAATTTTAAAATATGATAAAACCACATATATACAAATCTTTAGGCCTTGCAACCCCTCAATATAAAAAAATATTAGAAATACTAAAAAGAGAACCAACACCTACTGAATTAGCTATTTTTTCTGTAGAGTGGTCTGAACACTGCGGATATTGTTCTTCAAAGAAACTACTTAAATTATTGCCAAAAAAAGGTAAAGCAAAAACCTTAATTGGCGAAGATGCAGGAGGAGTAGTTATAGATAAAAATTTAGCAATTGTTTTTAAAATGGAAAGTCACAACCACCCTTCACAAGTAGAACCCCATCAAGGAGCGGCAACTGGTGTAGGCGGTATTATTAGAGATATTTTTACTTGTGGGGCAAGGCCTATTGCTTTACTTGATTCTTTACGTTTCGGTCCTATAAATAAAGCTTATAATCGTTATATATTTAAAGGTGTTGTTGATGGAATACAGTTTTATGGAAATTGTGTAGGCGTGCCAACAGTAGGCGGAGAAATTTATTTTGAGAAATGCTATAGTGGAAATTGTCTTGTAAATGTAATGTGTATAGGAGTAGTTGATCCAGAAAAAGTAGTTAGAGCAAAAGCAGAAGGCGTTGGTAATTCTCTTATTTATGCCGGGGCTAGCACTGGTAGGGATGGTATTGGTGGATGTAGCGTTTTGGCTTCATGCGAATTTAAGGAAAAAGATGAAAAAAGACCTACAGTTCAAATTGGTGATCCCTTTATGGAAAAATGTCTTATTGAAGCAACATTGGAGGCTTTAGAGACGGGCGATATCGTTGGGATAAAGGATATGGGAGCAGCAGGGCTTACTTGTTCAATAAGTGAGATGGTAGCTACAGGAGATGTAGGAGCCCAGATAGAACTCGAGCGTGTTCCTTTGCGTCAGAAGAATTTAGAGCCTTGGGAGATAATGATGTCTGAGTCGCAGGAACGAATGCTTATGTGCGTTAAAGAAGGTAAAGAAAAAAAAATAAAAAAAATTTTTCAAAAATGGGGCCTTAATGCAGAAGTCATTGGCAAAATCACGAATACAAAATTTATAGATATTAAATATAAAAATCAAACAGTTGCAAAAATTCCGGCAAAATCACTTGTAAATGCACCTCTATATAATCGTAAAGCTGAAAAACCAAAATACTTAAAAATCCTACGAAGTTTAAATCTAAAAAAAATTTCAAAAATAAAAAATTATAATAAAATTTTGCTTACTTTGTTAGGTTCAGAAAATATTTGTAGTAAAAAATGGGTATATGAGCAATATGATCATATGGTTCAAACAAATACAGTCATATTACCCGGTTCTGATGCAGCAGTTTTAAAATTAAAAGGAACAAATAAAGCGATTGCAGCAACAACTGATTGCAATAGTCGTTATTGTTTTGTAAATCCATATAGAGGTGCTCAAATTGCAGTAGCAGAGGCGGCAAGGAATTTAGTTTGTAGTGGAGCAGAACCTTTGGCAGTTACTGATTGTTTAAATTTCGGAAATCCAAATAATCCAACCGTTTTTTGGGAGTTTAAAAATTGTATAAAGGGTATAGCGAGTGCCTGTAAATATTTTAATTTAGCGGTTGTAAGCGGGAATGTTTCTTTTTATAATGAAAGCCCAAAAGGAAGAGTTTATCCAACACCTATAATAGGTATGATTGGAGTTATATATGATGTAGGAAAAGCCACCTCTCATTATTTTAAAAAAGAAGATGATGTAATAATTCTTTTAGGAGTTTGCAAAAACGAGCTAGGTGCGAGTGAATATTTATCAAAAATTTATAAGGTATTTAGTGGAGATGCGCCAAGTTTAGATTTAGCTTTAGAGAAAGCCGTCCAAAAAACAACATTGGAAAGTATAAGTAGAAGTTTAGTTAGTTCAGCGCATGATTGTTCAGAAGGAGGACTTGCGGTTGCACTTGCTGAATGTTGTATATTTGATAAAGAAAATATGATAGGGGCTATTATTTATGGATTAGATTTTAATATTCGAGAAGATGCTTTGCTTTTTGGTGAGACACAATCAAGGATAATAATTTCTTGTCCAAAAAATTCAGTTGAGCATATAAGAAAAATTGCGCAAAAAAATAACGCACCATTTAAAGTGATTGGTAAAACAGGTGGGAAAAATTTAATTATTTATAAAAAAAATAAAGTTTTGTTAGATGTATCATTAGAAAAATTGCATAATAGGTGGTACAATTCTTTAGAAGAAAAAATTATTTAAATAAATTTTATAAGACATTTTGACTTTTTAATTATTTATAGTATAATAATTGTCACATATGAAAATTTTTATTTTCTATATCAGTATTGGATTAATTTTCGAAATAGTTTTTAGTCCTTTTCTCTTTTGCGACAACTATCAGAAAACTCAAAAACTCTTAGAAACAGAAGAACAACTTTCAGGGGAGGCTCTTTATAAAAGTTATGTAGGCTATGGCTTAAAAAATTTTGAAGAAGAAAATTTTGAAGAAGCAAAAAAATATTTTTGGAAGGCTTTAAATATAGACCCAACTCAACCAGACGCATATGTTAATTTAGGAATAATACATCTATATCAACAAGATTATGAAACTGCTTTACGTCTTTTTTCTGAAGCTGAAAAACTGGCAGCTGATACTTATTCTAAAAAAGAAGTTCTTTATTATAACCTTGGCCTTTTATATTTTAAAACTAACGAATATAATAAAGCAAAAGAGTATTTCTTAAAGGCTATAGAGATTTATCCAGATTTTGGGGAGGCTCTATACTATTTAGGATATTGTTATGATGTAGTTGGGGAGGGAGAGCCTGCCTTAATAAATATAATCAAAGCAAAAAATGCATTTTCTAGAAACAACCAATCCCAACTTTATCAGAAGGCTTGCGAAGCAATTGAATCCCTAAAAGCAAAATATAATCAAGATACAACAATTCTTGCTCAAAAAATTTTAGAACAAGCTGAAATAGCGCATGGAGAAAATAGGCTTGAACAAGCCATAAGCCTTCTTGAAGAAAGCATTTTTCTTAATCCAGAAAATAGTAAAGCATATTATATATTAGGTAATATATATTTTGAAAAAGGGGCAACTTATTTAGCGTTAGAGAATTTTAAAAAAGCCGTCTTAATTACACCTACATTCTTTGATGCAAATTTAAGTATGGGAGAGATTTTGGTTAAACTAAAAAGATACGATGAGGCTTTAGATATATTTAATAAAGTATTAAATCAAGATAAAAATAATATCAGAGCAAATTATGATTTAGGTCTTTTGTATTCAAAATTAGAAAAACCAAAAGAAGCTGAAAAATATTTTTTGCAAGTAAGAAAATTTTCCCCAGATAGCCCTCCTAAATCATTAATTAATGTAGAATCCCCCACTCTTAAAGAACAAAAATTAGTTACAACATACACTGATATAAAAATGGGAAAAGCAATTCAAAAAAGTAAATCTAAAAGTTTTTATGCTACCTCACAGATGCAAAAAAATAAAGGAATTTTTCATAAAGGTTATTATATAGCAGAGCCAAACCTTAGTTCTAAAGGTAAACGCATAAATAAATTTCAAAAGACTTTAGATTATTAATCAAAGCGGAGGAGTTATGTATAAAAAAATAGTGGGATTTGTTTTTGTTTTTTTAACGATTTGTTTTTTAAAGTGTTTTGCTATTGATGGGATTGAATTGTTAAGTGGTTACTTTGGTCTGTGGCAGAAAGATTTAGAAGAGACAAATAGTACCTATCAAGGAGTGCCGCTTTTTTTGGATTTTGATTTTGATGTAAGGGGTTTTTTAGAAAAAATTGGTTTGAAAACAAAAGGAAAAATTGATTTTGTTCTTGAGCCTTTTGCTAATACTATATTAAAGCCAAATGATAATATTGAGGCAGGTTGTAATTTTCTTTTAAAATATGTTTTTCCATTAAGTGAAACTTTTCAACCTTACATAAAAGCAGGAGAAGGCATCTCTTATATGAGCCAGCATACTTATGAACAATCGACGCAGTATAATTTTCTCTCACAAGGCGCTTTAGGCTTTCATTTTTTTATCAAAGATAATATTGCTATTACAGCTGAGTATAGATATAGACATCTTTCTAATGCTAGCATAAAGCATCCAAACAATGGTATAAATACTGATTTTATACTAGGAGGCATTACGTTTTTTTTCAATGATACGAAAAGCTAAAATTTCCGATGCAGAGAGTATTTATAAAATTATAAATAGCTGGGCAAAGAAAGGCCGTCTCCTGGAGCGTTCTTTGAATTATATTTATGAAAATATAAGAGATTTTTGGGTTTATGAATATAATAGAAAAGTTGTAGGCTGTTGCGCTTTACATATTGTAGGTTGGGAGGGTTTGGCAGAGATAAAATCACTTGCGGTAAAAAAAGAATATCATAATAAAGGTATTGGGAAAAAGTTAGTTTTGAGATGTTTAGAAGAGGCAAAAAGTTTAGGCGTTAAAAAAGTTTTTGCTTTAACATTTATTCCATCATTTTTTTTAAAACTTAAATTTTTATCAATCAATAGAAGGCAGTTGCCTCATAAAATTTGGAGCGATTGTGTAAATTGTATATTTTTCCCAAATTGTCATGAAGAGGCTGTAATTTATACAATAAGTTAGAGAAATTGTCATTGGGAGGAAATATTATGTCACTCATTAACTACAAATTAACAGAAGAACAGGAGATGCTTAAAAATTTATGTCGTCAAATTGCTGAAGAAAAGATAAAGCCATACTCAAGAGAACTAGATGAAAAAGAAGAGTTTCCTTGGGAGATCATGAAGATATTGGCTCAGTCAGATCTTTTTTCCATTTGCATACCACAAGAATATGGTGGTATGGGTGGAGGTTTGTTGGAGCTATGTATAGCTACAGAAGAGATTTCAAGAGTAGATGGTGGTGTTGCTGCTTCTTATGCCGCTTCATTTTTAGGTATGTTTCCAATACTTTTATATGGAACAGAAGAACAGAAGAAAAAATATTTACCACAACTAGCATCAGGTAGTAAATTGGCAGCGTTTGCTTTGACTGAACCTGAGGCTGGTTCTGACGCTTCAGCAATTAGGACCGTTGCTAAAAAAGAAGGTGATCACTATATTTTAAATGGCACAAAGCATTTTATCACAAATGGTGGGGAGGCAGAGATTTATACTGTTATTGCTGTAACCGATAAATCAAAAGGACCACGTGGAGTATCTGCTTTTATTGTTGAGAAGGGAACAGAAGGTTTTACTTTTGGGAAAAAGGAAGAAAAATTAGGAATTAGAACATCTTCTACAAGAGAACTGATTTTTTCAGATGTAAGGGTGAGCAAAGAAAATTTACTTGGCGGAAGAGAAGGTATTGGTTTTATTGTGACTATGAAAACCTTTGATCAATCCCGTCCGGGTGTTGCAGCTCAAGCAGTTGGTATAGCGCAAGGAGCTTTAGAGCTGGCAGTTGAATATGCACATAAACGAGTACAATTTGGTAAACCAATCAGTTCTTTTCAAGGAATACAATGGATACTTGCTGATATGGCAACAAAGGTAGAAGCTGCTAGAAGTTTAGTTTATAGTGTTGCTTTAATGGTTGATAGAGGTGAAAAAGAAGTTGGCGCAGCCTCGGCTATGGCAAAGTTGTTTGCTTCTGATGTGGCCATGGAAGTAACAACAAATGCCGTCCAAATTTTTGGAGGTTATGGTTATATGCGCGATTATCCGGTAGAGAAATTTATGCGCGATGCAAAGATAACTCAAATTTATGAAGGAACAAATCAAATCCAGCGCAATATTATAGCTTTAGACCTAATTAAGCGCTACGCAAAATAAAATTAAAAAATCACGCCAATAATATTGTAGTTTAAATAATTTTTGATATAATATAAAAATATAGTATTCTATCAAAAGGAGGAATAATGGCAGAAGTTAGGATAGAGAAAAAAGAAGATTTTGAAAAAGCGTTGCGCAAATTTAATATTCAATGCAAACGAGAGGGAATTTTAAAGGAGTGTCGCGAACGCCAATATTATACAAAACCATCTGAGAGAAAAAGGAGAAATGTTAAAAAATAGAATATATAAAATTTTTAATTTTAGATGGATTGTAGTGAAGTTAGAAAAATAATACCTGAATATGTTAATCACACCATTACTGAAGATAGAACTACAGAAGTAGAAGAACATTTATGTATTTGCAACGACTGTAGACAATTTTTAAATAATTTTATAGATAACCCTTCAAAATCACCAACTTCTAAACCAACGTCTTGCAGTGAACCTGCTAGCAAGAAAGTGTTTAGTTTTTTTGATTATATTATTTTGGCTATTGGATTAGGTGTGTTTTTATTTTTTATCTATCTTATTTTAAGAAAATAATATTTATTTTATGAAAATAAATATAAGAGAAAAAGATAATATAGTTATTCTTGATTTAGAAGGAAATATTGATATTAATGCATCAAATTTCATTGAAACTATTGGATGGGTGCTGGTTAATAAGTCTAAAAATATTATATGCAATTTTGAAGGGATAGACATAATTGATTATGTTGGGGTATCTTTAATTGCAGTTGCATATAAGAATGTTATTAATCATAATGGGAATATGTTGCTTTGTAATGTTCCAGCTCATATTCTAAAATTGTTTACTATTGTTGGATTAGATAAGGTATTTGATTATTATCAGACAGAAGAAGATGCAATTAAAATTTTAAAGGAACTCCAAATATTTGATAGAATTACATCTGCGAAACTACGTCGACGTTTTAGACGAATCCCATATAAGGGCGACATAGAATATAAACAAAAATTTTCACCAACTGATATTTTTTATAAAGGAAAAATTTTAAACTTAAGCGCAATCGGTGCATTTATTGTTTGCGATAAAATATTTTCTATTGGGGAAATCTTGCAAACTAAATTCTATCTTTTGCCAGACGAGATGGAATTAAAATTAGATGCAAAAGTTATTTGGATTGCCGATGAAGAAATCCAACCATTAGAATCTCCGGCCATGGGTATAGAATTTTATAATATAGAAGCGCATACCCAACAACTTATAATTGATTTTGTTGAAAAAAATTTTGCAAATACAGATATAAATGAATAAAAAAATAATTGAGTGTTTGATAAAATTAATTTTGGCTGTAAATATTTTGTTAGTTTTTGGATGCGGCTCTGCGATAGGAACATTGATTGAATTAAGTCATAATGAAAAATTAAAAGAAAAAGCAGCAAAAGAAGAAGCAGAAAAGTTTGAACGCCTAAAGTTTTATATTTTCGAAAATAAACTTCAAAGAGGGGCGTCAAAAAAATTTGTTATAGAAAAAATTGGTTATCCAAATCTTGAGTATTTAACAGAAACAGGCATTAAATTTGTATATTTTAAAGGCACCCCTTTAAGTGATGAGAAAATATATTTATTTTTTGATAAAAATGGTTCTCTAATAAATTTAGAGTGCATAAAATGTAAATAAAAATTTTTAAGTATCAATGATAAAAGGTGCTAATAGCGAAAAGTTTGCATTTTTTTTATCATTAATTCTACATATAGCTTTAATTAGTTTACTAAATTACTCTTTACAGAAACAATCTATAACAAATACAGTTTTTAAAAATAAAGAAAAATATCAAATGTTTTCTACTCAAAACTTAAATATTATGAAGACCAATAGAGATATTTCAGAAAAAAAAACCTCAACTTTTTTACCTCCGCCTTATGTTGGAGATATTTTTGAAACATTTAAATTGTCGTCACAATCTATATCATTAGAAAAACCAAAAATTATCCAAGAAAAATTTATAGAAGTCGATACAACTGAATTTATTGATATAAATTTAAAAAAACTTCCAAAATATATGGACTATTATTGGCTTGTTCGTTCGCAAATAAGTAAGATTGCACATAATATATACAATGTAAACCAAACAGGTTTTGTAGTTTTAAATTTTGTAATTAGCCGGGAAGGCAAACTCCTAGAGGTTAGGTTTATAAAAAAATCAGATAGTGAAATTTTAAATGAAATTGCTTTAAAAAGTATTTATAATGCTAGCCCATTTCCACCTTTTCCAAAAGAACTTCAAGATAAGAATAATCTTCCCTTTAATCTTTCTATTCATTTTAAAAACAGTTAGATGCATTTAAACTACTCAACTCCACAAGATGGGGAAATTCTATTTATCAAGTAGAAAGAAAATGATAAACCAGATGTGATATACTTATAAAAGTCTGTTTTTTCTAAATATTCTTGTATATTTTGTAAAAATTGATAAACTTAAATTAATAAATAGAAATTTTGACTCATCCAATATAGGCTTGATAGTTTTAAGAAATTTAATATAATAATTTATGATGAGAAAGAAGGTTTTAATTTTTTCGTTTATTTTTATTTTCTTTACTATAAAAGCGCAGGATTTTAAGGATTGCGAATTTTGCGGGACATTTTATCCAAAAGAGCAAGAACTGTTAAATTCAATCATAGATGATTTTTTAAAAGAGGCCCAAGAAAAAATAGATGGTCAAATTTTAGGTATAGTTTCTCCACATGCAGGTTATATGTATTCTGGAAAGGTAGCAGCATACAGTTATAAAATTTTAGAAAATGAAAAATTTGAAACTGTTATTTTGTTAGGTCCAACTCATCGCTACTATTTTGAAGGTATAGCAATATATAAGGAGGGATTTTTTAAAGTTCCATTAGGGGTTTTAGAAATAGATAAAGTGCTGACAGAACAATTCAGTTTACTTAAATTTGCTAATTTCAATAACAATTATTTTGTTGGCGAGCATTCTTTGGAGGTGCAGTTACCTTTTATCTTAAAAACAGTTGGTACTGTTAAAATCGTTCCTATACTTTTTGGTAAAATTTCTTACCAAGAACTGAAAGAATTTGCACAGAAATTAGTTCAATTATCTTTAAATAAAAAAATTCTAATTATAGTTTCAACTGACTTTTCACATTATCTAAAGTATGATGAGGCAGTAAATTTTGATAGACAAACAATAAATTTATTAGAAAATATGGAAGATTATGCGCTTTTTGTTTCAGAACAGTTAAATGGTGGAAGGGCTTGCGGAATAATGCCACTTATAAGTTTTATTTTGTATTCAAAGAATAAAAATGCAAAAATAAAGATTTTGAAATATTTAAATTCAGGTGATACGGCAGGCGATAAAAATAGAGTTGTAGGTTATGTTAGCGCGGTTTCATATATACCTTAAAAAAAGTTATGTAATAAAATTTTTTTTTGTTTTAATTATGGCTTTGTCAACTAATAACATTTGGGCACAAGAAAAATATTCCAAAGAAGAAAAAGAATATATGTTAAATTTGGCAAGACAGACTTTGGTTTGGTATTTAGTGTATAAGAAAATACCACAACCAAAACCTGAAGAATTAACTGAAAATTTAAAAGAAAAAAGACCATGTTTTGTGACCTTAATTAAACGCAATTATGGCTTACGCGGTTGCATAGGGATGTTTGAATTTGACCAACCTCTATATAAAAATATTATAAGTAGAGCGATAGCCGCTGCAACAGAGGATTTTAGATTCCCATACCCTGTATCGCCTGAGGAGTTAGATGATATACAGATTGAAATAAGTATACTTACAGAACCAAAGCGGCTAGATTTTAGTGATCCTAAAGATTTATTGGAAAAAATTACCCCATATAAAGATGGGATTATTTTGCACACTGATTATGGTAGCTCTACATATTTACCCCAAGTTTGGGAGCAGTTACCTGATAAAGAGCTATTTCTTTCCAGTTTATGTCAAAAACATGGTGCACCAGCTAATTGGTGGAAAACAAACTATAAAAAATTAAAAGTAGAATTGTATCAGGCAATTCATTTTAGTGAAGAAGGCTTTGGGGGCAAAAAAATAGTTGGACCTTATGGGGCAGTTGTTGGAAAGAGAGGAGCAACTATACTTGGAAAAGTTTCATTGCTTAAAGACCTAACTATTAAAAAAGGCACATATTTAAAAGAAGGCACATATTTAGAAGAGGGAACTATTGTAACAGCAGATTCAGATATAATTGAGAGGCCAAGTAGATAATTTTTTAAACCTTCCTGAAATTCTTTTAATAAAATGTCAAAGGTGAGGGTATATTTTAAAGAAATAACCGATAAAGACAATGTTGTGATTGAAGATAAAGATATAGTTCATAAGATAAGAGATGTTTTGCGCTTATCACAAGAAGACAAAGTATATCTTTTTGATGGTGAGGGAAGAGAATATTGTGCGATTGTTGATAGAATAACAAAAAATTTAGTGACTCTTAAAAATATAAAGTTAGAGCGCCTCCAAGAAGAAACAAAATTTAAATTATTTTTAGGTTTTCCATTATTAAGAGAGGAAAAGATTGATTTTATTTTACAAAAAACAACTGAACTTGGGGTGAGTGGTTTTATACCATTTTTTTGCAAAAATAGTTTAAATAATAGGCCATCAGCTGAAAAAATAAAAAGATGGATAAAAATAATTATTGAAGCAACACGGCAATCAGATCGTCTATGGTGCCCACAATTACTTGAGACCAGTTCGTTTGATAAAATACTTAAAATGGATTTTGAGGAAAAATTCGTCGCAACAAAAAATGGTAAAAAAATAGATACATATCTAAAAAAATATTTTAGCAAAGAGATTTTTATTATAGTTGGACCTGAAGGCGATTTTGATAAGGATGAGTATATTTTGTTAGAAAAAAATAATTTTAAAAAAATTTTACTTTCCCAAAACACATTAAGAGTTGAAACAGCTGCTATTTTTGCAGTCGGATTATTTAATTATTTTTTATTATGAGGATTAAATTTTTAACTTTAGGTTGTAAGGTTAATCAATATGAAACACAGGCGCTAAAGGAAGAATTTAGCCGTTTAGGTCATATTATATGTGATAGCGACGCTGATATGTGTGTGATAAATACCTGTTCTGTAACGCACAGGGCTGATAGAAAATCTATTGAGGCTATTTTAAGTGCAAAAAAAAGATATCCAAAAGCTAAAATAGTTGTGACCGGTTGTTTTGCGCAATATGATGGTAAAAAAATAAAAGAGTTGGGCGTAGATTACATTATTCCACAAGATAAAAAGCAGTCATTAGTGGGGTTAATAAATAATGGGACTTTACAGGCTAAAAATATATGGTCATTAAAGATTAGTAGTTTTTCAAATGAGCGTGCGTTTTTAAAGATTCAAGATGGTTGTGATTTTTGTTGTTCTTTTTGTAAAATTCCTTATATACGAGGCAATTCTGTAAGTAGAAAAAAGGAAGAAGTTATAGAAGAGTTTAAAAGATTAGCCAGATATCATAAAGAAATAGTGCTATGTGGGGTAAATTTAGCTCTTTATGGAAAAGATCTATCAGGCTATGTAAGGCTCAAGACTCTTATCAATGAAATTTTAGAATTAGGATATCCAACTAGAATTAGATTAAGTTCACTTGAGCCTTGTTTGGTTACAGACCAACTGATAAAGATTTTTTCCCATCCAAAAATTTGTCCACATATACATCTACCATTTCAAAGTGGAGACGATACTGTTTTGGAAAAAATGAATAAAGTAGAAACAGTTTCGTTATATAAAGATCTTGTTTATAAATTGCGCAAAATAAATCCTTCTATCGCGATAAGTTGTGATATGATGATAGGCTTTCCAGCAGAAAATGATTTGACATTTCAGAATACCGTTGATTTTTTAAAAGATGTAAGACCAATGCGGATGCATATTTTTACATTTTCTCCAAGAAATTTAACAGCTTTTTCAGATACAAAAATTAAAGACCAAAGAATAATATATAAGCGGTATAATTTTTTAAAAAAATTAGCATTTGATTTCTCGATTGAATATAAAAAAAGTTTTTTAGGAAAGACGCAAGAGATGATTATTGAAGAGCAATGTGATGGTTACGTTGTCGGATATACTCAAAATTATATAAGAGTATGGCTTAAAGGGATTTACCCAAAAGGAGAAATAATAGCAGTAAAGATTACTTCGGTTAGCGAAGACGGAAAAGTTTTTGCATCAATTTAAAATATATGAAAGTGCCAATAAGTGTAGTTGTAATTACTAAAAACGAAGAGGCTAGGTTAGAGAGGTGTCTTAAAAGCGTAAAAGATTGGGCAGAAGAGATAATTATTGTTGATGACTACAGTTACGATAGCACGAAAGAAATTGCAAGCAAATTTACAGATAAAATATTTGTTAAAAAAATGAACAATGAAGGAGAACATCGGAATTGGGCGCACACAAAAGCAAGTTGCAATTGGATATTAAGTTTAGATGCAGATGAAGTTTTAACGGATGAATTAAAAAAAGAGATAGAACAAATTTTTAATTCTAAAGCGAATTTGAAGTTTAGTGGTTTTACTATACCAAGAAAAAATTTTATTGGAAATTATTGGATGCGTGCAGCATCACAATATCCCGCAGCACAATTAAAACTTTTTTATAAAAATAAATTTAGATGGGAAGAAGTAGAAGTCCATCCGCGCGCATTTTTACAAGGTAGATGTGGACATCTTCAAAATCCAATTTTACATTATACCTATAGAAATTTTGAAGATTTTTTGCAGAAATTAAATAGGCAGACAACGCAAGAAGCACAAAAATGGTTTAAAATATATAAACTCAACCCAAAAAAAGCAAATTATAAGATGAATTTAATACATGCCTTATGGAGGGTTTTAGATAGATTTATACGTTATTTTCTTATTAAAAAAGGCTACAAAGATGGATTTATTGGATTTATGATGGCAATATTTTCTTCTTTGTATCAGATAGTTTCGTATGCAAAATATTGGGAGTTAAAAAATGAAGGTAGTTTTTTTAGATAGGGACGGTGTAATTAATAAATATCCGGGCGATAATGATTATGTAAAAAGTTGGAAAGAATTTGAATTTATCCCTGGCAGTATTGAGGGTTTGCGTAAATTATGTTCTTATGATTTTAGATTAATTGTTATTTCAAATCAAGCAGGAGTTGGTAAAAGAATATTTTCAAAAGAAAATTTAGATATTATTACTAAAAAAATGTTAAGTGTTCTAAAAAAGAAAGATGTTTATATTGATGGTGTTTATTATTGCACACATCGCAAAGAAGATAATTGTTTTTGCAGAAAGCCAAAAATAGCACTTTTACACAGAGCACTTTCTGATTTAAAAATAAAGCCAAATATCAGTTTTTTTATAGGAGATTCTTTTGTTGATATGGAGACTGCAAGAAAATTTGGTGCAAAGACTATTTTGTTACTTTCTGGAAAAGAAAAAATTTCCAATCGCCCTCATTGGAAATTTGAGCCAGAATATATTTTTGATAATCTTTTAGTCGCTTCCCACTATCTTTGTGAGCATTTTGGATAATTTAAATTTATGAGTGATATTCTTCTGGTATATGCAAGTTTCGGGGAAGGGCATAAAATCGCGGCTATATCTTTAGAAAAGTTCTTAAATGCACCTTCATATGACCTTTTAGATTTTTCATCTAATTTTGTAAAGAAGTTTTTTTCATATAGTTATATAAATATAACTCAAAATATGCCTAATTTATGGAGACTACTTTTTTATGGAACAAAAAATAAACGTATACAAAAAAGTATTGAAAAAATTAATCTATTTTTAGCCAATAAATTTTTGCTTTATTTAAAAAAAACAAAACCAAAAATAATCATAACAACTCATTTTTTTCCACTGTATTTTATTGCAAAAGCAAAAAAAGAATTTCCACTTAAAGTTATTGCTATTGTTACAGATTTAGCAGCGCATCCATTATGGGTAAATACTTGTGTGGATCGTTATTTTGTTGCTACAAAGCAAACCAAAGAAGAACTTATTTCTTATAATGTAGAGACAGATAAAATAATATCTGGCTATGTTCCATTAAGAGAAGGATTTTTAGAAAAATTAAATGAAAAAAATTTGCGAAAAAAATTTTTTTTAGATGATAAACCTTGTCTTTTATTTATGTCATCTTTACGAGGAAAGTTTCCTTATTTAAGGGGGTCTATTAAAAAGTTAAAAGATAATTTTAATATTTTTATCATATGTGGAAGAAATAAAAAATTAAAAAATTATTTTTCGAAATTAAAATGTCCTTCAGTCAAACTTTTTTTAAAATATGAAAACATATGGGAGTTATTTTATTTAAGTTCCGCTATTATCACTAAACCAGGTGGTCTTACAGTTTTTGAAGGGCTTTATATGAAAAAGCCATTTATTTTTACAAGTTTTATACCCGGCCAAGAAAAAGAAAATATGGATTTTTTAATTAAGCACGGTGTGGCTAGATTTGCAAAAAGTAAAAAACAATTTTTAAATGCAATCGATTATTTTGCATTCAAAAATAATTTTTTTAAACAAAATTATCCTATAGAGGTTAGAGACATTAGGGATATTTTAAAGAAAAATCTTATCCAATTACTAAAGGCAAAATGAACTTTTCTGTTGCAAAGATAATTTTACCTGTTGCAATAAATAAAAGTTTTGATTATAAAATACCAAATTCTTTAAAACTAAAAATTGGGATGCGAGTTTTGGTTGATTTTAATAATAAAAAGAGAGTGGGTGTAATTTCTGCCTTTCGAAACACCTCAGAGATTAAAATTAATAAGTTAAAAACTATACTTAGTGATTTAGAAAATTTTCCCTCAATAAGTAAAGAGCATCTAAATTTCGCATCTATTTTAAGTAAATATTATCTTTATTCACAAAATGAGTTTGTTTTTATGATGCTTCCACAGTATTTAAAAAAGCCTAGAAAGATTTTTTTTAAAGAGATTTCTATAATAAAGCCACAGAAAGATAAATTTAAAAGAGTTTTTATAAAAAATGATACATTTAATAAAAGATACACTTTTTGGAAAAATATAGTAGCAGAAGAGTTGGAAAAAGGTTCTGTTATGATTTTATTTCCACAAATATCTTATCTTAATTATGCGCGCAATATATTAGAAAAAGATTTTTCTGACAGAATTTGTATATTACATAGTCAGCAGAAAGAAAAAGAATTATTTTTAAATTGGCAAAATTCAAGAAAAAGAAGTCTTATTCTAGGCACACGCGTTGCAATTTTTTATTACCCCTTAGATTTAAATTTGCTTATTGTGGAAGATGAAAATAGCCCTTATTATTTTCAAGAAGAAAAGCCTTTCTATCATCTTTTGGAATTAGCAACTTTGCTTTCAAAATTTAAAAAGATTAGTTTAATTTTAAGCGCAGATTACCCATGTTTATCCACATATAAATTTATTCTTAACGGCCAAATAGATTTTAAAGATAATTTATCAGCAAACAAAAAAATAGAAATAGTAGAGACAAAAGGTTCGAAAATTTTTAGCCCGCTTTTGGTAGAGTTAATAAGAAAAAATCTTTCGGATAATAAAAAAATAGTTTTACTGTGGAATAAAAAAGGTTTTGCAAGGGTTTTGTATTGTAATAGTTGTGGTTACTCTTTTAGATGTCAATATTGTTCTGGTTTTTTACATCTTCTGGATGTTACTACTGGAATATGTTCTTATTGTTACAGAAAACAGGTTATTCCAAAAATATGTCTTGCTTGCAATAAAGGTTACATTAAAGGAAAGGGTTTAGGCATACAGAGATTAGAAGCTATACTAAAAAATATATATCCAGATGTAAAAATAGCAACTTTAGAAGATATGACAGCTGATACACAGATTATTCTTGCTACATCAAAAATATTAAATTTTTTATATAAAGATGAGTTTTTTGATGTAGGTTTTCTTTTAGATACTGATATGTTTCTTTCGCAACCAGATTATCAGGCAACCTATGATACTTTCATATATATAAATAAACTTTCTTATATTTTTAAAGATATTTTGTATGTAATGACTCATAATAAAAACCATTATATTTTTAAAAATTTATTAAAGTGGGAGGAATTTTATAAAGAAGAATTACAGTTGCGCAAACAATTTGATTTACCACCTTATAAAAAAATAGCAGATATCATAATACGTGGAAAAAATAAAAATAAACTTTCTAAAAGGGTAGAAAATTTGTATAATAAATTAAAACAATATAAAAATGTTAAAGTTTATGGACCTTTAGAAAATTATCCACCTAAATTGCGAGGTAAATTTTATTATAAATTAGTTATTAAATCAAAAAGCCAAATACGCTTACGGCAAATTTTAAAAAATGAAATAGAACAATTACGGGCTTCTTCTTTCAAAATAGCACTTATCATTAGATGATGCGTTATATTTTTTTTGGTAGTTCAGAATTTTCTTGTATTATTTTAGAAAGACTTTGTCAACAAAGTATTTCTCCATCTTTAATTATAACTCAACCGCCTAAAAAAAAGGGTAGGGGTCTAAAAGAATTACCGACCGAAGTAGGTTTATTTGCTAAAGAAAATAATCTCACCCTACTTACACCAGAAAATTTAAATAACGGAGAACTTATTGAGAAGATAAGAAAATTTGAGCCACATTTATTTATCGTTGTAGACTATGGTAAAAAAATACCTAAAAATTTACTTTTAATCCCAAAAATATTACCATTAGGCATACATCCATCAATTTTGCCAAAATATAGAGGTCCTGCTCCAATAAATTGGGCAATTATTAATGGAGAAAAATATAGCGGCGTAACTATATTTAAGATTACAGAAAAAATAGATAGTGGCCAGATAATTTTGCAAAAAGCAATAGAAATTTTAGATACAGATGATGCAATTTCTTTAAAAAATAAATTGGCTTTTTTGGCAGTCGATTTACTTTTAGAGACATTAAACAATATAAAGACTAATAACTTTAAACTAACGCCACAAGACCAAAATTTAGCCACATTTGCACCAAAATTAAAAAAAGAAGACGGTAAAATAAATTGGGATAACGAAGCTAAATGTATATTTAATTTAATAAGGGGACTAAAAGGTTGGCCATCAGCATATACTTATTTTCACCAGACAATGATAAAAGTTTTAGAGGCAGAAGTTTGCGAACAAAAAGTATTGCAACCACCAGCGACTATTGTAAAAATTGATAAAACTGGTATATATGTATCTACAAAAAAGGGCATATTAAAAATTAAAAAATTACAACCCCAAAATAAAAAAAATATGGATGCATATGCTTTTGTAATAGGTCATAAAGTTAAGGTAGGTGATAAATTTTTATAAAGCAATGAGAAAATTATATCATATAATTTTTTCTGGTAGAGTTCAAGGTGTAGGCTTTAGATATACGACTAGATATTTGGCAAAAAAATATAATCTTTGTGGATGGGTTAAGAATTTAGCAAATGGAGATGTTGAGCTAGAGGTTGAAGGTGAAAAAACTGATTTAGATAACTTTTTAGATGAGCTAAAAGAAGAATTTAGAGGGTATATAAGAGATTATAATTTAGATGAGTTTTCTTTTACAAATAAATATAATGATTTTCAAATAAGATTTTAAATAATTCATTTTTATGCGATATGGTATTTTTTCGGATGTTCACAGTAATTTAGAAGCATTCAGTATTGTTTATGATTTTTATAAAAGTAATCAAATTGATAAATACATATTTATTGGTGATATAGTTGGTTATGGAGCAAATCCGAAAGAATGCTTATATTTACTTAAAAACCTAAATCCTGTTAGCATTGCCGGAAATCATGATTGGGCTGCTGTTGGCAAATTAGAGCTAGATTATTTTAATGAGTATGCAAAGATAGCCCTACTTTGGACAAAAGAAAAAATTTCTTTTGATGATTGTTTATACATTAAGAGTTTTTTGCTTTTCTATGAAGAGGATAACTTTGTTTGCGTTCATGGAAGTTTAGAAGAACCTCAAAAGTTTAATTATATTTTAGGTATAATGGATAGTTGGCGTAATTTTTCTTTATTAAAAAAAGATATATTGTTTGTTGGGCATTCACATAGGAGGGAAAGTTATGTATACTGTAATGGTAAGGTTATGTATATGCCCGATATGGAGTTAGAGATACAAAAGAACACAAAATATATTATAAATGTAGGTAGCGTTGGTCAACCCAGAGATAGAGATAATAGAAGTTGTGTATGTATATATGATAGTGATAGGAGAAGAGTTTTTTTTAAAAGATTAGAGTATAATATTAAAAAAGCGGCAGAAAAGATTTTAGAAGAGGGCTTGCCACAAATCCTTGCAACAAGATTATACATTGGAGGTTAAAAGTGGAGTTAGAAAAAGTAAAAAAAGAAATTGAAGAACTGCGACAAAAAATTCGAGAAGCTGACAGACGTTATTATGTCTTAAGTGACCCTGAAATCTCAGATAAAGAGTATGATGAGCTAATCAGGCATCTAAAAGAATTGGAAGAAAAATATCCACAATTTATAACACCCGATTCTCCCACACAAAGGGTTTCTGGTGGCGTATTAGAAGGTTTCCCCACTGTTAAGCACAAAATAAAAATGCTTTCTTTAGATAATACATATTCAGTAGAAGAACTTAAAGAATGGGAAGAAAAAATAAAAAGAATTTTAAAACGAAATATAGAGATTGATTATGTGGTTGAATTAAAAATAGATGGGGTTAGTTGTTCTTTGACTTATGAAAATGGCATTTTAAAAGTTGGTGCTACAAGAGGAGATGGTGAGGTTGGAGAGGACGTAACTATAAATATAAAAACAATAAAATCTCTGCCACTTAGATTGCTCGGAGAAAATATCCCAAAAATTTTAGAAGTTAGAGGTGAAATTTATATGGAGAAAAAAGATTTAGAAAAAATTAATAAAATTAGACTTCAAAATAATGAGCCACTTTTTGCAAATCCACGAAATGCAGCAAGTGGGTCATTAAAATTATTAAATCCAACATTAGTTGCAGAGAGAAACTTAAAATATTTTGTTCATTCTTTTGGTTTAGCTAGTGATTATGAATTTAAAACACATTGGGAATTTTTGGAAACTATGAAATTTTTTGGATTAAGGGTAAATCCTTTTAGTAAACATTGTAGAAATTTAAAAGAAGCAATTGATTACTGTTTGAGTTGGCAAGATAAGCGTTTTAGTTTAGAGTATGATATTGATGGTATGGTGATAAAAGTGAATAATTTTAAACTCCAGAAAGAATTAGGCGAAACCCTTAAGGCTCCTCGCTGGGCTGTTGCATATAAATTTCCAGCGCAGCAGGCTACAACAGTTGTTACAAATATTGAATTTGGAGTTGGCAGAACTGGTATTATCACCCCTGTGGCTGTTTTAAAACCTGTAGAATGTTCAGGAGTGACTATTTCACATGCAACGCTACATAACTTTGATGAGGTTAAACGCCTTGATATAAGGATTGGAGATACGGTATTAATAGAGCGTGCAGGAGAGGTAATTCCAAAAATTGTTAAAGTAATTATTTCAAAAAGAAAAGGCATAGAGAAAAAAATAAGCGTTCCTGAAAAATGTCCACAATGTAATGGAGAAATTGTAAAAGAAAAAGAGGAAGAGGTTTATTGGTATTGCATTAATCCAAATTGTCCTGCGAGAATAAAGGGTTCTTTACTGCATTATGCATCAAGGGGTGCAATGGATATAGAGGGTTTAGGAGAATCTGTTGTGGAGGAACTGGTAAATAGAGGTTTGGTAAAAAGCATTGTTGATATTTATAAATTAAAAAAAGAAGATTTTTTAAAACTTCCACTTTTCGCTGAAAAAAAGGCTAATAATTTAGTGATGGCAATAGAGGCTTCTAAAAATAGACCACTTTGGCGTTTCATATATGGTTTAGGTATTCGTCATATTGGTGAGAAAGCCGCTTTTATTTTAGCCGAACATTTTAAAAACATTGAACAATTTTTTAATCTAACAGAAGACGATTTACGAAAAATTCCTGAAATTGGGCCTATAATGGCAGCTTCAGTAGTTAATTTTTTTTCTTCAAAAAACATTAAAAAGATGATTTATGAACTTAAAAAATATGGGGTTAATTTAACTAGTGAAAAGAAAGAGACTATAAAAAGTAAGATAAGTGGTAAAACTTTTATTTTTACAGGTGAGCTTGAAAGTTTTTCTCGCTCTCAAGCCCAAAAAGCAGTAGAGAATTTAGGTGGAAAATGGGTAACATCTATAAGTAAAAATATTGATTATGTTGTTGTAGGCAAAAATCCCGGTTCAAAATATGATAAAGCAAAGACTTTAAAACTTAAAATCATCGATGAAGAAGAGTTTAAGAAACTTCTTTTTTAATCCCCTTTAGATAACAAAATGTTTTTTGCGCAACAAGGAAAAGTTAGACAACGCGTGGTAGTCAATTTAGAAAGGATAGATTTGTTAAGAGAAACTAATATAGCTGATATTTTGATAAATAAGATAAAAGACTATACCACGACCACAAAGCTTATGTAAATAGCCAAAACCTCTTTGCGATTGGGCTAAAGAATATGGAATAATAATTATCTTAAGGCGTCTGGGGAAAGTATTAAGGTTAGAGGATATATTTTCAGGAAATACCTTAACCTACATAAATACCGCAGTAATCTCTCTGAATGTAGCTTGGCATTAGTTAGTAATTGTCTTGTCAGTAGAGGTAATAAGCTTTATACCGCTAAATGGATAAATAATGTCTACGAACCTTTTTTGAAAGATTTAGGTTTACATTATAACTAAAGACGGTATCATTTCTGCTTTGTGAATTATTTAAAGGAAATGCCCAGACTTTTAAAATCAAGGGTTTTAAAAATCAACTGTTAAAGTTGCACAAAGAATCGCTAATTTTTGTAGTGCAAATTGCCAATATAGCTTTTTGTATATTTTATTTTTTCAGATTGGATAGTTTTTAGAAAAATCTCAAGACGATTTTTTAAATTTTTTGGTGGATTGGCTATATCTTGGGTATTAAAATAGTCTACAAATAGATTTGCTTGCGCAATCTTTGGTATGATTTTTTTATTTTTTACAATAAATTCAATACTCTCCATAAAATCTTTTTCAGTTTCATTCGGATAACCAAAAATTAAACTAATTTCGAAATGAAGTCCTGCTTTTTTAAATATTTTAAAAAAATTAATTGCATCTTCTGTGGTAAAACCCTTATCCATTAATGAAAGCACTTTATTAGAGCCACTTTCCATTCCAACAAAAACATTATAGCAGCCACTTTTTTTTATTAGTTTTGCAAGATATAGTGGAAAGTTCTTTTCAATACGCATTTGCGCTTCCCAATTTATTTTTATATTGTTTTTTAAAAGTAATAGGCAAAAGTTTTCAAGCCATTCTCGGCTAAAATTGAAAAGCGAATCGCAAAAGATAAAATTTGGTATACTATATTCATTTTTAAGATGTTTAATTAGATCCACTACATATTTGGGTGAATGATACCGCATCTTTTTATATAATAATTTTTCTGAACAAAAATGACAGTTATACAAGCAACCTCTTGAAGAGAATAGAGGGATACTCATAGAGTAATTTTGAGGAAGTAATGGTTGAAAATTAAGAAACGGCAAGGTGTCTAATTCTTTGATTTCATTAAACTTATAGATTTTTTGATTGCTTTCTGTTAAAATTTTATAAAGTGGGTTTTCCCCTTCTCCTATAACCCAAAAATAATCATCTATTAATTTATTTTGAAGATCTAAAAAAAGTGTTTGTGGGCCACCAAATATTATTTTTTTTGTTGGGTAAAGCATTTTGATTTCATTCGCTAATTTAAGGGCAAATGGCATATTTCGTTTTAAAATTGAAAATCCGATAAATTCTATATTTTTAATTTTTTTATAGAAATTTTCAAAAATGAAAGGGAAATTTTTTTTGGCAATAAGGAAAAGATTTTTTTCAAATTCTCTATCCAAATTTAACCATTGGGTTTTAGTAAATTTTAATAGCTTAAAAAATATAAAATTTAGGTCAATTGTTGTCACTTTAATATTTTTTGATAAAAGATAATTTTTAAGGTATATTAAAGATAAAGGTGGAGTTTTTAGCCAAAATGGTGGAGTTTGAACAATAATTATTTCCATTTTCACACTTTTACTTATGAGTGGTTTATATATACATATTCCTTTTTGCAAAAATAAATGTATATATTGTAATTTTTATAGCATTGTATATCGCAAACAATCTGCTACTGAATACATAAATATTCTTAAAAAACAGCTATCAAATTTAAATCAAAATTTTTCTACCATTTATATAGGAGGTGGCACCCCAACAATATTAGATTTTTTAGAACTTAAAGCACTATTATATAGTTTACGTAAATTTATAAAAAATGCAAATGAGATTACTATTGAGGCTAATCCAGAAAGTTTAAATGTAGATAAGGTTAAACTTTTTATAGATGAAGGCGTAAACAGAATAAGTATAGGTGCGCAGTCGTTTAATGATAAGAAGTTAGAAAGATTAGGCCGCATGCATTCTTCATATCAAGCAAAAACGGCAATAAGTTTATGTAAAAAATACGGTTTTAAAAATATAAATATTGATTTAATTTTTGGCGTATTTGGCGAAACATATCCGATTTGGAAAAAAGATTTACTTGAAGTAATTAAATTAGCTCCTAGCCATGTCTCAATATACATGCTTACATATGAAAAAAACACCCCTCTATATAAACAACTTCAAAAAAAATTGATATTACAAATGGATGAAGAGTTGGTAGTTAAGATGTATAAATTCGCAATAAATTTTTTGGAAAAAAATGGTTTTTGTCAATATGAAATATCAAATTTTGCAAAAAGAAATTATTTTTGTCAACACAATATAAATTATTGGGAAAATAATCCATATACAGGATTAGGGCCTTCGGCTTTTTCCTACAATGATGGAGTAAGGGCAAAAAATATCTCTTGTTTAAAAGAATACATAGAAAAAGTTAAAAAAAATGAAAATTTTATTGCATTTAGTGAAAAATTAAAGCCTATAAGAAGAGCGAAAGAAACAGCGAGTTTAAAGATTCGCACAATTGAAGGGATTGATTTTGATTGGTTTTATAAAAAAACTGGTTTTGATTTTTTAGTTTTAGAAAAAGAAGCCTTAAGAATGCTAATTAAAAATAGGTTAATACGGTATAGAATCTGTAATGATCCTGCAAAAAATAAGTTAAAGGTTGGGATTTGTCTAACCAAAAAAGGGCTACTATTTTCTGATACTGTTTCAGCTGCACTTTTGTAATTAAAATTTTATTCTAAATTAAATATTACATAGTTTCGAAAAGATCACGTTATTTAAACATTTTTTCCCTTTACAAAGTTAAAATAGTTAGTTTTTCATATTATGCATAACTTAATAAGTGTAAGCGTTTTAAAAAGTTTAATTTTTTTTAAAAGCTTTTAGGGTTAAATTTTAAAAATGGTTTATCTAAAGCTTTAATAAAAAGATGATTTTTTTTTGGATTAGTCAAATTGACACAAAAGATTTATCTAGTATTTATCAATAGCAGTCTTTGATAAAAAAATTAGGACTATCTTGATATTTTAGATGCGTAAAAAGGAATAAATATGCACTTAATTTACTATCACTAAGACTTGAAACTTTAATTGATTTAATAACTAAGAGACTAAAAGTGGATACCAGCTGTCTAAACAAATATTTAAAAAAAACTCTTGACAAAAAAAATTTTTGGATTATAAATATTACACCTGCCAATTCTTTGACAATTAAAGAAATTTATGCTATATATCTTATAGGCAGAAATTTAATTAGAGTAGAAAAATAGGTTTTTGTTTATAAAAGCATCAAAAATGATGCTTTTATTATTTTTTTGTTCTTTGATCTTAAATTGGAATTAAAACCTTTGGAGGGTTTGATCCTGGCTCAGAGTGAACGCTGGCGGCGTGGTTTAGGCATGCAAGTCGAGCGATCTTATAGCCAGTATTATTGTTTCGCAAGAAACAAGAGTACTGGCTGTAGGATAGCGGCAAACGGGTGAGTAATAAGTGGATAACATCCCTTAAGGAGGATGATAGCCTACCGAAAGGTGGGGTAATACTCCATATGTCCAAAATTTGAAATAGTTTTGGATGAAAGATGGCCTCTGGATTTTCCAAGCTATCACCTTAAGATTGGTCCACTTCCTATCAGGTAGTTGGTAGGGTAAAAGCCTACCAAGCCTAAGACGGGTAGCTGGCTTGAGAGAGTGGTCAGCCACATCGGAACTGAGACACTGTCCGGACTCCTACGGGAGGCTGCAGTCGAGAATCTTTTCCAATGGGCGAAAGCCTGAGAATGCGACGCCGCGTGAGGGATGAAGGCCTTCGGGTTGTAAACCTCTTTTATTGGGGAGGAATGCGTTTGGAGCAAATAGCTCCAGACGAGTGACTGTACTCAATGAATAAGCCACGGCTAACTCCGTGCCAGCAGCCGCGGTAATACGGAGGTGGCTAGCGTTACTCGGTTTGACTGGGTGTAAAGGGTCCGCAGGCGGCTAAATGTGTGAAAGGTGAAATCCTTTAGCTCAACTAAAGAACTGCCTTTCAAACTATTTAGCTTGAGACTGAAAGAGGAGAACGGAACTGCCGGTGTAAGGGTGAAATCTGTGGATATTGGCGGGAACGCCAGTGGGGAAGCCGGTTCTCTGGTTCAGATCTGACGCTCAGGGACGAAAGCTAGGGGAGCAAACAGAATTAGATACTCTGGTAGTCCTAGCCGTAAACGATGGACACTAGGTGTCTGTCTGTTATGGATGGGCGCCCAAGTTAACACGTTAAGTGTCCCACCTGGAGACTACGGCCGCAAGGCTAAAACTCAAAGGAATTGACGGGGGCCCGCACAAGCGGTGGAACACGTGGTTTAATTCGATGCTACGCGAGGAACCTTATCCAGGGCTTGACATGCTGGTAGTAACCGCCGGAAACGGTTGGTGAACTGTATCCAGTCAGTTGCCAGCACAGGTGCTGCATGGCTGTCGTCAGCTCGTGCCGTGAGGTGTTTCCTTAAGTGGAAGAACGAGCGCAACCCTCGCCCTTAGTTGCCACCTTTAGTTTTTAACTAAAGAGCACTCTAGGGGGACTACCCGCGTTAAGTGGGGGGAAGGTGGGGATGACGTCAAGTCCGCATGGCCTTTATGTCCTGGGCTACACACGTGTTACAATGCCTGCTACAGAGGGAGGCGAAACCGTAAGGTGGAGCAAATCCCAAAAAAGCAGGCCCAGTTCAGATTGAGGGCTGCAACTCGACCTCATGAAGCCGGAATCGCTAGTAATGGCGCATCAGCTATGGCGCCGTGAATACGTTCCCGGGCCTTGTACACACCGCCCGTCAAGCGCTGAAAGTCGGAGGCACCTGAAGTCTACCTTTGGTGGATCACGGTGAATTTGATGATTGGCGCTAAGTCGTAACAAGGTAGCCGTACGGGAACGTGCGGCTGGATCACCTCCTTTCAATTTAATTTTTTTTTAGAGCTAGATTTCCTCCAAAGGTTTTTTATTCATTTTAGCACTATAAAAACAAATTCAATTTTGAGAACATTTATTATTTCCGTCTTTACGCGATAAAGCACGGAAGGGCCCATAGCTCAGTTGGCAGAGCACCGTGCTGATAACGCGGGGGTGTCTGGTTCGATCCCAGATGGGCCCATTCTATGGAGCACAACAGATATATACGTTTTCAATAGTTTTTAAAATTACTCTTAGCCATAACTCACATATCATTAGCCATTAAAGGGGCCGTGGTTCAGTTGGGAGAACGCCTGCTTTGCAAGCAGGAGGTCAGCGGTTCAAATCCGCTCGGCTCCAAAGAAGGAAAAGTAGATAGTTAGGATAGCAAGTTTTAAATTTAATAAAAAATTAAAACTTACGAATTTAGAAGCATAATATTATTTTAAATTGTTCATTGAAAATTTGGGTTGGGTATCAAGCTACTCAAGGGCTTATGGTGGATGACTTGGCTGATAGAGGCGATGAAGGGCGTGGCAAGCTGCGATAATCTGCAGGGAGGTGCAAGCAACCTGTGATCTGCAGATTCCCGAATGAGGAAACTCTCGCAGGATAATGCCTGCGAATCCTTCACTTAGTGAAGGAGGCAAACCCGAGGAAGTAAAACATTTCAGTACTCGGAGGAAAAGAAACCGAATGGTATTCCCCCAGTAGCGGCGAGCGAAAAGGGAAGAGCCTAAACCTGATAAATGCTAAAACCTGCTGGTGTTGTTTATCAGGGGTTAAGGGGTATTGCGCAAAAGCACAGCAGTGCTTTTAAAAAGTTACAAATCTAATTTATAGCAGAATCTGTTGAAAAGCAGAACCATAGAAGGTGATAGTCCTGTATGCGAAATAAATTAGACTTTTAGCAATATTCCCAAGTATCACGGAGCACGGGAAACTCTGTGAGAATTTGGGTCGACCATGACCTAAGGCTAAATACTCCTATCAGACCGATAGTGAACAAAGTACCGTGAGGGAAAGTTGAAAAGAACCCCTGTTAGGGGAGTGAAATAGAACCTGAAACCATAAGTCTACACAGCGGTCAGACCTTATATCTTAATGATATAAGGGATGGCGTACCTTTTGCTTAATGGTCCAGGGAGTTATTATCTATCGCAAGTCTAATCCGTTTAAGCGGAGTAGGCGTAGCGAAAGCGAGTCCGAATAGGGCGATAAAGTGGTAGATAATAGACCCGAAGCCAGTCGATCTATCCATAACCAGGGTGAACATCACAGAAATGTGGTGGGAGGCCCGAACCGGTGGTTGTTGAAAAAACCTCGGATGAGTTGTGGATTGGAGTGAAAGGCTAATCAAGGCTGGTGATAGCTGGTTCTCCCCGAAACGACTTTAGGGTCGGCCTTTAGGAATTAGTTTAAGAGGGTAGAGCACAGGATGGGCTAGGGTGGACTGTGTCCATACCAACCCCAACCTAACTCCTAATATCTTAAACTGTACCTAAGGAGAAAGACTGTGAGGGCTAAGCTTCATAGTCAAAAGGGAAACAGCCCAGACCGCCAGTTAAGGTCCCAAAACACAGGCTAAGTGGAAAAGGATGTGAAACCGCTAAGACAGCCGGGATGTTGGCTTGGAGGCAGCCATCATTTAAAGAGTGCGTAACAGCTCACCGGTCGAGCGGTTTTGCGCCGAAAATGAACGGGGCTTAAGCCTGTTACCGAAACTGCGGATTTATCTTGATTATTCAAGATAAATGGTAGGGGAGCATTCTATACGCACTGAAGGTTTATCGTAAGGTAAGCTGGAGTGTGTAGAAGAGAGTATCTTGGAATGAGTAGCGAAAAGACCGGTGAAAAACCGGTCCGCCGAAAACCTTAAGGTTTCTCCGTCAATGTTAGTCAGACGGAGGTTAGGCGGTCCCTAAGCTAAACCCTGATTTAACAGGGGTAGGTGATGGGAAGCGGCGTTAATATTCGCCCCCCACTCATATACGTTAACTTAAGAAATGACGCACAAGGTGCGTTGGTCGGACGGTTGGATGTGTCCGTGTTTTGAAGGTAACTTCAAAACGGAGCCCAAGCTACGGCAAGGGTAAACCCAACAGGACTAAGTGCCAAGAAATAATTTCTTAAGTTGTTTATGAGTGACCGTACCGTAAACCAACACAGGTAGGTTTCCAGAATATGGTAAGGCGTTCGGGATAACTCTCGCTAAGGAACTCGGCAATCTAGCCCCGTACGTTCGCAAGAAGGGGTGCCTTTGGTAGCAATATCAAAGGTCGCAGTGAAATGGCTGTCGGGACTGTTTAGCAAAAACACATGTCCCTGCTAAACTCAAAAAGAGGATGTATAGGGACTGAGACCTGCCCAGTGCCGGAAGGTTAAGAGGAGAGGTTATCTGTCGCAAGACAGAGAAGCTTCGATCCAAAGCCCCGGTAAACGGCGGCCGTAACTATAACGGTCCTAAGGTAGCGAAATTCCTAGTCGGGTAAGTTCCGACCCGCACGAAAGGTATAACTACGGCAGCGCTGTCTCAGCGAGGGTCCCGGCGAAGTTGTAGTGGTGGTGAAGATGCCACCTACCCGCAGTCGGACGAAAAGACCCCGGAACCTTTACTGTAAGCTGGTATTGAATTTTGGGGTAGTATGTGTAGAATAGGTGGGAGGCTATGAAGCCCTGGCGCTAGTTAGGGCAGAGCCGACAGTGAAATACCACTCTTACTATTCTAAGGTTCTAATCCTGCCTTCGGCAGGAGACAATGCCAGTTGGGCAGTTTAACTGGGGCGGTTCCCTCTTAAAAAGTAACAGAGGGGCCCAAAGGTACCCTCAGTCCGTATAGAAATCGGATGTTGAGTGTAAAGGCATAAGGGTGCCTGACTGTGAGGTAGACATACCGAGCAGACACGAAAGTGGGGCTTAATGATCCGGTGATGGCTTATGGAAGCGTCATCGCTCAACGGATAAAAGGTACTCCGGGGATAACAGGCTTATCGGGCCCGAGAGTTCACATCGACGGCCCGGTTTGGCACCTCGATGTCGGCTCATCCCATCCTGGGGGTGGAGAAGCTCCCAAGGGTCCTGCTGTTCGCAGGTTAAAGGGGTACGTGAGCTGGGTTCAGAACGTCGTGAGACAGTTCGGTCTCTATCCACTGTGGGTGCGAGGATTCCTGAAGGGGAGCTGTCCTTAGTACGAGAGGACCAGGACAGAGGAACCTCTGGCGTACCAGCTATTCCGCCAGGAGTAAAGGCTGGGTAACTATGTTCCTTTAAGATAAGCACTGAAGGCATATAAGTGCGAAGCTGACCCCAAAACTAGGAATCCCTTCCGCTTTTAGCGGATGAAGGCTCGTAGGAGACTACTACGTATATAGGGCATAGGTGTAAGTTCTGTGAGGGATTTAGCCGAATGCTCCTAATAAGCCGATCGACTTGATACCCAACCCATTTTTTTAAACTATTGTTTATTTGAATAGTTTTTATGAAATTGGGGGTGCTTTTACCGGAGGGGCCACACCCGTTCCCATTCCGAATACGGCCGTTAAGCCCTCCAGGGCCGATGGTACTGTTCTCGCAAGGGAATGGGAGAGTAGGTCAGTGCCCCCTTTTTTGTTTTTTTATAATAAAAATAATTAGTTTAGTTTATGCAAAAAACAACAAAATTTTTTAACAATGTCCAAAGAAATTGGTATCTTGTAGATGCCAAGGATAAAATTTTAGGCAGGCTTTCCCGAAATATAGCAAGAATTTTACAAGGAAAGCATAAACCTTGTTATAGTCCAAATTTTTTATGTGGAGATTATGTTATAGTTATAAATTCAAGGTATATAAAATTAACAGGCAAAAAAAGCGAAGAAAAAATATACGATAAGTATTCTGGTTATCCTGATGGCAGAAGAGAGATGACATTTAGAGAACTTTCAAGAAAAAATCCATCAAAAATTTTATATTTTGCAATAAAGGGTATGCTTCCAAAGACTCGTTTAGGAAAAAGAATGTTACGTATGTTAAAAATTTATCCGGATGATAAACATAGTCATCAAGCACAAAAGCCACAAAAAATAGAATTATAGAATATGAATACAGAAATAGCAAATAGAAATTCAGTTAACGAAGAACAAAAAAACAATAACATAATTTTTGCGACAGGTAGAAGAAAAGAGGCGATTGCAAGAGTTAGATTGATCCCTCAAGGAAAAGGTAAAATTCTAATTAATGGAAGAGACTATCTTAATTATTTTTGTACCATAGAACAACGGATGCAAGTTAAAAAGCCAATAGTTGCTGCTAATGTAGAAAATAAAATTGATATATTGGCAAATGTAAAAGGCGGAGGCTTAACTGGTCAAGCAGGTGCTGTAAGTTTAGGGATTGCACGTTGTTTAGCTAATTTAGATCCACAGTTAAGAGCAATTTTAAGAAAAGAAGATTTGCTAACAAGAGATCCGCGCGCCAAAGAAAGAAAAAAATATGGGAGAAAAGGCGCAAGAAAAAGATTTCAGTGGACAAAAAGATAATTTTTTCAAAAAACCCTCACCATTCATTAATCAACGAAAAATAAAGAGCCAAAAGCAGTCAAATACTTTCAAGATGTTTCCTATGACTGTCCAAAAAAACTGCATTTTTGCAATACCTAACACTAACTACATTTTTTGCTTTCTTAAAACACAAGCACAAAAAATCCTTACTTAACTAAAATACATTAGACGCGCACTATAAAAAGGTATCTGATTTTTAAGATATTAATTTATTTAAACACTTTTCCACCTACGAAGTTAAAATAGTTTGTTTTTCATATTATGTATAACTTAATAAGTGTAACTTTTTTGGAGAGTTTAAATTTTTAAAGCTTTAAAAAGGATTTATCTTAAGGCTTTAATAAAAAGTTGTTTTCATCTTTAAAAATAGATGTTAAAAACCTTCCAGAAAGAAATAGTTGAAGATGAATTCTTATAAAATCTAAACCTAAATTGATTTAATAAC
>JAMWCT010000073.1 GCA_023819525.1 Candidatus Omnitrophota bacterium
TAAACTCTTCTTTACTTAAATAAATTAAAGGCTTGAGGTGGATACCATGTGCCTGTATAGTTCTAAATAACTTATTAAGGACAGATTTAAGTAGGTATATCCATTTTGTCATACTATAAAATATATCAATTATTTCAAGACTTATTGACATTAAATTAAGAACAACTCTATTTATTTCTTGAAATTTATCTTTTAATATCGTAATTAGAAATATATTTAGGTCTTACTTAACAATTTTATTTTATTTGTATAGACTTCTATCTCATAAAAATTTATCTGCATTAAAAATAAAATCGTAAATTAAAAAAATAACTTATTTTATGATATAATAAATAAGGTAATTTATTTTAATTTGATTTTTAAAAAATAAATCAAAAAATATGTTTGAAAAAATTTTAATAGTTGATGATGAAAAAAATATTGTAAGAATGCTTGATTATAATTTAAAGAAAGAAGGTTATCAAACTATTCTTGCATATGATGGAAAGGATGCACTAAAAAAAATTTATGAGCAAAAACCTGATCTAATCATTCTTGATTTAATGCTTCCATTATTAGATGGTTTTGAAGTTTGCAAAATTCTAAAAAAAGACCAAAATACATCTTATATACCAATTATAATGCTTACCGCAAAAAATGAGGAGGTTGACAAACTTTTAGGTTTTGAATTAGGCGCTGACGATTACATAACAAAACCTTTCAGCGTAAAAGAACTTATTGCAAGGATTAAAGCAATATTTAGAAGAGTGCAAAAGGAAGAGATTTCTAAAGTAGTAAAATTTAACGACTTAACAATAGATTTTGAAAAAATACAAGTTTATATAAAAGATAAACCAATACAACTTACATCAAAGGAATTTGAACTTTTGAAAATCTTAATTGAGGCAAAAGGGAAAGTTTTATCGCGCAATTATTTATTAAAAAAAATATGGAAATATGGTAAAGCCACAGAACTTAAAACAAGAACTATAGATGTTCATATTAGAACATTGCGAAAAAAATTAAAAAATCATGCCTATAGGATTATTACAGCAAAAAATTATGGATATAGATTTGCTGTTGATTAATTTAAAAAAAAAGATGATATTTTTTAAAAAAAAAGATATAATTTATTAACTATGGCACTATATCAAAGTATTATTTTAGGAATAGTTGAGGGGTTAACTGAATTTTTACCTATCTCCTCTACAGGGCATCTTATATTAGTTTCAAAACTTTTAGAGTTAGACCAGACCGAATTTGTAAAAAGTTTTCAAATTGCCATACAACTTGGTGCAATTTTAGCGATTTTAGTTTTAAATTTTAAGGCTATATTTAACTTTCGAATTTTATATAAAATAATTATAGCATTCCTGCCAACGGCTGTTTTTGGTATTTTAGCGTATAAATTTATAAAAAAAAATTTATTAAATAATTATACAATTATTTTAATCTCACTTTTTTTAGGGGGGTTATTGATTATAATTTTTGAAATTTTTTATGAGAAAATTTTTAAATTACAAAATAAATCGCAGATTTCTATAAAGAATGCTTTGATTATAGGGCTAATTCAGACAATAGCTTTTATCCCAGGGGTGTCCCGTTCTTTGGCAACAATAGTAGGTGGCTTAGCATTAGGCATAAATAGGAAAACTATAGTTGAGTTTTCATTTTTGCTGGCTCTGCCAACAATATTAGGGGCAACTGTATTTGATTTAGCTAAAACAGCATTTAGTTTCAGTTTAAGTGAACTTAAAAGTCTTTTGGTGGGTTTTTCGGTTGCTTTCTTGGTTGCTATTGTTAGCATAAAATTTTTCCTAAATTATATACAAAAGAATAATTTTCTTATTTTTGGTATTTATAGAATTTTTATATCTTTTTTATTTTTTTTAATTATATGAATATAAGACAATTAATTTTTTATAGTTTAGCTTTGATTTTTTTATTATTTTTAAACTCTTGCGCAACTATTTCAGTGACTAAATCCCCCTCTCTACCTTCATCAATTTCACCAACACCTATTGGTCCTATAGTAAGAACAGATACTTTTCATATAGTTGCACCCGGAGAGACACTTTGGAGAATTAGCAAAATGTATGATGTTCCTATGGATGATATAATAAAAGCAAATAATTTAGGTGGTCAAATTTTAGAAAAAGGTCAACGCCTTTTAATTCCTAATGCCGCCCCTCCTGTCCCTGTTATACCCCTCTACCCATCAAATAGATGGAAATATATAATAATACATCACAGTGCAACCGATGAAGGTAGTTCTTTAGATTTTGACAAATACCATCAGGCTAAAGGATGGGAAGAAATTGGTTACCATTTCGTAATTGATAATGGGTCTAAAGGAAAACAAGATGGATTGATTGAAGTATCTCCTCGTTGGGTTAAGCAAAAAATTGGCTCACACTGTAAAGCCAGCAATATGAACGAAAAAGCAATTGGAATTTGTCTCGTTGGAAATTTTAATAAAGAATATGTATCTAAAAAACAATTAGATTCTTTAATTTATTTAGTAAATTTATTAAGAAAATACTACCACATTCCTATCTATAGGATCCTAGGGCATGGACAAGTAAAAGGAGCAAGAACAGATTGTCCTGGCAAAAACTTTCCTTGGTTAAAATTTAAAAATCTACTCATAAAAAAATACAATTTACAAGATCACCTCATTTTAAAAACTGTAAACTAATTTTGATTTAAAAATTTCTCAATATTACAAAAGGCAAAAGTAACTATATGTTTAGATATTTGAAAAACTTAATTTTTTAATAAAAACTATTTTTGCCGGCATATTAAATTGGGTCCTTACAGCTTTTGGGGGGCTGACCACAAAAAAACTTGACAAATAAATTTTTTGTGTTACTATTTTAAAAAAATGTAACACTATGAAAGCAAAACGTTTTGGGGTTTCACTTGAAGAAAAACTTTTAAAAGATTTGGATAATTTTGTAAAGGAACATAAATTTCCAAATCGCTCACAAGCTATTAGTCTTCTTATTCGCAAAAATTTAGTAGAAGAAGCTTGGGAGAAAAACAAAAAAGTTTGGGGCACATTAGTTTTAATCTATAACCATCATAAAAGAGAACTAGTAAATAAATCTTTAGATATTCAACATGATTTTTCGTATATTATTATTTCATCTCAACATGTGCATCTTGATCATAATAATTGTTTAGAGATAATTGTGCTTTCTGGTAAAGCGATTGAACTTAAAAAATTTTCTGACAGGCTTATTAGTTTAAAGGGAATAAAATACGGAAAATTAGTGATGACAGCGACTTAAAAATGGAAAAAGAATTAGCCACTAAAAAAATCATTTTGGAAGAGATAAGAAAAGCTATAGAGGATATAAATTATGGCGAGATAGTAATTACTATTCATAATTCGAAAGTAACACAGATAGAAAAAAGACAAAAAAAAAGATTTAATCAAACCAACTACCCTACGCAGGGCGTTTTATAACAAATTATAATTTTTCCGACTGGACAACCAGAGGAAAAATAAAAAGGAGGTGTCCAGTGCGGATAATTGTTTTTTTGATAATTTTATCATTATGTGCAAATATTTGTTTAGCACAACAAAAGACTTATACTAATTTGCCTGAAGAAATTCAAAAATTAAAAGAATTAGTCAATATGCAGCAGAAAAAAATAATTGAGTTAGAAAATAAACTTAATCAGCAAAGTGCCAAAACTCAACCTGCAACAGCAACGAATATAAAAGTCGATGAATTTGAAAAAAGATTTTCTAATTTAAATTTATTAAAAGATTTAGAACTGAATTTAGGAATAACTGGAGTAATGCAAGCTACTTATAATGCTAATAGCGATAGTTTATCACCAAAAGAAGATGTTATGGACGCCTCTTATTCTATTGACTTAACTTTTTTAAAAAAATTTGAAGATTACGCAGAAGCTTTTGTGCATTTAGAACAAGGCAATGGTGCAGGCGTTGAACCGCATTTAAAAGTATTCAGCAATGTTAATAGAGACGCGGATGATGACAATAATGTGCGGGCTACAGAAGTTTGGTATGAACATAACTTTTCTCCTTTTGGACCACCTTTAACTGTAATGGCAGGAAAGTTAGATGCTACTATAATTATAGACAACAACATTTATGCCAATGATGAAAATACGCAATTCTTGGCAAGAATTTTCAGAAACTCTCCTGTGATTGAATTTCCGGATAACTCTTTTGGTTTACGTTTATTTTACAATTTAAAAGATAAAGTAGAATTTACTACTTTAGCTTTAAATGGCAATATTGACTGGCAAGATACTTTCGATGGAATGTTTTTTGCTGCTCAGATCAATTTTAAGCCTAATATCTTTTTGCACCAAGGAAATTATCGGCTATATGGCTGGTATAATGGCCAACCACACACAAGCTGGTTAGATCCAACAAAAAATAAAGAAAGTGGCTATGGCTTTGGATTAAGTTTTGACCAACAAGTAACAGATTTTTTAGGTTTGTTCTGTAGATATGGTTGGCAAAATCCAAAAGTCTATTTAAATAGTAACCCTGACTTTTCGCTAAAGCAGTCTTATAGTTTAGGCTTACAAATTAAAGGTTCTTTATGGAAAAGACAAGATGATATTCTTGGACTTGCTTTTGGACAAATTTTTCCTTCTTCTGATTATAAAAAGATGGCCGGTCTTTCTCTTAATGCAAAGGCAGAAAATCATTTAGAGTGCTATTATAGCTTTAAAGTAAATGAACATTTATGTTTAACTTTTGACTTACAGGTTATTGACAATCCTTATGGTTTAGATGCAATAGGTGGTGATGCTACAATTGTTGTGAGTGGCATACGAACGCATATAGACTTTTAAAAAGGAGGTATAAAATATGTGGTTAGTAACTGCTGCCTTTTGTGCTGGATGTGCAACTGTAGCTAAATTAATTTTGCTAAAAAACCTAAAAATAGGTTTTTTAGCCTTAATGCTTTGGGGTGCTACCATAATGATATTGGTTGACCATTTAATAGGATATGAAGGTAAAACATTTTTAGAAAAGACAACAGATGGCATTATAAAAAATGGCACGCTATTAGGAGTAGCTATGTTAATCCCAATTTTTATAGTTTGGCTTATTTTTTTATTAGCTGAAAATTTTAAAGAAAGGAGGTAACCATGGCTTGCTTTGTTGCACCAATGACAGTAGCGGTGGTAACAACTGCTATAAGAAAAAAAATTCCTGTAAAATATCATATTAATTGGTTAAATTCAATGTTATGGGGAGGTGTACTTGCATTAATTGTTGAACATATTTCTCATCAAGAAATAGTTATATATCCCCCCTTTTTTACAGCAGGGATATCAGAAATTTTATCAGAAATAATAAAAGTCGGTATTCCTATGACCTGTGCAATATTTTTAGTTTGGGCGGTAATGGTAGTGATTTCTCTAAAAATAAAAAAATTTAGGTACGCCTAAATTTAAAATTTTATTTATAACTTTTATCCCCCTTTTTAAAAGGGGGATTTTTTATTTAACATAGATTTAACATAACTTTTATTTTTATTTGATATAATAATAATTAAAATCAAAAAGTAAAAAGGAGAAAGATTATGAGAAAAGTAAATTATCTTTTTTTTGTTTTTTTAGTTTCAAATTTATTTTTATCTTCTGCCAAAAATATAATACAAATTAAAGGTTCTGATACTATGGTAAATTTAGTTCAGGCCTTGGCAGAAGAATATATGAAAAAAAATCAAGAATTTATAGCTGTAACAGGTGGTGGTTCTGGGACCGGTATAGGCAGTCTAATCAGTGGCTCGGCTGATATAGTAATGTCTTCACGAAAAATAAAAGAAAAAGAAATTGAATTGGCAAAGAAAAGAAATATAGAGCCATTTGAAATACCAATCGCTCTTGATGGTTTGGCTGTAGTTGTTCATCCAACTAACCCTGTAACTAAATTAACAATAGATGAATTAGCCTTAATATTTACCGGAAAAATTACTAATTGGAAAGAGCTCGGTGGAGAGGATAAAAAAATAGTTATATTATCAAGAGAGGTCAATTCAGGAACCCATCTTTATTTTAAAGAACATGTTTTACGCAAAAACAATCCAAATTCAAAAGAAGAATTCGCACCTTCAGCACTTTTACTCCCCTCTTCTCAAGCAATAGCAGATGAAGTAGCAAATAATCCTTTAGCTATAGGTTATTATGGTATGGGTTATTTATCCAAAAAACAAAAAGCCATACTTGTAGCTGTTGATAAAAATTCCGAATATTTTGCTCCAACAATAGATAATGTAAGAAGCGGAAAATATCCAATTTCAAGACCTCTATTTTTTTATACACCAGGAGAACCTAAAGGTGCTATAAAAAAATTCATAGATTTTGTTTTGTCTGAAGAAGGACAAGAAATAGTTAGCAAAACTGATTTTGTACCTATAAAATAAACTTTCTAAATGCAAAAAATAAAAGAGTTTCTAATCGAAAAGATAATATTTTTTTGCGGAATTATAATCATTATTTTTGTAATTTTGATCTTTCTTTTTCTTTTAAAAGAAGGCTTATCGATATTTAAAACAGTTTCGCTTTTAAAATTTCTATTTGGCAAAAATTGGTATCCAATTTCAGAACCACCAGAATTTGGAATATTCCCTCTGATTTTAGGTTCTTTTTTAGTAACTTTAGGGGCAGCTTTATTTTCAATACCTATAGGGGTGGCTGCTGCTATATATATAGCTGAAGTTGCGCCTAAAAAATTAAAGGAAATACTTAAAGTGTTAATTGAACTTTTAGCGGCTATTCCAAGTGTTGTATTAGGTTTTATTGGGATGATAACTTTAGTTCCTTGGGTAAAAACTATATTCAAAATTCCAACAGGTCTTACAGCACTTTCTGGTTCAATTATGCTTGCTTTTATGGCTATGCCTACAATTGTTTCAATTGCAGAAGATGCATTTTATTCTGTACCAAAAAGTTATAAGGAAGCTGCTTTAGCCTTAGGTGCAAATAGATGGCAGACTATTTGGAGGATAGAAATGCCTGCGGCTTCAAGTGGTATATTAGCAGCCATTATGCTTGGTATAGGCAGGGTAATTGGTGAAACTATGGCTGTTATGATGATTACAGGAAATGCGGCTCTTATCCCAAAAAGCATTTTACAACCTGTAAGAACATTAACAGCAACTATAGCCGCTGAAATGGGAGAAGCTGTTATCGGAAGTGAGCATTACTTTGCTTTGTTTGCTATAGGGATAGTTTTATTTGTTATAAGTTTCTTTATCAATGTAACTGCTGAAATTATAACTCATAAAAAACGATGAAAATTAATGCAAAAATTACTGAAAAGGTAATTTTTTTCTTTTTATTTTTAGCTACCTTACTTATTGTCATACCCGTTGGTCTAATTATTTTATTAATAATCCAAAAAGGCATACCTGCTATAAATTGGCAATTTTTAACTTATATGCCCTCTCAAGGTATGCGCGCAGGTGGTATATTTCCAGCAATTGTAGGAACAATTTATTTAGTTTTTGGAGCAATAATTTTTGCTCTACCAATAGGATTATTTGCGGCAATTTATTTATCAGAATATGCAAAGGAAAATTTCTTAACACGTCTAATTAAACTCGCAATTGTAAATTTGGCAGGGGTACCTTCTGTAGTATATGGACTTTTTGGTTTGGCATTATTTGTAGTTTTTTTTAAATTTGGAACATCCATACTTTCAGGCTCACTTACTCTTGGAATTATGATTTTACCTATAATTATTACAGCATCAAAAGAAGCTTTAGAAAGTGTCCCTTATTCGTTTAGAGAAGTAAGTCTATCTTTGGGCGCAAGTAAATGGCAAACTATAAAAAATATTGTTTTGCCAAATGCTTTACCTGGAATATTAACCGGAACTATTTTAGGATTAGGCAGAGCCGC
>JAMWCT010000074.1 GCA_023819525.1 Candidatus Omnitrophota bacterium
ATGTGTATTAGACTTCTTAAAGTAAAAAAAGCCGTTAAAAAATCTACAAAAGTAGAAATTGAATATGTGTATTAGACGACTTATGCGGAAGATGAAGTGCTTTAATCTACAAAAGTAGAAATTGAATATGTGTATTAGACCGACTTATGCGGAAGACGAAGTGATTTAATCTACAAAAGTAGAAATTGAATATGTGTATTAGACTTTCCCCAGTAGGGATTAAAACAACCACATCTACAAAAGTAGAAATTGAATATGTGTATTAGACTAAAAAAGAAAACAATCAACCTTTAATATCTACAAAAGTAGAAATTGAATATGTGTATTAGACTGGATACAAGGAAGGGTTCGTATCAATCTACAAAAGTAGAAATTGAATATGTGTATTAGACGGAAAAATTGGTGAAGACTTAGTTTATCTACAAAAGTAGAAATTGAATATGTGTATTAGACGAAGAAGAGAATAAAGAGTTAAAAGCATCTACAAAAGTAGAAATTGAATATGTGTATTAGACGGCATAGCCATATTCATCGTTGAAAGCAGTATCTACAAAAGTAGAAATTGAATATGTGTATTAGACAGTACAATTGGCTAAAATTAGCCTAAAAGATGCAAATCTACCATAAGAGGTTAAGATGACCTTTAGGCTAATTTTAGCGCTTTTCATAATATAAAGACTAAGGTTTTTAATACACACACAGCAATTTCTATCTACTTTTGTTTTTTACTTATAAAAAAGAACTTTAATTAAAAAATACAACCTCTTGCTCTTCGTTGGCGGCATAACCAAAACGCTTTATTTTCGCCCGGCAAGCTTCACAGATATTAATTATAACAATACTATCGGCTTTTGTAAAGATTGGCTCATATTTTGATTTAATTTCAGCTAAAACATTATTTAAAACTCTTTGACTATTTTTTAACTCAAAAACTGAATATTGGATCCGGCGACCGAATTTTTTAAGAAACTTAGAAAACCTACCTCTTCTTTTATCATCTTCAAAATCATAGGAAACGATAATCATAAATTATTGAAAATCAAAAATAGGATAATTATTCGTGTCATTTATAATACAATAATAAAATTGTCGCACATAATTAAAAATTTGTTCTTTTCTCTCTATAATAGCGGACGAAAAAATTTGTAAATATTTTTGCTGTTTATCAAATAGCAATTCATATCTGCCGCCACGCGCCCTAAAATCTTTTTTATCTATTTGTTTTAAGTGATAAGATTTTAAAATCTGGTAATCAATAATACAGCGAAACGGCTCCATAATATCACAGACTAAAGATTTGCGTTGAAAAAATAATTTATGGTAAAAGCCTTTATAATTATCAAATCCGTATAGCCCCAAAAGAGCGTCTATAAAATTAAATAAAAGGGTGTAGCCTAGGTCCAGCAGCAAATTTACAGCATCTACCTTTGTCTGCGGTAAACGTTTATACCAATCTATTTCGGAAAAATATTGACTAAAAAATTTTTTGCTTAAATTTCCTTCTATGCCCAATAATTCCTGATTATCGGCAACGATTTGGATATTATTTTTTATTTGTTCGAACTCTCGTTGATAGTTATTCTCTTTATCAATCTTGGATAAAAGTTTATATTGATTAGAAATTTTATTAATAACAATATGTTTGGCAATTGTTAAATCATCTGTGATAGCATATTGTTTCTGGCGGAGAAGATAATTGCCGTCGGCAGTAGCGATTACTTGAGCATATAATCCAAGATTATTTTTAAGCAAGAAAAGCGAGACGCCATATCTCTGGCAATTTCTAATTAAAACTGTAGTGATAGAACAATCTCCTATGATAAATACCGCAAAAACTTTATGACAAGACAATTGATTGATAATTTTGCCATCTCTAACTAAGCAAATATTTTCATTTTTAAATCTTATTATATTATCCGTGGCCTCTTGGGCGGTTATAAAAAGCAATTGTTTTTCCTTGAAATCCGGCAGACTTAACATAATTTAATGACAAAGTGGCTTATAAATACATTTAGCGCACTTGTTCAAATTTTTTGGATATTTTTGGCTGGCCTGATAATTATTTATCTTTTCAATCAACATCTCAAATTTATTAATTTCATTTTTATTTGGCAGAGGTATTTTATAGCGTTTATTATCGGATAAAGAATGAATAAATAATTTTTTAACTTTATATCCCATCTCTTCCAAACAAAACATCTGGGCATAAAGCTGATATTTATAGCCGTCAAAAATTTTTTTGACCTTATATTTTCTTTCAGCAAGAGCGCCGTTTTTTGTGTCAAAGATATCAATTTTACCAAGCAAATTATACTTTGGCGAATAAACATTAATCCCTTGCAAAATAAATTTGGAAGTGGTATATTTCTTTTCTTCTATTGTCTGATGATAAATTTTGCCAATGGTTTGAGGTGTTGAATGGTAAACCCTTTGGCTAAATCTTTCGTAAACGCTATGTAGATAGACCGAATAAGGACAAAATAAGAAATCGTTTATTTTTGAGATTGGAATATAGTCATCCATTTGGCTTATTCTATTTTGTGGACGAACCTATCCCATTCTCCTTTTGTGATATAAAGGTCGGCGCTTTCTGAATTTTTAGATATTCTGTTCAGAATCATTATTCCCTTCCGAGCTATATTATAAGCGCCAACTCCGTCAGAATCAAAATTTTCAATAAATTTTTCTTTCTCTTTTTCAAACTGCTTTTTATCTTTTTGTGCTTCTAAAGAGCCGATAAATTGCTTCTCAAGGGCGCCAAAATTTGCTGAAGCGTAAATATTTTTTATTTCCTTCCTGATTTCGTTATTATCCGTTTTTACCCCAATTTCATTCCTACCCTTTGTTGTGAAAAATGGTTTTACCGGCGAAGCGATAAAATCAACCCCATAATCAATTTTTAACTCATTTTTTTCTTCGTCAATTTTGATACTCAATGAATGGGCATTCCTAATTTGCAAAACGAGATTAAATAAATAGATAAATCTTTCGTAAAAATTTTTCAATTTGCCGTCAAATTCTTTTTTCTCCAGTAAGGATTTATTATTCATTTCCATATTGTTTTTAATGTCCGGCAATATATCTCGCTTTTCTGTTCCAAATCCATATTTTTTAAATAAATCCTCAAATTCTTTATTTAAATCAATTTTTTTATATTCCCAATAACCGCTCTTTTTATCTTTTTCTCGGCGAACTCTTGGGATTTTTGAATAAATCGTCCATTCTTTGTTAAAGGCATTTTTATCAAAATCTGCTAGATTATAGACAAAATAATAACTTTCTTCTTTTGTGTCCCAACCAATGGCTTTAAACTTTTCGAGTCCCCCTCTTATTTTCTTTAAAGAAGCGGAGTTGCTGATATAGACATTTTTTCTAAAACCGGTTACAGGATCGGTCTGAGAGGTATATTCGGCATTGGTGTAAAAAATAATGCCGGTTTGCTTCCCTATTTTTTTAAAAGAAACAAACGGCGCGGCTAATTGATAACCATTTAAAACACCGCCCGGGGCGAAAATATCGCGGTTATCCTTAAAAACAAGATAACCCAATTTATCTATAAGCGCTTTTTCAAACTGCTGATAAACTGTTCTTTCAATGCCTGAGCGGATTTGTTTAAATCGCATATTCAAATCTTCCAAAACAATGATAGCATTATATTTCTCAATGAGGTCGCAAACTTTTTTTATAACATAAGAAATATAACCTTTTTTCAGGTCTTTTATTTTTGCCACTGGTTGCCAAGATTGACGATTTAATTGCCGTTCTTGCTCTCTTTTTACCAGTTTTTCAAAATAGTTCACTTTATTTATCTCATTCAAACTCCCCTGCTCAAGGATCTGCTCTTCTTGGTTAATAACGCAGTAATAAAGCAAATTCTTTTCACCCCGGTCAATACCGATAATATTTATTTTACCTTTATTTTCAGCTAAAAATTTATTAATTTCTTGATTAAAATTATTAGATTTCACCTTGTCAGCATTGGCATTAATTAATATCGGAACATGAAAAAATATCTTGGGCTCGGTGTAACGTTTATATTTTACAACTTCTCGTTTTTTGTGAATTCCTCTTATTTCTTTTTCCGGCTTTATTGATGCCTCGCGATAAAAAACTTCCGCATTTCCGCTTAATTTTAAAACTACCTCATCAAGATTCTTTTCGTTAAAGAGATTAAGAAAATACAATGAATGAATATTCTTTACTCCCTTTGCTTTTTCGGAAAAATCCTTGCCATAAATCTGGAATAAATACAGTTCACCCTTATTTACTTTTGAATCTACATAATTTCCATCAACTTTTCTAAATCTTAAATAGTAATTCTGCTTTGTAATATCGTCATTAAATTCGCCTATTCCAGAATAATCGCCGGGTTTTTTCCAAGAAAAATTGAAAGTCTTTTTATACCCCCCGCGTTCAAGACATTGCTGATAATAATCGATCAATTTTGTTGTTTTATTTTTATCAAATTTCTTTTTCCATAAATCGCGGTCGCCTTTCTTTTGTTCTTGAAATTTTTCGTATTCGTCTTTAATATCCTGTATTTCTTGGGACCAACCAAACTCCTTTTTATTACTTTCGGCAAAAGCAATCTTCGGAACCATACGTTTAGGATCAGGAAAGAGTTTATATTCCATCTTTTCCCAATCGCTGGTATTCACTTGAAAAATTGCTTTATTTTTTTCTTCATCAAAAATATCATTATACTCCCGATTTATTATCCCAAGATAATATGAACCATTTCTGCGTAAAATAATACCAAGTTTTTCTTTCTCCTTATTTTTATCAAATCCACCGAGCAGTTGTCCACAATCAAAATTCAACTTAATTTTTTCTTCGCTATATGGCTTTTTTGTTAAATAATTTCTAAAAGCGTTGTAATATTTAATAAATGCGAAATCTTTGTAATATTCGTCAAATTGAGCGTAGAAGTCGGTGCTGAAATCACTTGGCGTTCCTTTTTTGTCTTTATCTCCCAAATCAAAATATTTCATCATCTGATATATCTTTAAAGTGTTATCGCAATAATTTTTAACAACAGAAATTTCCTCTTTTTTCTTTGAAAAAGATTTTAATTCATTGGCTTGCTTTAAAGAATTATTGTAGCCGTAAATAATTTTGTTATTTTCCTTTTTATTCTTAAATAAATTATTAAATTCATATTGCCAAATTTTTAAAAATTGTTGCCATTTGTCTTCTTCTCGTAAAATAATACCTTCTTGATTGTTCTTATCTTTATAATACTTCTCTTTAAAGATATCGCCGTCCATTTCAGCAACAGCATTTTTCATATCTTCCAAAGAAACAAATTTTTTAATCTTCGGCTCGCTTTTTTCCTCTTTGCTTTTTGAAGATTGAGGTAACTTCAAAAGAAAATTTTGATAATCGGAAAACCAGCGCCGGGAAATTGTATTTATCGCCTGTCTTTTAAGATAAATCCCGCCGTATTCAGATTCAAATTCTCCCGAAGCAAGAAGGTTTATTATATTTTCTGCTTTAGGAATTCTTTTTTTATTTTCTTCAATAAATTCTTTAAATCTTTCTAAAAATACTTGTTTTTCGCTCTTATCTTCTGTCTTTTGAATTAATTCTTTTTCTTTTTCAATTCTTCCTAAAATTTGTTTTTCTAATTTTTTAAATAACGGGAGTTCGGTTTTTTCTTTTTTATTTTTATCGCAATATTCTTTAATTCTTTTATTTATTTCACCAATAATTTTATTATAAGAAGTTTTATCTTCCTCAGGCTTTTCCAACTTTTCAATTCCTTTCTGAGTAAGGCAATTTAAGTAATAATCAATTTTAAAAATATCGACTAACGGAAAGCCGATTTCTTTATAATTTTTGAAGTATTTATCCTCAAAAACTTCTTTATTTTTAAGGAAAATCTCAAAATTGCTGACAATTCTACTAATAACCGATGTGTTTTCTCCATTATCGGCATATAAATTTTTTCGGGTTTGCTGGAATTTGGTTAAATAAGTGGTGAATTTATCAAAACTATCAAAAATATAAAGTTCTTGACCGGGATTAGCCTTGTCTTGCACGTATAAACTTGGCCAACCTTCTTTTTGGAACTCTTCATTTTTTTCTTTTGGAAACCTGTCTTTAAGAATATCTAATACATCTTTTGAAAATAAAATGCTGTTTTCTTTTTTATTTTTATCTTCTTCGTTTTTATCTTTGTTCTGATTCTCTTTCTTCTTTTTGTAAGATTTTGTCCATCTGACAGATTCTTCATCAAAAATTTTTCTAATTTGCTTATAAAGATTTTTCCTCGCATCGTTTATTATATTTTCAGCGCCATTAATTTCTTTTTGAATTTTATCTTTATCTTCTTTGTTTTTGGCATCTTTTTTCTCGCTTTTCTTTTGTTTGATAATTTTATTTTGTTCGTAAAAAATTTCAGCAAAATTTCCAAAACTAATATCTTTTGCTTTTTTCAATTCTAAAGATGACTCAATAAATTCGCGATGAATCATATCAAAATAAAACTTCGCTTGATTATAGCTATCATCAATTGTTTGGTCTTTTTCAAAAATCTTATTTGTTTTTAAAAATTCCGCGGTTTTGCCAATCGGCCGCAACTCAAATCTTAATGTTTTGGAAAGTTGATATTTTTGAGTAAACTCGTCAAAAATGCTTCTTGTGTTTGTATTTTTTGTTTGTTCTTTTTGCATATGTTTAAAAATTACTAATTAATAAAGGGGCGACAGTTATCGCCCAATAGATATGCTTACCAAACGGTTAAGCGCTTATTGGAACTGTCGCCCCTATTTTAAAATGGGACGATAACATGTGATAACACATATCTACTGAAGCGACAATTTAATACTACCATAATTAAAATAAAAGTCAAGTGGATGACATTTTACTGTACGATAAGAAGTGACATTATTGCTGTGTCACAACAGTAAAAAATAAAAAAAATAAGAAGCGGATTATTCTTACGATCGTCGTTATATTCCGCCTCTAAAATCTTCTAAAAATACTCAACTATAGGGAGTTTCGGGGAGACACCCCGTAATTAGTTTCGAAATGTTTTATTAGTTAAAACATCCTTACATTCTCAAGTATGTAAGGATGTTATTGTATGTGAGATAAAATTTTTTCGCTTAATTTTAGGCGCCTACTTCGCTCTCGCGGAAGCGAGGCGAGAAGTTTACTCATTTTTCAAATGAACAGCGACTTTAGATTTGGCTTTATAGAATATTCTCACATTCTCAAGAATATTAGAATGTTATTTTTAATCAAAATTTGGCTAAATTGAAATTTTTGTTTTATTCGTCAATGTTTACATAATATTCCTGCCGCCTCATTCCTGCCGCCTCTTTTCGAGAACTGTCCCCATTAATATTTTGGATAACAACATTTCTTATATTTCTTACCACTCCCACAGGGACAAGGATCATTGCGGCCTATCTTTTTAGCAGAAGGGCCCGACCTCTTCTCCGTAGCTTGAGCGGGGGAGGATAATTTCATCTCCTTTGGTTGTTTAGTTTGAACTTGCTCAATCAAGCCAACTTTATAAATTGTATAAACCACTTGTCTCTCAATTGCAGTTAATAATTCGTTAAATTTAATATAAGATTCTCTTTTATATTCTACTAAAGGATCACGTTGACCGTAAGCCCGCAAACCAATACCACCTTTTAAATTCTCTATGATTTCCAAATAGGAAATCCAATAATTATCTATGCTTTGCAAAAGAACGGTTTTCTCAATTTTTTTCATTAAATCTTTTTCTCCCAGTCTATTCTCGCTTTCAGCGATTTTTTTTTCTAATTCGTCGTAAGCTAATTTGGCTAATTCAGTCAAATATTTAATAATTCTATCACGAGCATAAACATCAGCAATATGAGTTCCAGCTTGC
>JAMWCT010000075.1 GCA_023819525.1 Candidatus Omnitrophota bacterium
AATCCTCCCGATAATGAAGGCGGAAGTGGATGCTATTTTTTTTGGAATTCTTATTATTTTTCCACATTCTACACATTCAAACTTGTTCCCGTCAACATGGAATTGAAGGTTTTCCATACTCCCACTGTTTCCAAATTTATTCAAAATCAGACTTTATTTTATAGGAAACACAAAGTTTATAAGTGTTTTTTTCTTGGGATTTTTGATCATTTTATTCATTTTATGCGTTTATTAATCTTTCTATCAAAATATTGAGCAGAAAATATGATAAAAACAGATTGAAGGTCATAAACTTCTGTTTATGTACGAGGTGTTAAAAATGGCAGGATTGGTAGTAGCTTCAAAAGTTAAAGACATAATAAAAGCACAAGAAATGAATTGCGCAGGAGATTTCACTGATGCCTTAGATAAGGAAATCGAGGTATTGGTTATCAAGGCATGCGCAAGAGCAAAATCAAACGATAGAAAAACAGTCAGACCAGGAGATTTGTAAATTTATGATAAGATTTTACAAATCTAATTTTTAAAAGGTGAATTGAATGGAAGAAACAGAATTCATACCACAAAATGTTGTTAGTTTTTTAGAAATTAACAAATTTTTATACATTCTAGATTATTCAGTGCTGCGAAACACTGAATTTTTTATTTTACGACAAAAAGACATTGAAAAAATTAACGAAGTCATAAAAACAGAAACATCACAAGAATACACATCAGAAATAGAAGTTTCTTATTTTAGAAAAAAAAATAGATTTTTCTTTTTTTCAGGTAGTGATTTTATTATTTTTTCTACCAACAGAATCGCAAAAGACGATCGGGAAATCATAAAAACAGAAATTTTATATCCCGAGTTAATTACTGATGAGTATATATTAGAACAAAAATTAAAGCATTTCGATCCCTACTAATCTCTCTTTTTTTAATTTATTTTTTAAAAAAAGCTTTCGCACTTAAAAAAAATTAAGAAAATAACATAGAATTATAAAAAAAAAATATAATTAAAAAAAAATTAATATTCTAGGATTTCTACTTTTTCGCCACAGATAGAACAAAATCCTGGCTCCTCTAGCTCTAGTTCTAGGTCATGTGTTCTACAGTGCCAGCCAGCCCACCAGTCATAAAATCCAGTCTCATAGCGAGAGTCAGGATTGTGGAGTCGAACTCTGCAGAATGTACAGTACAATCTATCTGTTCCATTTTTATATTTTAAAAAACATGATTCATGGTTTTTTATTTTACTCATATATAACTAGAGTATACCGTCGTTTATAAACCTATCGTCCTGCAAAGCCCCACAAAAGATAAATAAAGGATTCCTGGTATTAGTATATGATCATTATGACTGATGCAATTATTTTAGATTTAGATGGGATTTTATTTGATACAAGTTATAGAATGTGTGCGTCGGTTAACAGTATATTTTCAGCTCTTTTTGAGGTATCAGACTCAAGGATATTGTTACAGAAGGTCGATTTAAAAGAGATTAGGGAGAGACCTTATGAAATCAATAAAATAATTGAAGAAAAATTAGATGCAACAAATTTAACGCTTTCAGATAAGGAAAAGGCAGATCTAGTTAATGAAACGCTGAAAAAAATTCTTAATGTATTTCTAAGTAATACTTATTTAATTTTAGATGAGCCATATCCAACAGCAGTTTTTTTTACTAATGCAATAGTAAAAAAGTATTTTATACTATATTTAACGGGGAGGCATCATGAAGAGGGAGATAGTATGAAAGCAGGTACATTGTATTCATTAAGGGTTCATCATTTTGCGTTTGGGGAGAAGAGCCAACAACTTATCATGAAACCAGGTAAAACATTAGAGGATATAGCGTTTAAATTAGATACAATCAAACGACTTAACAAAGAATTCAATATAGTAGCGTTTTTTGACGATGTGCCGGCTAATTTAGCGGCGATACATAAGCAGTTTCCGGAAATTCCGCTTTTTACTGTTACAAATACTTTTCCGAGGCGTGATTTTATGAAGTATTTGGCTAAAGATGAAGTTCATATATTTTCCTATTTGGAGCATGCGTTAAGAATAATTAAATATTATTAAAAAGCAGGTCGTTTTTTTAAATAAAAAATAAAAAAAGGATAAAGAAAAAAAAATTAAAAGCACAATTTATAAACGACTTTTGGTCTTCCACGGTGTTTATTTTGTATACTGAATTTTTTTACTTTATTTGTAGAGATGAGAATTTGCAGTTTATCATAAATAGTAGTTCTTGGCTTACCGGTAAAATTGCATAATTCTCCCCGTGTCAGGCCATTTTTATTTATTTTTAAAATATCAAGTAATTGATCTTCCAGTTTCATAATGATCATAAATTAATAGGAAAGATTATATAAAAACTTCCAGGGTAGCAAAAGAAAAAAAAATTAAGCTTTAAATAGTGATATGAAATAAAACTAAATATGATAGAAGAAGAAAGAGAAGTAGATGATACTTTGTATAAAGTATTTATAAAAACTAGAATAAAAGAACAGGAAAAAAAGAACGAAAATAATGAAAAACAGGTTATATATATACCCATTAATTACGACTAAAAAAAAATGGCTATGAGAAATTCTATACATAGGTCTTATCTCTCTCTCAATATTCCCTGTTTTTGGATTTCTCATAGCCACCATGAATATAGGTCAAAAGAAATATAATAAAGGGATTTATTAGTTTTATTTTAATAGAATTGTTAGATGTTTCCAGGGAGGACTAGAATAGAAGTGTCCGGAAAACTCAGCTAGTGCGTAAGTGTAACTTAGTAACTAAATATAATTGAATAAAAAGTAACTAACTAACTAACTGAACTAAAAAAAATATGCTCCGCTACCTAGGGATAGGAAAATAGACATGGATATGTAAAAAATTGTAGGTGTTAGTTCAAGGTAGGGTGAGTTTTATGGACAGTTGATAAAGTTGATCTAGTATTAGGTAGGGGTGTTCGAAGACGAACCGGTCTGAAATTTTGAGAGATGATAATGGACAGTGGATTTAGGGATACCAAGCAACTGAGAGATAGAACGGATACTGTAGCCTGCATTTTTGAGAGATAAAATGGAAGAAATGGTGAAGCCATTGAGGGAGAGAGGTCGACCCGGTAATTTTCTAAAGGATTTACGGGGTACAATGATAAAATCTTTATTTCTAAGACGAAGCTTAACGAAGTCTGAATTTTTTTCAATAAGCCTATTTTTATATTTAGTAATAAAGATACAATAATTTGAGAAAGAAAGTTGAATAATAAAAAAATCTTTGAAATGTTTGTAAATATAGCGTAAAACATTGAGACTTAAAAACCCCTTAAAATAAAGCGTTTGAAAATCAAAAATTTTAATTTTAGAACGAAGTGTAGGAGTAGGATTATACGAAAAACTTAAATATTGAAGATCAGTAATAGATTGAAGCATAGCATAATCACCTTACTTATTTTTTTTTTAGTCGAATTTATTCGACTAAAATTTTTTTTTTAAATCTAGTATCAAAACTCTATTTATAATTTATTCTCAATAAAATTAGAGAAATACATCAAAAAAATTAGAGTAAAAGTAAAGTTTTGCCAGTTTTTTCTTTTTTTTAAAAGAATAGAAAAAAATTTCCTTTTTTTGGAATTTTTTTCAAAAAAATAAAAAGACGAGAATGGAATAAAAGTAGTAAAAAAAGAATACTTCATTTAAGGTAAAGCAGAAAAAAAGGAGAAATGCCCCCACGGGACTATGGGGGCGTGGAGGGACGATATAGGAGATAGAGATAGGAGAGAGGGGGTCTGGTGGATGGGCTATTTCCAACTCTCTATAATGAGACTTTAATTATAAAACTAATAAAGGGGTTTACCTATATAAATCTTTCGTTTCACTTCAGGTAAAGGAAATGATACAATAAAAAAAAGGAATGGTTTTTAAAAAAAAACTAGGCGAGTGAATTTATATATTTAATAACGAACTGATTTGTTTATTAAGAGTAGTATCGGTTCTAACAATTTCTCTGAGAGTATACTCATTCCTTCCTGAAATTTCGGCAAGTATGGGAAACGTAACTAAACGCTTATCGATTTTTTTTATTATTATATAGATAATTGAAACAACAGTACTTACGCGCTGGCTGATTTTGTTGTGATCAATTTTATTAAACACTGAAATAATAGTTTCTTTTAAAGTTTTTTTGTTTATTTTTGATATTGCGTTAATTTTTTCATTAAACTTCTCGTTGTTAAATAGTTTAAATAGTAAATCATAAAAAAGAGTTTTTACTGGTACTTGTTCACCTGTAGCAAGTGTTTTTGTTTTGTATAGTATATTAAGAACACTATGTGTACTGATTTGTATATTGTTTTTATTCAATCTATTAATAACTTCTGATGAACTGATAGGTATTTTGCGTTGTCTATAAAATAAGATTATTGCCGCCGCAATAATATTTTTGAGTCTTGAGCTTTTTACCTTTTGTCTTATATGTTTTACAATCGCAAAAATTATTTTACTGAAATCTTCTAGTTTAAAGTATGGTAATAGGTCGTTTAATTGTTGATACATATACCGATCACTTTTTTGATGAAGATTAAAGTCAAACCCCTGATTTATTGCAAGTTTTTTTATAAGTTTATGGCCTTGCGTCCATTTACTGAGTAAAATTTGTGAGCCCAGTATAAAATCAGGTTCTGAAGATTCATGATAGAAATTTGGTATATCGCTTTCTAGACCACATTCTTCACAAACGAAAAAACCGTCGTTTTTTTGTATAAATTTATGTTTTTGACATGGATTATACATAGATCTCATACTCTAGTACTGGTATTTGTTGAATTTAAACTTTTTTATATTACTTTTTATGTTGGTATGTTAACAAAAGGTTTATAAAGCGCGGATCATACTAATATAATAAAAAAGTGATTAACTATGAAAATAAAAAAAATTGTCGTAGAACAACAAGATAACGAATCTATGGTTTTTGAAACCATAGATGATTTCATTGACTGTTATGTCGATGAAATCGTTAATAAAATCTGTTCAGAATGTGAATTAAAACAAAAACAATTCTACTGATGCTTTTTTTTCACTCTTTTTTTTTGATCATTTTAACTGTTCATATCTCCGATTTTTACTGTACGAATCGTGAGTTCTGAAATATTGAAAGTTTTTGCGATTTTTTTAATGGAGATACATGAGGAAATCTTATGGATTGTTTCAAATTGTTTTATTAGCTGTATAATGATTTTTAGTGCGACATGAAGCGTTGTAGTTGTTGGAAGGTTTGACACATGATTATATTTTAGGGTATTACGGACCAGGAATTCTTTGAGTTGATATAGATAAAGTTGATCCAGTTTAAAGTGCCCAGGAGTAGAAAATAAAAAATTAATTATATAAACCATGCACGCGTAAATAGAAGGCTGCTTAAATCTACTTTGAAATGATTTTGGCATTTTTTGAAGTGTTCTGAGTAAATATTTAGGCTTGAGGTCATAATTAAGCTGTTGATTTAAGACTTTTGTTATTTTATTTATTGTAGTGGGGACGATATGACCTTTATATACAATAAAAGGGACCTGACGACTTCTTAAAAAAAAGATTAAAGCCATAACAATGATATTTATGTATGGTTCGTTTTTATTGTTTTGATCCGTAAAACGCTTGATTTGAAGTGCTAATTGAATAATTTGAGATTTTGATTCTTTATTAAAATGAAATATATTATATGTCTCAATATCATTTAAAATGCTCATGTAGTGTTTCAACCTTTTATTATCTTTTCCCTCAATTGTTAAATAAAGGGGATTGACCTTTTTTAAATTGATTTTTGCGGCCAGGTTTTTGCTTCCAATGACAAAATCAGGGGTCAAAGAGTTATGGGTCGTATCTTTTAAAATACCTTCATCAAAATTGTTTTCTATGGTCTCATAGATCCTTCCCTGGACGAGACCACATTCAGTACAGGTGATTTCACCTGTTTTTGTATTTATTACTAATGTACATTTACAATCTTCACAGACATACTGATTCGTATTCTGATTCGTATTCATTTTAATTTCCTTTTTAATTTTTTAATTATACTCAGGTTAGTTATATAAAAGAATAGTATTTTTATGTGTTTCTAGTAACTAGCCAGAAAATTGAAAAATCTTTATTTGCTCTCGGGCAAATTTATATGACACTGTTATAATCGAAATAAACCCCTGTTTCGTTTTTTGTCGAGCTAACTTTTCACCGGGAGTCGGTATATACCTGGTATATACATACCTGGTACGGGCCCCTTCTTTTCCTTTCTTTTTTGACAACTTTATTTCTCTTTTTCTTCGATTCTTCTATTTAATAATTGAAAATGAATATATAGACTGCCGTCTTTTTCTCTTATCTTCTCTATTTCGTTTATTTCGTTTACTACTAATTTCTTTTTGTTCTTTAATAAAAATTCGTGAACTTTTTTTATTGTTTCTTCTAAATCTTCTCCTTCTTCCGGGGCTACTTCCATTGCTATCTCTATTCTCGCTGATTCATAATTTCCTATGTTTATCGTCAGTCCACTCGAAACTTTTAATGCTTTTATTTTTGTCATATTTTAGGTACTGAAAACTTTTAATTTAAACTCTACTCATTTTTATTCTTTATTTTTATTAAGGAAAAAAATAGTCTTTCATTTATTATAATTTTTTGCAAGTCTTTTGTTGATTTATTAAGTGATGTGAAATCTCTAAATCAGTGATTATCTGAATTAATTTAAAATTTTTATTATTCTTTTGGGGTCAATAAAGTGGGTTTTTGTTAATTATTCTTCTTTTTATTATGATTTATTTGGTTGTTTTTTTATTTTATTATTTTTTTTTTGGTTTTTTGTTTTTGTTTATATTTTTTTATATGTTACATATGCATATGCGCGAGCGCGCGAATTATGTATGTAACAGGGGGTGTGGATGTGTGGGGGAAAAGTAGTAAAAGTAGCAATAGAGAAGAAAGTGGGGTAAAAATAGTAAAAGTAGTAAAGAAAGTAAAAAAGGGGAGAGGAGGAATGAGAGGAAGAGGAATAGGAAGAAAAGGGAGTAGAGAATAAGGAATTAAAAGAGGAAAGAGTTATAGAGTAATAAAGATATTATGAATTTTTATGTGTGGTAAGTAGAATCTCTTATATTCTATCTTTGTTAATTATTTGAATAAGATAGGTATAAATTACTGCAGTATAACTATAGTCGGTACTACCATGTACTATAATTATATGCTCTCACAAATATGCATACATTATCTAATCATTAAGCAAAAAAATTATACTGAAAATAGTATGAAAGACGAAATTAGAAAAACCAGTATTCCTATAGTAAAAATGTTCTGGTTCATTTTTTTATTGGCAGACTTAAAATATGACCAGCCACCAAATTCTCGTTTTGAAAACGGATAAAGTATTTTCATTTTAACATAAGTGAATAAATCACCAAAAATATGAATTACTAATTCATATTTTTGTTTATTGTTTTTTTATTCTAGAATTTACTATAAAAAATAATGGTAATGCAACATTATATAAATTTCAGCCAGTTCTTAATTTACCCATGGGTTGGAGCTATACATTATATAATCATAAGATTT
>JAMWCT010000076.1 GCA_023819525.1 Candidatus Omnitrophota bacterium
TTTAGCATCTCCAAAAATAAGTTCGGGGATAGTTCTGCCAATTCCACAAAGAGCATAAAAACCATCTGAGAGAACGCCTAAAATATTAAAAATTTTGCAAATCAAAAAACCACCACTTTTTTTTGAAAAAATATTACTAAAATGTCTAAAAGCTATAGGGTGTGAATAGTATATTCTTAAATTACTCTCTGAGTATAATTTGGTTTCTACCCATTCACCTAATTTAATAAGTTCTTCTATATCCAAAAACTCGCCCTTTTTGTGCAAAACCTCACCTCTTGCAATTGGTTGAACTAAATTAAATTTAACCGAACTGGCATTATTTTTTTTAGCTAAATCTAACATTTTAAGCATATCTTTATAATTACAGCGCATAATGGTCATAATAATTTGTGGTCTGATACCAACTTTAACTAAATTTGAGATACCCTTTAAGGTTTTAAAAAAAGAACCACTTTGACCTCTTATGTAATCGTGTATTTCTGGCAAAGGGCTATCTAAACTCACTGAAACAAAAGAATTTTTACACTCTGAAATTTTTTTTTGCTATTGCCTCTGTGCAAAATGTGCCATTTGTTTCGATTATTAAACGCAAATCATATTTTTTTATAATATCTAAAATTTCAAAAATTTTTGGATGCAAAAGCGGCTCTCCTCCAGTTAGCTTTATAGATACCAAACCTAACGGTTTTGCTTGTTCTAATATATCAGAAAAAAGTTCTAAATCTAAAAAGCTTGCCTTGCTAAAATCATCAAAATCAGGCTCAATCCAACAATGTTTACAGTTCATATTACACGCTCCTGAAATATAAAAATAAATTGATTTTAAAGGATATTTAGCATCTAATATATTCATCTGGAAAATTTCCACCTTCTTCTAAAAATCGTTTTAAACAACCTTCTGGACTTGGTTTATTAATATCACCTAACATTGTATAAGCTATGGCTGGACAATTTCCTGTGCAATAATTAATATATATACAATCTCTACAATAGCTAAAATTATTTAAAGAAATATTTTTTCTTTCTCTCATCTCATTTAATTTTGGATGGTTATTCCATATATCTTTTAAAGAATCTTTATTTATTTTGCCTAAATTTATATGGGATAATTGAACACAGGGTATAATGACACCATCTGCTCTAACGGCTAATTTTCTAAAAATTCCCTTACACCCAATTAAATAACCACCTGTGGGTGCTTTATTCTCAAGGTATGCTTTATGCATAAAAATCCATCTTTTCGCATCTGCGAGAGGACCGGCTAAAGCTTTAATCCTATTGGGGTAAATCTTATCTAATTTCAATAAACTCTTAATCGCTATTGAATATTCTGTAGGGTTAAGACAAACAAAATTAGAATTTATTTTGCATAAACCAAGATATGAGGCTGAATTTATACTAAAACTTTTAACATTTAATTTTTTAAATAAAAAGGAAGCAATTTCTTCTAAATATAAAAAATTTCCTTTATGGACAGTTACCCTTATTGTAAAGGAAACGTTATATTTTTTTAAAATATTTATCCCCTCTATTGCTTTCTGAAAACTTCCTTCTCCCCTCATAGAATCATGCATGTTTTTATTAACGCCATCAATTGAAATTTGAACATAATCACACCTATTTGTCAAAGCTAAAAATTTTGCTATATCCTCTGTAATCAAAGAACCATTAGTTAAAATAGAAAAACGCATTTTGTTTTTTATAATTCCTTGAATTAGTTCTTTTAAATCCCCTCTTAATAAAGGCTCCCCACCACTTAAAGTTACTCGCATAACAGCACAATCAGACAGTTTACTAAAAAACTCAAGCCACTCTGAAGTAGATAAATCATCTTCTATATTTTTAAAATTATCAAAATTGCTGCAATATTTGCAAAATAAATTGCATTTAGAAGTTATTAATATTTCTATTTCTTGCGGTGTTTTAATTAGTTTCATTTATATATTAATTTTCTTTATATGTAACTAAACCATATTTTAAAAGTTCTTTAATAAAATCACTGACATAATCTGTGGCATCAACTGGAATGTTATCGCAAGTCTCTTCCAATCTTTTTATAATCTCCTCTACAGAAGTTTTTCCATCTAAACATTTTAATATAAATGCCCCAACAGGATTTAAGGAAAAAATTTCATTTGTATCCGGGTTAAAAACTAATACCCAATCGTCAAACTCTTCCCGTAAAACAATTACAGGATTTGTAACTAGATTTTGCGTATTCATATTTACCCCCTTTTTGAAATATTATATATTTTCCATAAAATTATTAAAGATTTTTTATCATTCTTATAAATTTTGTAGTCTGCTTTAATTGATAGGTTTTGACTTTCTTTAGTTGCCTCCTTGCTTCCCTACAGGCCTTATTGTAAAAATTTTTATCTGAATCTAATCTATTAATTAACTTTATATATTTTTCATATGTCTTTATATGGTAGAGTGGATTAAAAAAGAAATCTTTTTTATTATAATTCTTTTTATCTATATTAATAAAAAACACCCCTTTTTTCCAAATATACTTTAAAGGTTTTACATTGTTAGCAATAACTGGAATTTTATTTACAATGGCTTCATGTATAACTCTACAATCACCTTCTTCTATTAAAGAAGGAACAAGCAAAATTTTTGTTACCTTATAAATATTTTTCATATCTAAAACCTTTGATAAAACCTTAACATTTCTTAATTTATTTTTAAATAATCCATATCTATCTATTACTAAAAATTTTTTTGCCAGTAATTTCCTTGCAATATTATAAAAAATTATTGCTCCTTTTATTGGGCTGTAATTTATAAAAGTAATATATTTAGGATTTCTCTTTTTTGCAATATATAAATTATAATCAATAGTCGGTGGCAAAATTATAGCATTTTTATGCCATAATTTTTTTATATCAGCTTTTAGAAATTTGTTTCGTGTAATCACTTTTACCTTACGTAATGCTCTTATGAATTCATTCCCATAAATACGAAAAACCCTTAAATATTTAAAAGATGCTGATGAAAATATATGAAAACAAAAAGCTTCTGTATCAGATGCTGCAGTCAATGAAAAAATATTCTCTTGCACTGTAAATATAATATTGGGTCTATAATTATTTATTATTATCTTTAGATTGCTTATAAGTCTGTAAAATTTTTGTTTATCCTTCTTAAAATAAAGTTTATAAAATCGGTTATCTATAAAAAAAATTTCAATATAGATTTCTCTTAAATAAAATGAAATATAATCCTCTTTCTCATTAATTATTTTTGTAACGTTAACTAAATTTTTAACTAATTCTTATTTTTAAAAAAAGATGATATTATACTTACTTTACACTCAAAACTATTTTTTAGTTTACCTAATAAAGTTAACAAACTTAAGGTTCCGCCGTCATCGAGATATGTATTAAAATTACCATATAGAAGGCATAAAATTTTTTTATTCATTTTTTACCTTCTTGGCTTTCCTCCTAAACAGAGTCTGATAAATTCTGAAATTCTTATAATTTGAACTAAAATCAATGTAAAAATAACTTTTAATCTAAAAAATAAATTTTTATTCTTAGTTGATTTCCATAAATATATAAATTTTGTTTTTTTGGGCCATTGTTCACAAATAAATTTTTTTAAATCAATTTTATCATACTTAAACTGAAGATTATATAATCCACCAGCTATTCGCTGTTGCATCAAAAGTAATCTCTTCAAACTGCCTCTTGTTGGATGTAAAACTATTGCACCATCTGCATAAATCTGGTTATAACCAGCCTTAAAGATACGTCTACCAAGATCTACGTCGCCACCTGATTTAAAAGATATATCAAAATTTCCTATAGTATCAATTATATGCTTAAATATAAAAACATTTGCAGTTGCCGCAAATTTAACTCTTATAAAGTTCTTTTGATTAAGTATATTTGTCATTTCAAAAAACTCAATAGCGGTTATTTTATTAAAATTTTTAGGAAAAAGTCTAATCCTACCTCCCGCAAGGCCACAATTTGGAACTGAAAATAGCGCTTTTACACCATTTTCGATCCAGTTACTATATGGGATACAATCCGAATCTGTAAAAGCTAAAATTTCCCCTTTTGCAATTGATATGCCTTTATTCCTTGCTGCATATGATGTTGGGTATTTTTCAGAAGTAAAAATTACAGAAGGGAAATTAGATATTACTTCTCTAATATTATCCGTAGAACCATTATCAACAACAATTACCTCATATCTATTCTTAGGATAAGTCTGTCTTAATAAAGCGTCAAGACAAAGTTTTAATCTTTTTGCATCATTAAATACAGGGATAATTACAGAAACAAATGGTGGCTGCATAAAATTTAGATGTTTTTTACAATTTTTTCTAAAAGCTCTTGAAGACTTTTTGAACTTTTCTCTAATGAAAAATTTTCTCTAACATATTCGCTTGCGGCATTACCCATTTCTTTTGCTAGCAAAGAATTTTTTGCTAAAATAATCATCTTTTCTGCCATTGCTTCTATATTAAATTCATCTACCAAAAAACCCGTTTTCCCATCAATCACAACCTCAGGTATCCCATTGTGTTTAGTTGCAATAACCGGCACACCGGAAGCAAGAGCTTCTAAAAATACAACACCTAAACCTTCTTTATCATTATAAGTTGTCGTAACTGAGTGTTGTATTAAACATCTTACAGTTTTTAAAATTTGAGAAATCTCAAATGAATCACATATATTCAAAAATTCTACATAAGGTAAAATCTTTAATGCTTTCACTAGTTGTTTACAAGCTTCAAGTAAAATCCCATCTCCAGCCATAATTAAACGCGCTTGTGGAAGTTGCTCTAAAACTTTTTTAAATGCCAAAATAGTAAGATGTGGTGCTTTTTTGTCTACAAATCTAGAAACCGCAAAAAAAATAGGCTGGTTAATTTCTGGATTAGTATTAGAAAATAAAGATGTATTAACCCCATAAGGAATTACAAAAATTTTTTTATCATCCGCACCTAAATTAATTAGTTTATTTTTCATATATTTTGATGCGACAACTAGTGCTTTTGCTATATCAAAAAGCTCAAAATATTTTTCTCTATAAATTTTTAGCATCCTGTAATCGTTTAAATCATAACCATGGAAATATACTACTAAAGGAATATCTAAATTTTTGCATATATCCATAACAGAAACCCCAATATGACCAAATTCTGCTAACACTATATTTACCTTATTTTTTATAAAATATCTTTCTAAAGCTTTTTTGTAAAAAAAATCATTATTTAACTTAAAAATTTCTTTTAATAAATTTCTTAAAATAATTTTTAAAAGTTTAAATATTAAGTTCTTAGGATAGTTATCTAAAAGTTTATTTTGCCAATCATATTTTGGGAAAACCGTGCCATGCAAAAATAAAACTTCACCTTTTAGATTTTCTATATGATTACGTATAAAAGTCTGAGAATAAGAACTTGCTGATGGCGTTACAACACATATCTTTATGCCTTTTTTTGAATCTAAAAGCAAACCTTGTTTGCTTACTTTAAAACCTAGATTAGAAATCATACGGTATCTACGGACTTTTTCTTTTTCTAATCTAATGAATTTAAAAAAATTTTTAAGATATACAAAATCAGTTTTACCAATTATTGCTTTAAAATAATCGTTTGGATATTTTATGTTTAAATATTTAAAATAAATTAAGTCTCTATCGATATCTTTAGCCAATTTCTGTATGTCAGATTTTGTTATATCTTCTTTTATATTTTTAAATTGTTTTAGATATTGGCTAACAAAATATCTATCAAAATTTATTGTAGGTGATACCAATATAAGGATTCCATCTTGTTTTAATAATTTTTTTAAATTTTGGTGAAGTTTTTCTCTTAAATTTCTTAATATATGCTCATACACATCTACCATAACAATACAATCAAAGTTATAATTTGTATCAAAATCGACAATATCAGCAACAAAAAATTCTAATTTAGGTGCTTTAAATAATTTGCATGCAATATCAATTCTTTTTTGGCTAATATCAACCCCTAAGACATAACTGTGCTTTCTATGTCTTTTAATTTCCCACAATAGCCAACCAATCTTGCAGCCTAAACCCAAAATACGTTTTGCATTTTTTGGTATGAAATTAATAATATCCTTCATTAAGTCTTCTAATGTAGGATTTTTATAAAAATACTCTATTAAAGGTTCTTTCCAATGATAATCATAATATTTTTGGATAAATTCTCTCTGCCAATTATTCATAGGTTTATTTTTTTGCAATTTTTTCTAAAGTAAACTTCCGAGGAACACAACTAAAGGTGCGCCGCAAAAAAAATAAAAAATGCATCAAAAAACTATGTAAATTATTCTTTAAGCCAATTTCTTCTAAAAAATAGAAATAGCTTACTTTATAAATGTGAAGAAAACTTTTTAAAACTTTATTTAAGTAACCTCCTGAAAAAGAAAACGCCTTAAGGCTGTATGTAAAAAAACGTAAGCTTTTATCCATATCACTTTTCAAATATCTGGACAATGCCCAATATACAATGCCTTTCCGGAATCTATTAAATTTGATTTTTTTTAAAAAATGTAGGGGTAGACTTAAATGTGTATATTTATTTAATAAATCTAAAGAAAAAAGAAAGTAGGAATTTAAGTTACTTTTATTAATAAAATCTGCTAATCTAAAATAATCTAATTTCTCTTTATATTTTTTTAAAAAAAAATAAAGATCAATTAGATATTGAAAGCGATTAAAGCGTGACTCTTCTTTAGTAAAGAGCATCACTAAATATACAGCTAACAATTCATCGAAAAAATACTTTATTTTTATATCATAAATTAGCTCTATGTTAAAATCTTGCCAGCAATCTTTATTTAAAGATAAAAATAAATCTAAAAACATTATACCGGAAAGAACTTTTAGATGAATATCTATCGGAGTTGAATTTTTTTTAATATACAGAAAACAACGATATTTTAAATCTACAGTTTCATATCTTAAAGGATTTTTATAACCGTTTTCGTTTAAAACTCTGTCTACATTATAAAAATTATCTTTTTTAATCAAAATATCGATATCACATCCAACTCTTCTTGCGCCTTCATCATCATAAATTTTTTTGGCTAAAATTGGACTTTTTAAAACTATAAATGGTATATTTTGTCTATCAAAAATTTCTGCTATACGCCTTATATTATTCAGCTGCATCATCTGCCTTTTTAAATTAACTATATAATCGCCACGTAGGTTTTCTCTTAATATTGTTGGCAAAACTACTTTTTTCTGCAGAAACAAACTGTAAAGTAAACAGCCTAAATTATATTCTTTTAGAAAGTTTATAAATTCATCATTAAAATCGCCTGAAAAATTTTGTAAACTTATAAATTCTAAAAATTTTTCCTCCTCTCTTAAAAATAAACTCATATAATAATTGCTTTATCTAATACTTTTACATATTCCTCTAAAACTTCTATGCCTAATAAAAGATTATCTATCTTCACATACTCATCTTTTGTATGAGCAGTTCCAGATGTTCCAAAACCAAAGGAAAAGGCTTCTATATTTTTTTCTTTCAAAAAATTAATAACAGTCGCACCGAAACT
>JAMWCT010000077.1 GCA_023819525.1 Candidatus Omnitrophota bacterium
AATTGTTAATGCAGGTGTTGAAGCAAGAAAAGGTAAAGAAATATTAATTGCAGACAATCCTAAGGAATTTGCTAGTAAGACCATAAAATTATTGAAAAATAAAAAGTTAAGGATAAAACTATCTTCAGACGGAAAAAAATTCTTAAAAAATAATTATTCTTGGGATAAAATAAACAAACAATTAGATGGTATTATTACTAATCTTTAAGGAAATTGTTCCCTTAACTTAGGTCCTAATTTGTTTGCTATTAATAAAGGCAGTTTACTCCAACATTTAGCAAATACTTTCCTTTTCCAGTTTGTTTTTCTTATGTCCGGAACATGGCTTTTATTTATGAAATACTTGTAATGCATATGAATTGGTTTTGCTCCAAATTTCTTTTTGAATTTATAAGTTCCTTCTTCTAACATACTTCTGCCAAAATCAAAGATTTCAAAACCTTCTTTGCAAGCATCTTTTATTGCTCTCCAATACATTAATTGATTTGCATTATAGCCTCTATATTTTTTAAGGGAAGATGCCCATTCTGATTTTATTGTTTTTTTATGTTTTAATAAGAAAACTGCACCAATAACTTTTTCATTTAATTTTGCAACAACAATATCAACTTGGTTGGGGAATTGTTTTATTATTTCTTCAAAGAATTCTTTTTTATCAACAGGCGTTCCTAAGTCGCGCATATTCCTGCTAAATATTTTATAAAACTCTTCGAAATAATGCAATCCTTTATCTGTTGTTAATCCAAGTTTTCTAGCTTTTCTTACAGCATTCCTTGCTTTTTTATCCATTTGTTTCCAGATTATTTCTGGATTTGGATTTAAGTTTAGTTTTAAGTGGTAGTAGTAGTCTTTAGTTTCAAAATTTATCCCTATATCTTTTTCTTGTCTCAATTCTAAATAATCTGAACCATTTGCAAGCATAAGATTTTTTGCTTGTTCTAACAGAAGGTTTTTTGCTTTTTCAGTGTTGTACAAGATTCCGCCTTCTGTAGAAAAAGGAACTGAGATTAATTTTTTTCCTGTTAATTGTTTTATTTCAAACAAAGGTAAAATTCCTTGGATGTTCCCTTCCTCATCTTTGGCAACAATATAATGAGATTTAAAACCATAAATATTTTCAATAACTCTCCTCCATCTAAATTGATGAAAAAATGTGCTTTCTGAATGATATTCTACAAATTTATTCCACTTTTCCTCCATGATAAAATTAAAAAAAAGAAATTGATTTTATAAATCTAATGATAAACTATATAAATCACTCATAATTCAGAATATTTATGGGGGCAAGTTACAAGATACCTATTATACTAGATGAATTGAGTGGAATCAACAGAATAGATGAACCCGTGACAGGAGGAATTCCTATAAAAAAGGGTTTGTTGTTTGATACAAAAAATATTTGTTTAATTAATCAGAATAAGATTATTCCTGTTCAAACACAGATTTTATCCAGATGGTCTGATGGCAGCATTAAATGGTTACTTTTGGATTTTAAAACAAGTCTTAATGCAAAAGAAAAGAAGAAATTTTTTTTGATAAAGAAAAGGATTAAGAAAATCAAAGACATAGAAATATCAAAAGACATGTTAGGCCTCCTTGAAGGATTGATTCTTGTAGATAATAAAAACAAAAAACACTGTGCAGTAATAAAAAAGACAGAGGTAGAAACAAAAGGAAGCCAAAGAACCGTTGTAAAATTAGATGGAGGATTTAAAAATAGCATCTTACAATTTTTTGCAAGATTTAATTTTTATCCAAATAACAAGTTAAGATTAGACCTCACTATTAGAAATCCACAAGCAGCAAAACATCCTGGTGGATTTTGGGATTTAGGAGACAGGGGCTCTGTTTTGTTTAAGGACTTATTTTTGAGGATAAAAATGGTAGGAGAAGGGGACGTTTATTATAAAAATAATCCAAAAAGCAAATTTAAGAAAACAGAAGATGTTATTATTTATCAGGATTCTAGCGACAATAAAAATTGGAAACATCATACACATGTTAATAGGTACAATCAAGTTATGCATGTTTTTAAGGGATATAATGTTTATGAGAAAGGCAATGAAGTTTTGCAATCAGCTCATACCCAGCCGACTGTTAAAGTTGGAAGAATATCTGTGGCTTTGAAGGATTTCTGGCAGAATTTTCCAAAAACAATTGAGGCAAATAAAAATGAAATTGTGATTAGGCTGTTCCCAAAACAATATGCTGATTTTCATGAATTGCAAGGCGGAGAGCAAAAGACGCACTCTATCTTTTTTGATTTTGATGGCAATGATTTAGATTGGATCCAATATCCTTTAGTTGTTGCATCTACTCCTGAATACTATTCTGAAACAGGAGCTATCCCTTATTTGACTCCAGAAACAAAAGCAGATAGAAGATATCATAAATTAATATATTGTGCGATTAAAGGACAAGATAGTTTTGACAAAAAGAACAAAATAATAGATGAATATGGCTGGAGAAATTTTGGTGAAATTTATGCAGATCATGAAGCTGTGCATGAAAAAGATTGGTTTCTCATTATAATAATCAATATGACCTTATTTATGGAATGTTATTACAATTTTTTAGAAGTGGTAATTTAAAATGGTTTGATCTTGCAAATAATCTTGCAAAACATGTAGCAGATATAGATATTTATCATACTAACAAAGATAAGGTTGCTTACAACGGAGGAATGTTTTGGCATACTTTTCATTATACTGATGCTGCAACTAGCACACACAGAAGCTATTCCAAGTTAGGGTCTAAAAAAATGAATGAATTCAGTTATGGCATTGGCGGAGGCCCTGCAAATGAACATAATTATGCAACAGGATTAGTGCATCATTATTTTTTAACTGGGGACAGTTTGTCAAAAGAAGCAGTTATTAGTTTAGCTGACTGGGTTATTAATATGGATGATGGCTCTAAATCTGTACTAAAATTTTTAAATCATAAACCGACTGGAAAAGCAAGCCAATCTGCAAGTGTTTATTATCATGGTCCTGGAAGAGGCTCAGGCAATTCTATAAATGTTTTGATGGATGGATATGAAATAACTAAAAATAAAAAATATTTATTAAAAACAGAAGAGTTAATAAGGAGATGCGTTCATCCGAGAAAAAACATTGCTGAAGATAACTTAGAAGATGTTGAGCATAGATGGTTTTATTTGGTTTTTTTACAGGCTTTAGGAAGGTATTTGGATTTGAAATTTGAAATAGGTGAAAGAGATTATATGTTTTACTATGCAAAAGAAAGTTTATTGCATTATGCGCAATGGATGTTAAAAAATGAGGTTCCTTATAAGGATGTTTTGCATAAAGTTGATATTCCTACTGAAACATGGCCTGCCCATGATATAAGAAAAAGCAATGTATTTGATTTTGCATCAAAATATTCAGAAGGAGAATTATCTAAAAAATTTAAAGAAAAATCAGAATACTTTTTTAATAGGTGTATAGATGATTTAAATACATTTAAAACAAAGGCTTTTTTAAGGCCTTTGGCGATAATCATGAATTTTAGTATTATGCATAGTTATTTTCAGAATAATGATATAAAAGCAGAATTTGAAGAAAAAAATTTTGATTTTGGCAGGCCAAAAAAATTTAAGTTTCAAGGGTACTATCTTTATAAATTAAGAGATTTTATTAATACTTTGAGGACTAGAAAATGAAACAATTTCTAAAAATAATAATCTATTTTATGTTTTTGATACTGGTTGATTTGCCTTTGTACTTAATCTACAAACTAATCTTTTTGTCTAGTAGAAACTCTTTTACTTCTATCTCTGAATTGTTAAGCTTGATCCCAGGATATTGTGGATATTTTATCAGGCAAGGATTTTATAAATTAGCATTAAAAATTGGTAAAAATGTGGATATTAGGTTTGGTACCATCCTTGAGCACCCTACAATAAGAATTCATGATAATGTTTATATTGGACAGAACTGTACAATTGGGACAGCAACTATTGGGAATGGTGTTAAGATCGGAAGTAATGTAGACATCGTAAGCGGTGGAAAAACACATAAAATAGGCAAAGAAGGAATTATCTTGCCTACAAACGTAAAAGACCTCAAAAGAATTAATATAGGAGAAAATACCTGGATTGGAAACAGTGCGGTAATCATGGCTGATATTGGCAAAAATTGTATTATTGGAGCAGGATCTGTTGTAGTAAAGCCAATTCCAGACAATTCAGTTGCTGTTGGAAATCCTGCTAGAGTTATAAGAAAAAATTTGGTAAATTAAATTGACTGTAAAACAAAATTTAGAGTTTATTAAGTGTAATCTTTGTAATTCAAATAGTTATAAATTTGAAAGAAAACTTAATGGATTTACTCTAGTAAAATGTAAAAATTGCGGACTAGTTTATGTAAACCCTAGGCCGAAACCAACTAATATTGTTGAATCATACAAAAATGAAAAAGAAACAGAAAAGATAATGAAGTGGTATAAAAATCAAGAAGCCAATAAAAAGCCGGATAATTTAAGAAGGATTAATATCATTAAGGAAGAAATCTCGTTTAAATGCAAAAAATCTTTAAAATTACTAGATCTTGGTTGTGGTGATTTATTTTTCTTAAGATTAGCAAAAAAAGAAAATTTTGATGTTTTTGGTCTTGAGATTAGGAAATGGGCTAAGCATATCGCAAGGCGATATAACATCTCTTTATATACTAAACCTTTAGAAGAGTGTAATATCAAAGAAAATAGTTTTGATGTAATCCATTCTGATTCAGTTTTTGAGCATTTAACAAATCCTAAAGGTGTTTTAAAAGAATGCTATAAAATTTTAAGAAGGGGGGCTAATTATGATAAATGTTCCAAATTATAACTCATTATCGATAAAATTGGGTATTGATGACTTTAAATGGTTTCAAAATACTCCTACTGGGCATTTATATTATTTTACTCCTACTACATTGAAAAATTATTTAAAAAAAGAACACTTTAAGAATATTAAAACAATCTCAGTCTGGTTAGGACATCCTAAACTGAGAAAATTTCTATTTTATGATAAATCTCCTAGAATCAAAAGAATCGTCAAAGAAATATTAAATTGGTTTGGAATCGGAAATGATTTATTGGTTATAGCTAGAAAATGAATTTTTAGGCCTATTTAATCATGTTTAAATTACAATGAAAAAAATTTGTTTTGTAATAGACAAGTTAAGTGCAGGCGCTGGAAGGGTAGTTTATGACTTAGCTAAATTTTTGGATAAAACTCAATTTGAGGTCGTTATAGCGAGTTTATACCCTAATGGAGATTTACTGCATTTATTCAAGAAATTGAATGTAAAAATAATAAATCTTAATAAAAAATCTGGAAAGGACTTAGGGCTTATTTTGAGATTAAGAAAATTAATTATTAAAGAAAAAATAGATATTGTGCATACTCATAATGTGGATGCATATGAATATGGGGTTTTGGCTGCCTGGTTGGCTGGAGTAAATAAAATAATACATACTACTCATGGAAAATCAGTTAAAGAAACTAAATTAAAAAGAATAAGAGAAAATATTTTTCATAAGTTCATTTCTTTATTTTTAACTGACTATATTGCGGTTAGCAAGGATTTAGGAAGATACGCTGCTAAAAATTGGTGTTTGAATAAAAAGAAGATTCGTCTTGTATACAATGGCATCGATATTAATAAATACAAAAAGATAAACTTTGACAAGAAATTTTTGTATAAATTAGGCATAATTAAAAATGATTTGTTAATAGGGATAATTGCTGGATTAAGACCAGTTAAAGATCATCCTACCTTACTCAAGTCGATGGAAATGTTAATTAAAAAAGTTCCTAATTCAAAATTATTGATAACTGGAGATGGGCCTGAAAAAGAAAAGTTGCTTGGTTTAGTTAAAAAATTAAGATTGGAAAACAACGTTTTATTTTTAGGAAATAGGACTGATATTGTTAGATTATTAAATTGTTTGGATGTTGGAGTTTTATGTTCATTAAGTGAATGCTTGTCTATTTCGCTGCTTGAAGGAATGGCCTGCGAAGTTCCTTTTATTGTAACAAATGTTGGAGGGAATCCTGAAGTGATTGAAAATAATAAAGATGGATACTTGGTCCCACCAAGAAACTCTAAAATTTTAGCTGAAAAGTTAATAAACTTATTGCAAGATAAAAAGTTGATGGAAAAAATTGGGAAAAAAGCCAGAGAGAAAGTTGTTAAAAAATTTAATGTTAAAAATATGATTAAGAGTTATGAACGTCTTTATCTAGAATAAATCTCTAAATTGGTTGTATCTTATTATAGAAATTGCTCTTGCAATCTGATATACCCAAAGTAAAATATAAAATTTAAAGAAATAATCTATTTTTTTTGTTTGAATGGTTTTTCTAATGGTTAACAAAAATGAGGGAATGATTAATATTAGCAAGAATAATATTACTATTTTTATGTTAATGAATAAAGAACCCATAAATAAAAAAACAGCAAGGAAATGGTAGGTTGTTAAAAATGTACTTGGCAATTTCTCTTTAGGGATACCACTTTCTTTTAGACTTTTAATTAATGAACTCCCCCTCCACATCTCTTTTTTAAAAAAATCTTTTAAGTTATCTGTTTGGCCTAAGTGAATAGATGCGACAGATGGATCATTAAATATTTTATATCCTCTATTCTTTAATTTTAAGCAAAAATCAAAATCTTCTCCTGTTTGTAGCATTTCATTGAAACCATCAATTTCAAAGAAAACAGATTTTTTAACAATTAAAGTACCTGAAGGAATCCAGTTAACAATACCTTTGTTTTTTCCTTCTATCATCAGCCAGCCTTTAGCAACCCATCTGGCTGTTTTTGATGGTTTATAAAATGCGCCGCAGCAACTATATTTTTTTAGATGTTCTTCAGCTTTTTTTAGAAGCTCTTTATTAGCTAAACAATCAGAGTCAATGAAAACAAGAGTATCTCCTTTTGCTTCTTTTGCACCAAGGTTTCTGGAATTAGCTATGCTTATGTTTTTTGAATGAACCACTTTTACTTTGTATTTTTTTAGGATATTTAAAGTAGTGTCTTTAGAACCTCCGTCTACTACAATCACTTCATAATCTTTTTTTGGGTAATTTAGATTAAAGATACTATCTAAGCAAGCTTTTATATATTTTTCTGAGTTATATGCTGGAATTATTATTGAAAATTTCATTACATTAGCAAGGCACGGATACCATTCTGGGAGGAATTGCCTTGCTTCCTCCACAATATTTTTCTACCATTCTTGATTATAATTGAGTGCGCAACGAAAATTGGCGCGCGCACTCAAATTTTTTAACATTTGATTAGGAGCTATAAAATTTTTGTTGTGCGGAGGCAACGAAAATGGAATTTGTAAACATTGAACTTGAACATTACAACCCTAAGGTTGGAATAAACTTTTGGCATCTTGAGTGGGTAACAAAGTACCGCTACAAGATGTTTTCAAAGTTTAAGTATAAAAGCCTTTGCGAAGCTTGCATTCGCAAAGTTGCTACAAAGCATAACCTCCAGATACATGTTCTATCAGTTATGCCTGAACATGT
>JAMWCT010000078.1 GCA_023819525.1 Candidatus Omnitrophota bacterium
TTAATCGTTTTGCTAATTGTTCTGTCATGAGACACCTCCTTTTGAAGGTATCTCATACAGGCATTATTAATAATTGTCAATGTCCGATTTTGTGTTCCCAAATGTCCGATTTCGAGGTTACGCATCACAATTGCAAAAAAACCTTGAAAATATAATAAAAATATGTTATACTTTAATCCAATATAGGTTTAAAAAAAGGTTTTAGTTTTATATAACTATGTTAACAAGAATTTTTAGAAAATGGAAACAGAGAGGCGTAAATATCCCCGATTAAATGTTTCTTTTCCTATAGAATGTAGTGATCCTGCCCAAAAAAATTATTTTTATACAGTCAGTAAAGATATTAGTTTAGGTGGGGTAAAGATTATATTCGATAAATTTTTGCCAAAACAAACTAATTTAAAATTAACTATTAACCTTATAGACAACATTGTTACCACAGCTGCAACAGTATGTTGGTGCAACAAAATGCGGATCTCTGATAGATATATGGTTGGATTAGAATTTAATGAACTTGGTGCTGAAGGTAAAAAAAATATTTTGAATTTTATAGATAAAGTAGAAAAAACAGCGTAACCATTTAAATCAAAGAAAGAAGTTTTTAGTTGGCAAAATTTTTATATCTAACAAGGAAATATAAGGTTTTTTGAAGGGTTAATTGTCAAAAGGTTATTTTCTTAAGTTTAAGATTTAAAGATTCAAAATACCTAAAAAGCGTAGAGCTTTCCAGAAAGTTAGTTTTTGTTAAAAACCTTCCTTTATAAACTTTCATTTTATTAATTAAATATAGCTTTACCTAATGATCTATTTTAAAGAAAAACTTAAGGTTTTTAAAGATTTTAATGTTTGATTTTTAAAAAAAAGCTTAGAGTCGTTTATGTTTCTTACCAAAAATAACTTTAAATGCCATACAAATAAACTTCAAAACCAATAGATACACTCTCCTAAGTAAACTAAATATTTATGAAGAACTGATATTCTGGAAAAGCTTAAGACTATTAATTCTAATTTTATTTTTAAGAAAATAACAAGATAATAACTTGGGAATGGTGGGTATTACTAAATAGTAACGCAACCATTTTTACCTTAAAGAACTTAAAATATTGATTTAAAGACACTATAAAGAGAAGGACAAAATAAAAATAGATATAAAAAAGTTGTATTTTTTGTTGGAGGCATTATAATAAAATTACTTAAAAAATGAAAAGTATGAAAGTAATCAAAACAGTCATTTTTAGGTGTGTTATTATTTTGATTTTTAATTCATTATTTTGTGGCGTTTTATTTTCAAGTGAGCAGAAAATAAAGCTTTTCTATGAGATAAAAAGTGGAGCCTTAACCCAAGATTTTAAAATGTTAATTGATGATAAAGGTCTTGTTCATATATTAAAAAAAGATTATTTTACAAATTTATCAAAAACTAAAAAGAGCATAAAAAGTTATTTACTTTCAAAAGAAGATTTTGAACAACTAAAAGGTTTAATATTAGAGGCAGATATTTTTAACTTAAAAGACTACTATATTGGAAGCCAGCATCAATTAAATTATGTAAGTGAAAGTCTAATTATTACTATTAATGGCAGAACAAAAGAAATTATCATTGGTGCATCCAACTTACCTATTCAACTTAGTAGAATTTTATTAAAAATAAAAGAGATAAAGAATAAAATATATCCTCAACCATAACTTAAAGTTTTTTATATATTTGAATTTACGTAATTCAAAAATCTACAACAAAGCCAAAAAAATAAATTTAATTTTTAAATACTTTTTATTCTTTTTTGTAAGTGTTATTTTATTTATTTTTATCTTTGGCAAACCCTTCATTTTATATATAGCAAAACACCAACTTCAAAAAATATTTACTACAAGCAACATTTTAATTGGAAACTGCACTTTTAAACCCTTTAGTTTATTAAGTTTTGAAGAAATAGAGATTAAGCAAGAAAAAGTTTATGATTTTAAGGCTAAAAAAATAACCATAAATTACTGGATAATACCTTTAATTTTTAAAAAAAATATCTCTGCTGTAACTTTAGAGAATTTGGACCTCACCTTTTATACTTTGCCAAAAAATTTTAAGTTAAGTAATGGGGAGGCGAGAGGTTTTTTAAAAGTAGATAGATTAAAAATATCAAAATTGATTTTAAATATGAAAGCAAGAGATATTTTGTTTAGAATAAGTGTTAATGCGGATTTAAATTTAGATAAAAAAACTATAAATCATTTAGAAATTTTTTTAAATGATTTTAAAATGCCTAATTTAAGTATACCTTCCACCTCTGTTTTATTTTCTATAAATGAGCCTTCAGGAATAATTTCGATAAAAGATTTTACTCTCAATAAAATTAAAATTTCTGATATTTTTTCTAATATAATTTTAAAGGATAATTTAATAGAATTTAAAAATTTTGTTGCAAAACTTTTTGGTGGAGAGATAAAGGGAAGAGGGAGTTTTAATTTTAGTAATAAAGAATATAGTTTTGTTCTGCACTTTTTTAGCATAGATTTGCAAAAGTTAGTGAAAGATTTAGAATTAATAGAGAAATTTGAAATTACAGGAAAATGGCAGGGAATTTTTATGGTAAATGGTATCTGGAAAAATTTTAAGAAATTAGATGGCAATTTTTCTGCAGTCCAAAAAGGGAGTCTTACTATCACTGATAAAAAAATTTTAGAAGAAATTGCGAGAAGAAAAGATTTGTCGGTAGAAATTTTAGTAGAAAGATTTAGAAATTATGAGTATAATAAAGCAAACATGGATGTTTCAATTTTAGATAAAGATTTAATTTTAGGTATAGTATTTGAAGGCAATAAAGGTAAAAGTAATTTTCAAATAGTTTTACATAATTTTATTGATATAGTCTTAGGTATTATTAGAGTAAGTGGAGGTGTAAGATGAGAAATAAATTATATTTAGCAGGAATTTTATCATTTTTAGTTATAAGTTGTGCCAAGGTTCAAGTTCAAGCCCCAAAAGAACCAATTAAGGTTGATATAACTATGCGTTTAGATGTGTATCAACACATAATAAAAGATATTGACGCTATAGAAGATATTGTTTCTGGAAAATCTGAAAAACCAACTAGCAAAAATAATTATGAAATTTTTGAACTTTTCATTAATACCGCATATGCGCAACAGTTAAGCGAAGAAATTGAGGAAGCAGCTTTACGTAGAAAGAATAGATTAGCCCAACTAACAAATTTGCAACGTCAAGGTATCGTAGGAGAAAATAGATTTGGATTTATAGAGATACGTGCACAGAACGTAGATACTACAATTGTAAAATTGGTAGAAGACGAAAATAATGATAGAAAACTTATATATCAAGCCCTTGCTAAAAAAAATGGGGTTTCTGTTGAAAGCATACAAGAATTATATGCAAAAAAATTGCACGAAAGCGCACCTTCAGGAACACCAATTGAGGTTTTAGATGCAACTACAGGTAAGTATGTATGGAAAGTAAGATAAAACAATAAATTTTAAAAAATATTTCTGGTTATTTGATGCATTAAAAGCCTCAAGCGCATAGATATGATTAAACATAAATTTAAACTTTCCTTAAATTAGAGACAAAATAATTTAAAAGCTAAAAATAAAAAAGTAACAACACACTTTTAGTATCAAATATAAATATGGGCTTTGCTAAAAAACTATTTATTTTTTTTATATTAATTTTAGGTGCTGTAAGCATTTTTTATATTTTAAAAAACATAAATGAGGAAAAAATTTTAAAAGAAATAATTTCGCGCCTAACTGCTGAAACAAGAATAGCGCAAGTTACAGTAACAAAAAAAGAAAAAGACCCAAATACTAATAAAACTTATACTACTATAAAATTCGTAGAATACGATACCGCCCAAAAACCTCTACAACCAAAATACTTTACTTTTTCAACAGATATTATTTATCTTGAAGCTTTAGTTATAAGATTTGAGGATTTTTATATTAAAAAAGGCCATCCACTAAAAGGAAAAAGTGCTTATATTTTTACGAGAGTATTTGGATTTACTGATGATAAAAAACTTGAGATTTTTGATATAAATAAAGCTTATAGTATACCAACAGGATACAAAGTTGAAAAAGCAAAAAGTAAATTTCAAGAACGCATATGGCAGAAATTTTGGGATTATGCGCTAAATGATATTAAGTCAAAGAAAGTCGGTATAAGAAGTGCTCAAATAGAGGCACCTGCAACAAAATTTATAGAAGGATGCCTTTATACTATAAAAATAGAACATTTAGGGGGTTTACGAATAGATGTGAAAAATTTAGAAAATTAAATAAAAATTTTTAACTTGACAAATTGATACTAATATAATATCATATTAATATGAAGTTACTTAAACGACATACTGATTATGCAATAATAGCGCTTTTAGTGTTAGCAAAAAATAAGTCCAAAAAAATTTTCTCTGTGGCTGAATTAGCTAAAACCACAAAGATACCTTATCAGTTTTTAAGAGGAATACTTCAACACTTGCATAAGCACAAATTGCTTAAAGCTTATAAAGGCAAAAATGGCGGATTCAGTTTAGCGACTTCTTTAGATAATGTTTCTTTACTTTCAATAATTAGGATTTTTCAGGGTGAATTTAAATTAAATGAGTGTTTGTTTAGAAAAATGGTTTGTCCAAATATAAATAGGTGTGTTTTGCGGAAGCGATTAAAAAAAATTGAAAGTTATTTTTTAGAGGAGTTGGAAAAAATAAAATTGGGCGAATTAATCTAAAAAAAGGGGGGAATTATGAAAGAAAAAGTTAAAAAGGTTTTAGATACAATCAGACCAATGTTAGAGGCTGAAGGTGGAAGCGTTGAACTTGTTGATGTAACTGTTGATGGTGTTGTGAAGGTTAGGCTTACAGGAGCTTGTGGTATGTGCCCTATGTCAACTTACACTTTAAAATTAGGAATTGAACAGAAATTAAAAGAAGAAATTCCCCAAATAAAGAGTGTGGAGGCTGTTTAATTATGAAAAGAAAAATTATTAAGATTGACGAGGATAAATGTACCGGTTGTGGAGAATGTGCAAAAGGTTGTCCTGAAGGAGCCTTACAAATTATTGATGGTAAAGCAAGGTTGGTAAATGAATCTTTTTGTGATGGTTTAGGGGCATGTATTGGAAGTTGTCCTTTTGGCGCAATTACTATAGAAGAAAGAGAGGCTGATAAGTATGAGGAGAAAAAAGTTATGGAAAATATAATAAAAGGAGGAAAGAACTTAATAATTGCCCATTTAGATCATCTTTATTCACATAATCAAACTAATTTTTTAAAAGAGGCTTTAGAGTTTTTGAAAGAAAAAAACATAGAGATTGATTGGAAACCTAAAGAAAGACCTTGTTGTCCAGGTTCGCAAGTTTTAGATTTTTCACCAGATACAACTAAAAATCCTAACTCTCAATTGCGCCAATGGCCAATACAGTTACATCTTATACCTACTATTGCACCGTATTTTAAGAAAGCAGATCTTTTGGTAGCAGCAGATTGCACTGCTTTTTCATTTTCAGATTTTCATAACGAGTTTTTAAAAAATAAAGCTTTAGTTATTGCTTGTCCAAAGTTAGACCAAAATATAGAGGTGTATGTTGAGAAAATTAAGAGCCTAATAGATGAAGCACAAGTTAATACCATAACAGTTTTGACTATGGAGGTTCCTTGTTGTTTTGGTTTAGTAAACATAGTTAAAGAAGCACTTTCAAAATCAAAAAGGAAGGTTCCTATAAAACATATAGTTATAAGCATAAAAGGAGAAGTAATAAAAGAAGATTGGATTTAAGCTAATAGGTTTTGTATATATTTAATATAGTGAAGTTGTTTATGTTTTAAAGAACAATTAACTTTGGAATTTAAAAAGAGAAGATGTAAACTTTATGTTTGCAAAATTTGTAATAGAAAAGCAAAAACAAAAGAGTTGTCTGTTGGGAAAAAATATTTCTTAAAAAAAGGTTCTTGGAATATTTAAATGCATATTTTAAAACCAAAAGTAACTATAGTTGGTTGTGGAGCTGTTGGTGTAAGGTTTGCTTATGCATTAGTTGTTAGTGGCTTGGTAAGACAGTTAGTGATTATAGATAAAGATAAGAAAAGACTAGAAGGAGAGGTAATGGATTTGTCGCACTGTCAAGCTTTTACATCACCCCTAGACTTAATTGCTGGAGATTATCCTGATACTGTTGGCTCTGATATCGTTGTGATAACTGCCGGGGTAAAACAGAAGCCAAATCAAACCAGATTAGAATTAGCCCAGACAAATGTTGAAATTTTCAAAGAAATTATACCGAATTTAATTAAATACACACCTACTTCTATATTTTTAGTTGTTACAAATCCCCTAGATGTTTTAAGTTATGTAGCGTATAAATTATCAGGAAAACCAGCAAAAGAAATTATTGGCTCTGGTACAGTTTTAGATAGTGCAAGATTTAGATTTCTTTTAGCCAACCACTGTAAAATTGATGCAAGAAATGTTCATGCTTATATTTTAGGTGAACATGGTGATAGTGAGGTTCCCATTTGGAGTAAAGCTATGATAGGTGGAATAGCTATTAGAGAACATTGCCCTGTTTGTAAAAACAAAAATACCTGCCGATATACTGAATTAGAAAAGATTTTTATAGAAGTAAGGGATTCGGCTTACAAGATAATTGAACGCAAAAATGAAACTTCTTATGGAATTGGGCTAGCCCTTTTAAGAATAGTTACAGCTATAATAAAAGACGAAAACGCAGTATTACCAGTTTCGGTTTTAGTTGATGGATATTTAGAAATAAAAGATGTGTATATGAGCTTGCCGGCGATAGTAAATAAATATGGCGTAAAAGATGTGCTTTATCCAAAATTAGACAAAGAGGAAGAAGAAAAATTAAAAAAATCAGCTTTAGTTATAAAAGAAGTGATAGATAGACTAAAAATTTAAAAATGAGTTAGAAAAGATTTATAAAATGCAGATAAAAAGTTCTATAGAGTTTTTAGAAAAAGAGAAATTTAAGATAAGTTTTAGCTCAACGCAGGTAAATATTTTTGTGGATAAAAGTGAAGCTGATTATAAAGCTCAAGGCCCAAGCCCACTTGAACTTTTTTGTGCTTCTTTGGGCAGTTGTGTTGGAATTTTTGCAAAAAGATATCTTTTAACAAGAAAAATAGATTTTAAAAAAATTTATATAGATGTTGAGGCTTTTTTTGACCAAAGCAATCTTTTAATTAAAGATATAAAAGTTAAAGTTTCTACTGATGCCAATTTAGATAATAAATTAGAAGAGTTCTTGCGATATTTAAAGAATTGTCCAATACACAACACTATAGTTAATACTGATAAGATAGAGATAGAGATAAAAAATTTTTGCAGCAGACTTTAATATTAGAAGAGTTTTAAAAAATAAAACCTCCACCCTCATCCTTAAGATATAGAAATTTACTTTTTGCCTACACCTAATTTTTCATAAGTGGTCAATTTGAAATTTAAAAATTATAATTATTTTAACACAAATATCTTACTTTAAATAAAGCAAAGTTATTTTAGAACTATA
>JAMWCT010000079.1 GCA_023819525.1 Candidatus Omnitrophota bacterium
AATTATTCTTTACAAATTCAACAGAATTATCTGTGCTTGCATTATCGACAAAAATTACCTCATAATCTTTGTATGTTTGTTGAAAAATAGAAGTAAAGCAATCTCCAAGATATCTTTTGCTGTTCCAATTAAGAACTATAATTGAGATTTTCATTTTTATTTTTCTACTTTCACTCTAATTTGTATCTCTTCAAATCCGCCAACCAAATAACACCAAAATCTTTCACAAAATCCTTTATGCAAATTAGCTAAAAAATCTATAGGTACCCCAATTATTTTTAAAAATAAATTGTTCATTCTAGTATATTTAAAATGAGTTTTTAAAATTTTGAATTTCATATTTCCATAACTTTCTGAATTTTTATTATTGAAAAATGAAAAGAAGCCGTATGAAAACCCTCTTTTGTGAAGAGGGTGTGCGAATCCGTAACTATAATGAGGCACAAATATCTCCCAAATTGCGCCCGGTTTGCTTACTCTGTACATCTCTTCTAAAACAAACTGCAAATCATCTACGTGTTCTAATATGTGCTCAGCTCTTATTAAATCGAATGAGTTGGTTTTAAATTTTTTAAGACCCTTATTTAAATCTAAAATTATATCGGGTTTGCATAAAGGATTATTATCTACATTTATATATCCTTTTAATTTTTTATTCCCGCATCCAAGATTGAGTTTCTTCATAAAATATTAAAATCGTACTTAATTTATAAATATATCTTAAAATATGTTCTGTTTAGATTTAGTGTATAATTTCCAAAAAATATCGAATAGACCTATACTTTTTAGTAATTTTCTCATTATATCGAAAATAATTAATTTGGCTATATTTGGAACAAGTAAACTATACAACAAACCATCATATTTTTTATTAACGAATATTTTTGTTGGGTGAACTAAATGTTCTTGAATTTCATAAATTTTTTTAAAATTGAATTTTGAAGACATATTGGTGTGGTGTCCAATTGAACCGATGTTTGAAACTAAATTTAGTTTAGGGGTTATGCTTAATCCATTATTGTATAAACAAGCAAAAGCCCATTGATAATCCCACGTATCTCCGAAATTTTCTTTCCTCAGATCAAAATTTATTTCATAATATTTTCTTGTAAAATAATTTCTAAATATTTTTTTAAGACCATTCTTTTTCTTGAACTTTGGCCATTTTCTGATATTAACATCATACAAAGTCCACGCTCTTTTCCAAGTGGCCCAACCCCATATTGCGAAATGCTGAGAAAAGAAATAAGACTCTTTAATATCTACTTTGCCAAGAAGATTAGAACCAGATATCATCATTATATTCTTATTATTTTTATATCTATCGAGCAATTTACTACAAAATTTAAAAAAACTTTGGCTTGGCAAGCAATCATCTTCTAAGATTATTCCTTTTTCAACATGATCAAAAAACCAAGTAATTGCCTGAGAAACTGCGAGTTTGCAGCCCAGGTTCTTTCTTCTAAATAAAGTTTTAACTTTACAAGGCCAATCTATGTTATTCAAAACATATTCTCTTACGGAATTAACGACTTCTTCTTCCATCTTGTTTCTTGGCCCATCAGAAGCTATAAAAAGCTTATCTGGTTTTACTTTTTTGATCTCCATAAAAACTTTTTTTGTAGTACCTAATCGATTAAACACTAAAAAAAGCACAGGTGTTTTGAAAGCGCCCATAACATTAATAAAATACGTTTAATTTATAAACATAATGATTTAAATACTAATAATAAATTAAAACTAAATAATATGAGAAAATGCATAATATTAGGCGGAGGCGTAACAGGTTTATCGGCCGGATTAGTTTCAAAGTTCCCAATTTATGAAGCTAAAAACATACCGGGGGGCATATGTTCTTCATATTACATGAGACCAAAAAGCAATAGAAAAATCTATTATGAGCCAAAAGATCAAGAGGTTTATCGTTTTGAGATAGGTGGAGGTCATTGGATATTTGGTGGAGATGAGGAAGTAATAAAATTAATAAATTCTTTTTCTAAATTAAAAAAATATAAACGTAAATCTAGTGTTTTTTTTAGTGAAAAAAATCAATATGTTCCCTTCCCATTACAAAATAATTTAAGATATCTGGATAAAAACATAATTTCAAAGGCATTAGCAGAAATTTCATCACCAAAAATAACGAACCCGACCACATTTTCTGATTTTTTAGAGAAAAATTTTGGAAAAACATTAAATGATTTGTTTTTTGCACCATTTCATAAAAAATACACCGCCGGTTTATGGAAAAAAATAGCTCCTCAGGATTCTTATAAATCTCCAGTTGATATCGAAATGATAAAGGAAGGGGCAGTCGGGGAGGTTTCTGAATCTGGCTACAACGCTGATTTTTTTTATCCGGAAAAAGGCCTGGATGAATTTTCAAGAAACATCTCTTCAAAATGTAACATAAAATATAATAAAAAAGTTATAAAAATAGACATAAACGATAAAAGAATATTATTTTCTGACGGAACTTATTTAAAATATGATTTAATTATATCCACAATGCCGTTAAATAAGCTAATAAATATTTGTGGGTTAAAAGTAGATGAAAAAGAAGATCCTCATACATCGACGCTTGTATTGAACATCGGCGCCATAAAAGGAAATGCTTGTCCTGATGACCATTGGCTTTATATACCTGATAGTAAATCTGGATTTTACAGAATAGGGTTTTATAGCAATGTTGATAAAATGTTCATACCAAGATCTTCACGTAGTCTGAACGATAAAGTAAGCATATATGTTGAAAGAGCTTATTTAAATAAAAATAAACCTTCAAAAAAAGAAATCAAGAGGTATGAAGAAAAAGTCATTAAAGAAATACAATCTTATGGTTTCATAAAAGATGTGGAAGTGGTAGACAGTAATTGGATAGAGGTTGCGTATACTTGGTCGAATATAAATTCTAAATGGAGGGAGAAAGCAATAAATCTTCTAGGAAAATACAATGTTATTTCTACTGGAAGATATGGTAAATGGAAATTTCAAGGCATAGCAGATTCTATAAAAGATGGTTTAATTGTTGGAAATAAATTAATTAACGAAATGGCTGAAAAATGAATATAATCATACCAATAACAAAACTAAAAAAAACAGGCGGTGTAGAAAGATATGTATTTGAAATTACAAAATGTTTTTTAAACAATAAACATGTCGATGATGTGTATATAATTACTTCAGATATTGATTATGAGTCTATACCTAAGGAGTTTTTAAATAGAGTCAAAATAGTAAAAACAAAAAGCAAAGGTAGATTTTTTATGATCGAGGGAACGATAGTTGCAAGAAAATTAAAGAAAAAATTGAAAAATGCTGTAATATTCACACAACAGGGCACTACTTTAGGTGGAGATGTCGTAATAGAACATGCGTGTCACCTTGCATCAATTTTTGAATTAAACAAAAGAATATTTAGCAAATTTTTAAGATTGATTTATCCCCCGCATTTTATAGCATATGCTGTTGAATTTTACAATCACAATAAAGCATTAAAAAGCATAGCTATTTCAAATAAGATCAAAAGAGATTTAGAAAAATATGTTTTAATACCGAGCTCAAAAATAAAGACAGTATATAGTGGAATAAATTCTAAAGAATTTTCAAAAAATGAAAAAAGTAGAAAAGAGATAAGAAAAAATTTGAAATTGTCTGATAAATTTGTAATGATACTTGTTGCAAATGAATTTAAAAGAAAAAATTTAATAACCATATTAAAAGCAATAAGCATATTAAAAAATAAAGATTTAGTTTTATTAGTGGCTGGCAAAGATAACCCTGCTAAATACAAAGCAAAAGCAAATGAATTGGGTATTTTAGATAAAATTATTTTTTTAGGCAGTGTGAGGAATATACAAGATTATTTCTCTGCGGCAGATGTATTTGTTTATCCAACTTTATATGGTCCATTTGACCTTGTTGTTTTAGAATCAATGTCCATAGGGATACCAATAATAACATCTAATGAAAAATTTAACGGTGTTGCTGAAATTATCAAAGATACTAAAAATGGAATTTTAATAAAAAATCCTACTGACTCGGAAGAATTAGCGAAAAAAATAGAAATGCTTTATAAAAATCCTAGTCTAAGAAATAAAATTTCAAAAGAGGCGATTAAAACTGCTAAGCTATTTACATGGCAGAAAACTGCAGATAATATAATAAAGGTATTCAGAGAATGTCTAAAAAAATAAAAATATCTGCTTTTTTAGTTGTAAGAAATGAAGGAAAAAACATAGAGAGAGCTCTTAAGTCTCTTAATTTTTGTGATGAAATTATAATAATAGATCAAAAAAGCACAGACGATACTGTCGAAAAATCTAAAAAATATACAAAAAAAATTTATTGTGATAAAGAATGGGGTTATTGTGAACCTAGTAGGATTCTTGGAGAAAAATTATGTAAAGGGGAATGGATATTAAATATAGATGCTGATGAAGAAGTTACATATGAACTTAAAAAAGAGATTTTAAAAGCAATAAAAAAAGATGAAAAAGATGTTTATGGATTAAAAAGACTTATTTTTTATCTGGGTCATCCTTTGAAACACTTGAGTAGGACCAACGAAGAAAAAGGCGTATTTAGACTTCATAAGAAAAATGCTGTTAAATATTCGAAAGTTTTGCATACAGATGCGATACCTAGAAAAGGTGCAAGAATAGGTATATTAAATAACCCATTAAATCATTATCCATTTTGCTCATTTGAACAACATGCCCAAAAAATAAAAAGATACGCAAAAGTTATAGCTAATACAAACAAGAAGTATAATTCTTTCCCAAGAAAATATTTTGGAATATTTTATCTCCCTATATTTTATTTTGCGTATCATTACGTATATAAAAAAGGGTTTTTAGATGGTCTTTGGGGACTTATATTTTGTTTAAATATTTTTGTTTATGAATTATTAATATATAAATACATTTGGTGGGATAATGCTTTGTCGAAATTTTTAAAGAGGAAAAAATGAGATATTTGACAGACAGGATACAACACACATATGCTATGATCCCGAAATGTAATTATCTTTTGGACATTGGTGGGGGAGATGGTTTTGCTGCAAAATATTATTTTAAAAAGGCAAAAAGTGTTTATGTGATTGATAAAGACAAAAAAGCAATTCAGAGAGGTAAAAAACAAAATACTAAAATTGTTTTTAGATGTGCTTTGGCTGAAAAAATGCCATTCAAGAATAAGTTTTTTGATGTAGTTGTAATTACGGATGCTTTTGAACATGTTAATGATGAGAAAAAAACAATAGAAGAGATTTACAGAGTACTCAAAAAAAGAGGAACCATGGTGATGTCTGTTCCGCACAAAGGCCTTTTCAGTTTTATAGATCCGTTTAATTTCAAATTCATGTTTCCTTGGCTATATAAGTTAATAAAAGGTAAAAAAGAATACGAAAAAGTTATAAAAATAGAGCCCAATTGGCACAGACATTATTCATTAAAAGACTTAAAGAGATTATTTAAAGATAGATTTAAGATTAAAAAAGTTCACAGAGGTGGTTTGTTACTCTGGCCTTTACTTTGGCTATTAAATGATTTAATACTAGTTCCAATCTGGCATTATAACCCCCCAAAAATAGTTTCTAAAATATACAATTTATTAAGTAAATTAGATTATAATATTAACTATGGACCATTAGCTTATCATATAATTATCAAAGCTGAGAAAATTTGATTATTTTATTAGCGATTTAATTAATTTTAAAACTTCTTCGGCATAAATAAGTTTTAACAAAAGAGCTAAAAAAACGTAAACAAAAGAGATTATTGATGCTATTAAAAAAAATTCTAAAACGTAGTTCATTACAAAAATATTTTTTAAGAATGCTATGAGTGCAACAATAAAAATACCTAGTAAAACCACCTTAATCAAATAAATAAACGGCAATTTAATTTTAATATTCTGTTTCAATTTAAAAGAAGACCAAATCATCATTACCAAATAACTTAAAGAAGTAGCAGTTGCAGCGCCAATCGTTCCGAATTTAGGGATTAATGCGATGTTTAAAATAACGTTAATCAAAGCAACAACGCTTATTATCTGAGCAGTGAGTTCTGGTTTTTTAATTCCGTAAAGTGCCGTTACATTTATGGTTGAAAGCGAATAAAAGATTACACCTATTGCCAGTATTCGCAATATTATCGAAGCAGCCACATAGGCTTCACCAAACAGCACTCTTATTATTATCTCAGAAAAAGTTATAAACAAAATAGCTAAAGGAATAAGGAATAAAACGCAGTATTTTTGCACACTTTCCATGCCGTTTTTTAAAGATTTCAAATTTTTCCTACTGTACATTTCAGAAGTCATTGGCAACAATACCGTAGATAAAGGGTAAGCAACGAACCACACCAAGACTGTGGCAATAGGCATCGCAACGTTGTAAAATGCAACATCATTCAACGTTTTTGAATAAGTTAGCATTATTGTATCAGTATAACTAAGAATGAGATAACTAAAAGATGCTAAACTTGTTGAAATTCCGAATCTAAATAAGGTCTTAAACAAATTTTTGTTTATTTTGAACTTGTAATTAAAAAAATCAGGAAATACCTTAAGTTTGAATATTGCCAATGTGAAAAGAGTAACTAAAATTGAGGAAATTGCATAAGAATATGCAGGAGCTCTTGCATCTTTTATTGAACTAAATAGCATCAAGACGAAAATAAATGCAAATAGCATTTTTAAAAAATTAGTCAATGAAAACTCAAACATTTTCTGGAATCCCTGAAATGAAGCAATAAAAACACCAAAAGTTGTAAACCAAAAAACAAAGGCCATTATCTTTATAACAGGTATGGCGGCAACATTATGAAAATATTTTAAAGCAAGCCAGTTTGAAAGGGAAAAAAAACCTAAAGCGATTATTGTAGAAAACATCAATTGGATAAAAAAAGTGAAAGTTATTGAATTCTTTATAAGATCAAATCTTTTCTTTGCCTGAAATTCAGGTATAAATCTTACAACAGCCGATCCTAACCCAAAATCAGAAAACAAACCAAAAAACATTACAAAAGAAAATACAGCATAAAAAAGACCATATTGGAGAGGATCTAGGTTTCTTGCAACAACCATCCTAAAAAAATAGCCGAAAAGACCTGCAAGAACGTACATTAAAAGCAAAATAGCAGCACCTTTCACAGCCCTTTTTGTGTAATCCATAAGCAGTTTATTTAAAAATGAAAATATATAAATCTTCTGACAGAAACCTTTATAAATCCCCTATATATTGAAAAAGACAGGACGGCCATAGGAGCCTGGTTCACCCGTTCCCATTTCGAACACGGAAGTTAAGCAGGCTTCCGTTTTTGAGTGTACTGCACTTATGTGCGGGAAATCAAGAAAGCTGT
>JAMWCT010000080.1 GCA_023819525.1 Candidatus Omnitrophota bacterium
TTCTGCCGAGCCCGAGCGAAGCGAGGGCGAGGCAACAATCGCCCAAAATCCTAATTTTGAAAATTGGCGGAAGGGGTGAGATTCGAACTCACGGTGAGCGCAAGGCCCACACCGGTTTTCAAGACCGGCCGTTTAAACCACTCACGCACCCTTCCATAAAATCTGATTATCTTTTCTTTTTAAAAAAATCTTTTAAGATTTGTGCACACTCTTTTTTTAAAAATCCACTTTCTATTTTAATAGTATGATTTAGGCCAAGACTCTTAATATTTATTTTAGATCCAAAAGCTCCGCTTTTAGGATCCTCTGTCCCAAAAACTACTTTTGAAATTCTTGAAAGCAGAAGAGCGCCGGCACACATAAGACATGGTTCAACAGTTACATAGAGAATGCAATCATATAACCATTTTGAATTTAAATAACTAGTTGCTTGGGTAATTGCTATCATCTCAGCATGGGCAGTTGGATCTTTTAGTTTTTCAACTTGATTGTACGCTCTTGCAATAATTTTTTCTTTGTAAACTATAACTGCACCTATTGGAACTTCATTTTCACTAAAAGCGTATTCTGCTTCTTTTAAAGCCTCTTTTAAGTAATATACTTTATCTTTATTCAAGCTGTTTATAACGTTGTTTTTTAATTACCTTTAAAAATACTTTTACAATTTTTGGGTCAAAATGTTTACCCGCTTCACTTTTAATTATCTGAAGAGCCTCTTTTTTGCTAAATGCCTTTCTGTAAGGTCTATCTGTTATAAGAGCATGATAAACATCGCATATCGCAACTATTCTGGCTCCAAGTGGTATTTCTTCTCCTCTCAAACCTAAAGGATAACCTTTTCCATCATAGTGCTCATGGTGATAAAGTATAGCGGGGATACTCCCACGTAAACTATGTATTTGCCGCAAAATTTCAGCTGCAATTAAAGGATGTGTCTTGATTATTTTCTTTTCTGCCAATGTAAGAGGGGTTCTCTTTGAAAGTATGTTTTCGTGAATGCCTACCTTGCCTAAATCATGTAAAATCGCCGCCCTTTTTATATCTTCTATTTCCATATTAGGTAATTTTAGCTCCTTTGCAATGCTTTCAGCCAACAAAGATGTGCTTTCAAGATGTTTTCCTGTATATGCGTCTTTTGCTTCAATTGCTCTTGCAAAGCCATAAATCATATCTAAAATTTCACGGTTTAAAAGGCTATTTAATTTATGAATTTTTTCTTTTAACTCTTCTATATTAGATGTTTTTATATCTGTAGTAACATTGCCTATATCTAACTTTGAGTAACTTAGAACAACATTCCCGCCCCTTTTTTTCGCCTCAATTAAACATTTTTCTAAAGCAATTATCGTTTCAGAAATATTTGTTATACCATTATCTGGATATGATACAACTCCAGCACTTATTTTTATTTTTATTTTTTTATTAGTAAATGTGAAACTATTTATTTTTTCTTTTATCCGTAAAGCAAACTTATAAGAACTATAAGCGTTTTGTTCTGGAAGTATCACAAAAATCTCGTCTTCTCTCCATCTGGCTAAAATATCTGTCTTTCGTAAATCTTTTTTTATTAAATCAATTATTCTTTTAATAATAGCATCGGCAACTTTAAAACCGTACATTTCATTTATATTGCGAAAATAATCTATATCAAAAGCCACAAAGGAAATAGTTGTAAAATAACGGTGTGCTCTATTTAATTCCTGACGTGCCCTCAACAAAAAATATCTCCAATTAAAACAACCTGTCAGTGGGTCAATTAATGTAATCTTTTCAACTTTTGTATTTTTTTCATAAAGTTGCTTTTCTAAACTTCTAATTCGCCTAAAAAGCAAATTTAGTTTTTTTAGACGTTCGATTTTAAAACGAATAATTTCTTTTGAATCAGAATTGGTAAAATAATCAAAAGCCTTATATTTCTTAATTATTTTTAAATTTTTTTGACTTTCACCTGAAAAATGAATAAGAAAAATTTTATCCAAAAAAGATGGCAATTTAATATTTTTGCGTTTCTTTAAAAAATCGTAATCAAATATTAAAATCCTTGATGGATACTTTTGTATATGAGAAGTTTTTATAAATTCAAATGGTAATATTTTTTTTATGGTTTGAGTTGGTTTATCAGAAAAATAAATTATTTTTCCCATAGTCAAAAAATTTTAACATATCCCAAAAGAAACACAAGCAAAAGTTTTGTTATTTCTAAATTACGGTAGATTAACAAATAAGAGTGGTTATCAAAAAGTTATAAAAGTGCCGATTCATTTCTTCTCCCAATAAAAATAATCTTTTTTTTGAATTATACATTGATAGCCTTTATGTATAACAGAAAGATAATCTTTATAAGTTTCTGTAAAACAATCAATCGCATCTTTAGGGCGCTTATAAGCTGGTAACTCATCCATTTTCCATAAGTAATCGTCAAAAATTAATATACCTTCTTTCTTTAATAAAAACCAACATAATACAGCATTTATTAAAACCGCGTTTGCCGAATGATCGCCATCTATATATATTATGTCATAAAAATTATGAGGAAGTTTTTTTAATTCAACTTGTGCAAACCCTTTTATTATTTTTGTTTTTTTATTCAAACCTGAAATTTTTAGGTTTTTATAAAAGAACTTTTCGTATTCTAAAGAACGGTAAAGAGGATAAGTTTTTGTTTTGGTAAAAGGATCTATACCTGTTGCAGTGGAAGTTGGGTGTGTTAAAATATTTTCAAGCATCCACAAAAACGATTTGCCTTCAAACAAACCTATTTCTAAATAATGAATGTTTGGCTTGCCTTTAAATTTTTGTAATATTTTTTCCCATAAAGGTATCCTAGAACTAAAATTATCAACTGAAAAATTATATTTTTTAGCAGTATTTATTTGTTTTTTATTAAAAATTTTAAAAATTAACTTTTTGATTGTAGATATTGTATCTTTCAATTTTTTAAAACAAATTTCGGAGAGGGTGGGATTTGAACCCACGGACCACTTTTAGGTGGTCACACGCTCTCCAGGCGTGCGCACTAAACCAGACTATGCGACCTCTCCAAACAAAGATGATTATAACAAACTTTTTTTATAAGTAAAGGTGGGATAAATCTTATATACACTCTTAAATGCCCCGAGCAGGAATTGAACCTGCAACCTTCTGGTTCGAAGCCAGAAGCTCTATCCAATTGAGCTACCGGGGCGCTTAACTTAGGGTTTTAAAATAAGAAATGTCAAAATCAGCATTTATTAATCAATATCTAAAAATTTTTTTGCTTCCTGTTTTGAAATTACTTTTTTAAAATCGTCAAAGTCAATAAAAATTTTTTCACTATCTTCTTGTTTTAGCTTTTTAATATAGCCTACATCAATTTTTCTTCTAAAAGCGATGTATTTAAAAACTGTTCCACAATTAGGACAGTTCTTTGCTTCCAAATCTATACCTATTGTATGGCAACAAAAACATTCACTAGATAATTCGCCAATTACTAAAAGATGTTTTTTGATATCGCTTAATTCAAACTCCACCCAACTTCGCAAAAAAGCCTGCATCGAAACTCCAAAATTTATTTTTTATTTTTAAAATTTGATATTACTCTTAAAACCTCCTCTTCGGTATCGACCACCTTAAATAATCTTAACTCTTCCTCAATTAATGCGCCTTCTTTAATTAATTTTTTTGTTAGCCACTCAAGAAGTTGTTGCCAATATCGTTTTATCACCAAAATTATAGGTATGGGTTCTATTCTTTGTGTTTGTATTAAAGCCAAAGCCTCAAACAATTCATCTAATGTTCCATAACCACCGGGAAAAACTACGAAGGCACAAGAATATTTTGTAAACATAACTTTTCTTACAAAAAAATACCTAAAATCTAAAAGATAATTTATATATGAATTAGGTTTCTGCTGCTCTGGTATAATAATATTTAAACCTACAGATACGCCTTTTGCAAAATATGCACCTTTGTTTGCTGCTTCCATTATGCCAGGACCTGCACCTGTAATTATGCTATAGCCTTTTTTTGCTAAAAGATAAGCAGTTTTGTAGGCAAGCTTATAATAGGGGTGGTTTTCGCTTATGCGTTTTGAGCCAAAAAACGAAACACCATTTTTTATATTTGATAAGGCTTCAAAACCTTCTACGAATTCACTCATAATTCGAAAAACGCGCCAGCTATCAACGCTTAATATATCATTTTTCGCAATATTTTTTTTATTAAAATCTTTTGCCATAATTTTATTAAATTATGAATTTATCTGCAATGTTACTAATTATAGGAAATCGTTTTAAATTACCGGTAAGAGCTGAATAAATTCCAATTACTGATAACCAAAGAAAAACAACTAAACCAATTATATAAAAAAATTTTCCAACTATTGGTAAAAGTGAAAGTATAGCAAATATAACTTCTCCAATAAAAATTACTATACCCTGTTTTGCATGAAAATGTGCAAAATTATTTTTTTTACAAAAAATAAATGCTAAAATCCATAAAAATAAACAATATGAAAGCGCTGCAAAAGGTGCACCATTACGAATTTCTTCCTCAGTTAAATTAATTTGTTCTGCCATTTTCCCCCCAAATTAGTTAAATAAAATTATATATAATTTTATAATAAAAACAATAAAAAACCCCACACTCAAAAAAATGAGTGTGGGGTAAGGTTTGCGTTAAAATAAATCTTAGAAGTTAACTGTCACTCCTGCTTTCAAAGAATAAGCAAGATCATCGTTGTCGCCTTTGAAGAAATCGCCTGGAATAAACCATGCACCTGTCAATTTAATTTGAACATCCTCAGTATAATCATAAAGCATATAGGCGTCAATTTCGCTTCCTAAATATGTATCATTGCGATCTACTTGATATGCATTACCACTAGCAGGACCTGCCCATGGTGAATATGTAGCTAAATTAACATAATGTTGAGCCATCTTTGACCATATATAAGCTAAACCTAAAGTAATATCTTCTCTTGGCATCATTGAACCATATAACTTAATTACATGAGCATTTGAGTTTGGAAATAAAATGTTAATAATTTCTCCTGCTGTTTGGTCTTCAGCAACAGGATCCCAAGCATTATGGTTATCGTCAGTCGTGTCATCATCACCACTGAAATAAGCATACATTAATCCTAAAACTGGATTGTAATTTGTAGCAAAACGATACTCAGCCATTGCTTGGGCTGCAAAAGCACTTAAGTGTTGATATTCTGTTGCGCCTATGGTGCCATCACTTAAAACATCAACGTTTACATCGCCAAACTGATATGCACCTTCTAAACCTAATGTTAATTTTTCAATTGGATTAAATTGCATTCTTCCACCAACAACATAAGTTGTAGTTTGGTTTTCAGGGTGTTGTGTGTCGGCTAAACCATAACTTGCAAGGCGGTTGTTGTCAAAAACCCAAAAATAAGCCTCAGTTATGCCATTGAAAGAATTCCAAGTATATGCCAAATTTCCACCAAAAAGATTAACATCATCATTTACATTTGTTCCACCTTCATTAATCTTTGCATAAACTAAATCTAAAACCCACGGTGAAAAATCTAAAATTCCCCTAATTGCGTCAAATGATTTACGTAAAGATAAATCATCAGCCACGCCTGTTAAAGCTGTTGCAACATCCTGATTTGTATCAGGATCACCAATAATTAGCGCATTACCATAGCGAAGAGGTTGTCGCCCAACAATAATTGTCAATGGCTGATATAGAAACTCTTTCATTTCTACATAGCCTAAATCTAAATCAATATCACTGTTAGCAGCTGTTTCGCTATCCCACAATCTTTCATTAATTAGACGAACTACTGCAGAAACGTTCTCTGTTAGGTCTGCATCTAGTCTTAATCTTACCTGAGAAAGTAAAAACGACTCTGCATCAGCTATATTGCCATTTTTTAGCGAATCACCTAAAGAAAAATCTCTTGTAATTGCTTGTGCAGTGATATCTCCGCTTACTTTAATATTTTCAACAGCAGCATACGATAAACTTAAGTAAGCTAAAGATAAAACTGCTAAAATTAATAATTTTTTACCCATCATTTCCTCCTTCCTAAAAAAATTTTAGGAAACAAAGCCACATAAATTTATTTTTACAAGGTTATCAAGCCTTGTATATTACCAATCTATAGTTATATCATCCACTTTTTGGGTAATTTTGGCTAGTATTTTAGCTTCACCTCCTTTCTCGCCACCTTTAAAATCACCCCTGGATGGTATAACCTTTTTTTTAAAAGAACTAGAAAACTATATCTTTTTTAACAAATATTTGCTCATTTGTCAAGAGTTTTTTAATAATTTTTTAAAAAATTAAAATTTGTATTGATTTTACTACTCTTTTGCCTCTCATTCAAAATATAAATCTATCCTTTTAGCTTTAACTTCTCGTATTTTGTAACTAAAAGGAGGTTCAATTATATTAGAGTCTATTTTATAACTTTCTTTATCCAATTGTATTGTAATTTTTTTTACCTTTACATAGTCAGCTTTATCTAAAATAGCAAATGTATCCTTTCTTTTTGGATTATGATAAACTACAAGTATGTCAGAAAATAAACTAAATGCAAAAGTATTTTCCTCCAAAGTAATAACCTCTCCTTTAAAATTTATAGTATTTGGTTTTGTGGAAAAAAGGCTTTCTTTTAATATAGGAGAAAATTGTATAAAAAGTCTATTTTTATCATCTACCAAAAAAGGCTTACTACCTAAACAAAGTATCATCCAAATGTTTAAAAATTCTACAGTTGCTCCGGTTAATCTAGCGACAAAACCTCTTCCCCATAAATTAGGATCTATATGAGCGCTACTAACTATAAATGAGGAATTTTCTAAAATGCTTCTTCCGTAAGTTTGGGGGTTAAAAAAACATACTGCACAATTAAAAAAATCTTCATAGAATTTATCATATAAACCTTTCTTTAATAATTCCAAAAGATATTTATATTCCATATGTAGCCAAATTGATTCATTTTCAAGCCAACCAGCGGGAAAAATCTTACTTCTCCCAATCTCTAATGACTCATCTTTTAATGATGCGTTTAGCCTATACATTCTTAATTTCCTATCAAAAAGTGCAGAGTTTTTTAGTGCCTCATATATTTTTTTATCATTTTCAACACGTAGAGCGCCAACAAAACCTTCTAAAAATAAAGGTAACTTGTGCATTTTAAATTCAAGAGGTTTAATTATACTTTTATTTTGGCTAAATTTAGTTACCTGATAAGTAAAATAAGTTGTGTAAAAATTTGTTTTTTTATCTTTTGCTTTGCATATTGCTATATTCAATTTCTCAAGAAGCCGATTTAAAAATTTTTGCAAAAATTTTATATTTATTCTTCTTTCTTTTCCATCAATATTA
>JAMWCT010000081.1 GCA_023819525.1 Candidatus Omnitrophota bacterium
AAGGTTCAAATTTTACAAGTTTTATTAATTATCTATTTGTTTTTAGTATACTATATATTTTTAATATGTTTTTGTTTATGATATATCTTGATATTGCTTTTAATATAGATACTATAAAGGTTTTAGTTAGTGGGGCAAGAGGTGGTGCTACTTTAATTAAGGAACTTTTTATGCAAATTTTTAAGTCATAGAATTAATTTTAAGCTTATACATTGTGGCAAAGCCCTACTACTTTTAAAATTTCTTTTTTTGGATTTACTTATGGGGTGATTTTAAGGCAAGTTGACATCTACGAGAAGACTTTGAGCTTTAACATTATAAAAGAACAAAGTCCATACGATATCCTTGGAGGGGTGGCCGAGTGGTTTAAGGCGACGGTTTGCTAAACCGTTCTGCGACTGAAAGGTTGCAGCTGGGGTTCGAATCCCCACCCCTCCGCCAGTTGGTAAATCTTAAGGCTGGCTCTCCCTCTGCGAAGGTTCGCCAATCAATTTTGAAGCAGAAATTTAATTTTTTGTCTTCAAAATAAAGTTCGAGCCGACATTTTTCAGAAATATTAAGATTTGCTGATTGTCGCCCTGCGACAACAGAATTTTGGCTTGTTTCGCCTCAAAAATCATTTTTCTCATCGGTTCGAGCCAATTATTTCCCGTTTGTTCAAAATCTCTAATTTGTTGCTCAATATCCAGTTTTTCGTTGAGTAGTTTTTGTTTCTTGTCTTGGTATTCGTCAAGTGTCAAGGCCCTGCCGGCAATATAAAGGTCTAACAATTTTTCAATTTTCTGCTCAACTTCAGCTTTTTGCTGATGTAGATTTTGAACAAAAAATTCACTTTCCTTTTTGGCTTGTTCCTTTTCTTTATCTAATTCGGCAAGCATATTTTCCGCCCACTTATCCGCAAAGAAACTTTTTGAATAAAATTTCTCATCTGTTCAACAAGATTTTCCTCTCTTAAAGACTTTTCCTTGCACTTTTGCTTTCTGGCAAGGTGGGTGGAAAGGAGGTTGGGGTGGAATTCCGCTCCCCCTAGCCAGTTAATAAAATCGGTTCGGATTTTTTCAAATACACACCGCCATTTTTCATTAAAGGAGACAAAAAAATTTCTGTCTAGATATTTAGCTTTCGTTAAATTATAAAAATGTTACCCACAATTAGTTCGTTTTGTGTGACAACAGATAGATAACAATAATGCACTTCCTGTTTTAAACAGCGCAGTCTGAAGGTATTCTATCTGTTTGGGAGAGATTAACTTATTAAAACACTTTTCCGCCTACGAAGTTAAAGTAGTTTGGTTTTGGTGTTATACATAACTTAATAAGCGTAACTATTTTAAAAGAAAGCATATATTTTTTAAAAAACTACAAAAGTCCATCTTTTACTAAAAAGGAGCTTCTTTAAATAATATCTACAAGCAAAGTTGCGCTTAATTTACTTTTTCTGATATAATTTAAATTTTAATTGTTTTAGTAGCAAAAAACTAAAACTGTATATCATTTATTTTGACATGTCCTCCCATGGAAATAAACATCTTGACAAAATATTTTCTTGTGGTAATGTAAAAAATAAATTTTTCAGAATGTTTTCTAATTATTTCAAAGCCAAAATCTAGCTTTTGTTAAACGATAAAAACTAGGAGGAGGATAAAATGATTAATTGGCCAAAAACAAATGATGTTTTGGGAACTGTAAACAGAGGTAATCCGGCTGAATCTGGTCTTTGCACATTATGTAGAGCAGATTGTCCAGGAAAGTGTGAAACTTGGCTTTCATCACTGCGTGGAAGAAAATTGCTTTATCCTAGAGATTTTGGTTTCGTTACCGCTGGTGCAGATAATACTGTCCATCTAGGTGTTTCTTATAATTCTTTAAGGATAAATGGTTCTCTTTATGGCGCAAAAGCATTGCCAAAAGGGTTGTCAAATTCCCAAGATGATTGTATTTTCCCTAATGTAAGTTTAGAAACAGAATTTGGTGCTACAGTTAAAACAAAAGTAAGGATTCCTATAATGACAGGCGCATTAGGTTCTACCTTTATTGCTGCAAAATATTGGGAATCTTTCGCGATTGGTGCAAGTTTAGTTGGATTTCCTATTGTAGTGGGCGAAAATGTTGTTGGAATTGATAGAGATGCAGAAATAAAAAACGGGAAAATTATAAAAGCCCCTGAACTTGACAGAAGAATACAAACATATTTGCGATATTTCGATGGGTATGGGGCGATTTTGGTTCAGATGAATATAGAAGATACTAGAAATGGTGTTGCCGAGTATGTAATTGAAAAATATGGAGATAAAGTAATAATTGAACTAAAATGGGGACAGGGCGCAAAAGATATTGGTGGAGAAATTCAAGTTAAAGATTTAGATTATGCTCTTTTTTTAAAAAAACGCGGTTATGTTGTGGACCCGGATCCCCAATTGCCTGAAGTTCAGCAAGCTTTTAAATCTGGCGCAATTAAATCTTTTGCAAGACATTCACGTTTAGGTTTTACAGATTCTTCATCGTGGGAAGATGTATTTGAAAAATTTTCTAAGCATATAAAATATTTGCGTAAGCTTGGGTATAAAAGAATATCTTTAAAAACTGGGGCATATGGTATGGAGGCTTTAGCAATGGCGATAAAGTTTGCTACTGACCTAAAACTTGATCTTTTGACTATTGACGGTTCAGGGGGTGGAACCGGTATGTCACCTTGGAATATGATGCAGACCTGGGGTGTTCCGTCAATACTTTTACATTCTAAAGCTTATGAATACGCTTTGATTTTAGCTAAGAAAAACAAAAAGGTTGTAGATATGGCATTTGCTGGTGGTTTTGCACACGAGGCTCACATTTTTAAAGCACTTGCTTTAGGTAGTCCATATGCTAAATTAGTTTGCATGGGCAGAGCATTGATGATTCCAGGATTTTTAGGTTCAAATATCGAAGGTGCTCTGTATCCAGAAAAAAAAGAAAAAGTAAATGGTAATTGGGATAAGTTACCCAATTCAGTTAGCGAATTTGGTTCAACACCCCAAGAAATTTTTGCAGGTTATTATGATGTTGAAAAAAAAGTGGGCAAAGAAGAAATGCAGAATATTCCTTTTGGTGCAATTTGTATTTGGACATTGGCTGACAAATTGGCTGCAGGTTTGCAACAACTTCTGGCAGGGGTGCGTAAATTTTCAGTAAAAGCAATTTCAAGAGAAGATATTTTTTCTTGCAATCGCGAAACAGAGAAAGAAACAGGTATTAAATTTATAACTGACTATCAAGACAATATAGCAAAAAAAATTTTAAAGGCGTAAAAAATTGATACATTAAAAATTCCTCAAAATTTTAGAAAATTTTTATAACGGCTAAAGGTATACAAAAGTTATGAAACCCCAGTTATTAGAAGAAACATTCATAAACGCAGAAGAGTTTTTCAAAAAATTAGAAAAAAACAAAAATCCTTCAGCTGCTCACATACGCCAAATTATCGCAAAGTCATTAGATGTCAACACACTTTCATTAGACGAGGTCGCATCTTTAATAAATTTAGAAGACAGCGATTTATGGGAAGAAATTTTTGACGCAGCATTAAAAATAAAGAAAAAAGTTTATGATAACCGAATAGTTACCTTTGCACCACTTTATTGTAGTAATTATTGTATAAACAATTGCATTTATTGTGGATTTAGGAAAAGTAATATTTTTGTTGAAAGAAAGGTTCTGGGTTTAGAAGAAATTAAAGCTGAAACAGAAGTATTGGCAGGAAAAATTGGACATAAAAGATTAATAGTTGTTTTCGGTGAACACCCACAATATTCAAACATTAATTATATAGCCGAGGCAATTAGAACTATTTATTCTGTAAAAGTAAAAACAAAAAATAGTTATTCTTCTATAAGAAGGGTTAATGTTAATGCTCAGCCATTAACGGTCGAGGAGCTTAAAATTTTAAAAGAAGTTGGTATAGGCACATATCAAGTATTTCAGGAGACTTATCATCCAGATACTTATTTTAGACTTCATCCACAAAATACCCCAAAATCAGATTATATTTTTAGGCTTTATTCAATGCATAGGGCTCAAGAAGCCGGCATTGATGATGTTGGTATAGGTGTTTTATTTGGGCTTTATGATTGGAGATTTGAAGTGTTAGGTCTTGTTGCGCATGCGATAGAGCTTGAAAAAGAATATGGTGTAGGCCCTCATACAATATCTTTCCCCAGATTAGAACCGGCATTCAATACACCTTTTGTTGATAAAACCCCATATAAAGTAAATGATGCAGATATGAAGAAGATAATCGCTATAATAAGATTGGCTGTTCCATATACTGGGATGATTATAACTGCACGTGAAACAAAAGAATTTAGAGACGAGATGATTAGAATTGGTATTACTCAAACAGATGCTTCATCAAAAATAAGTATTGGTGGTTATTCGCAAGGTTATACCCAACAATCTCCACAAATTCAACAATTTATTTTAGGTGATACAAGAAGTTTAGTTGAATTGGTTAGGGATTTAGCAAAACAAGGCTATATCACTTCATTTTGTACTGCTGGTTATAGGTGCGGCAGAACAGGTGATAAGATTATGGAGTTACTTAAATGTGGCAAAGAAGCATTATTTTGCAAATTAAATGCAATTTTAACCTTTAAGGAGTGGGTTGATGATTTTGCTGATGATGAGACAAAGATAGTTGCCTTAAGATTAATTGATAAAGAAATTAATGAAGTAAAAGAAAAATATCCAAATTTGTATGACCATTTTATAAATTACTATCAAAGGATAGCGGCCGGTGAGCGAGATTTATATTTTTAGTAAAAAAGTCATAAATAAAAGCCTTTTTTAAGGATTTATATATCAAATTTAATCCTTCCATAATTTTTTAAAGCCATCATTTTTTTACTTTGCTCGTCATATTAAAAAATGTTGCATATTGCTTATATATTGATATATTATTAATTAGTTAATGAAGGTAAAATGAGACGACGTGATGAAAAGTTAGGCCAGATACTTTTAAAGAAGAAGTTAATAACACCTGAAATCTTAGAGTCAATGTTAAAGGAGCAAAAAAACACAAATGAATTTTTAGGTGAACTCCTCATAAAGCATAATTATATTAAAGAGATGGATTTATTGATTGCTCTCTCTGAACAGTTTGATCTTCCTATAATAAATTTAACAAATAGTTATATTGATATGAACTTAGCAAAAAATTTTAGTGCAACACTTATTGTAGATTATAAATGTTTTCCTATAAAAATGGATGATTTTTCAGTTACATTTGCAATTAATAATCCTTTAGAGGTTTGGGCGATGAAAAAAGCAGAAGAAGAAGCTGGCACTTTGAAAGCAAAATTCGTATTAGCTTCTAAAGCCGATTTGGAAGATGCAATTAAAAGATATAAACAATATATAAGAAGTTGTAATCTCGGAATTTTTAAAAAATAAGATGATAAAAAAATTTGATAAAGTTCTTATTGATGAACTGTTGGCAAGAAATATAATTACTCAAAATGAATTAAAAAAAATTTTGTCTGAAGTTGAAACTTCTGGGCAAAGTTTACAGAAGACGCTGATTGGTTTAGGAATAATCAGCGAAAATGAGATTTTAAAAATATTTTCAGAAAAACTAAATCTTAAAATAGTTAATTTAAATGAAATTGCATTAGATAAAAGTATTTTTGAAAAAATACCTCTTAAAATAGCATCTTATTATAAATTTGTGCCAGTAGAACTAAATAATAAAACATTAACAATAGCTGTATTTTGGCCTATTGATTTAAAAACACAAGATGAAATAAGGATGCAAATCGGTTTTGACTTAATAGTTGTTTTAGCCACTGAAAAAGATATTTTAAATGCTTTTAATAAATTTTATGGACTTGGCGCGGAGATGCTAGAAGGCATGGCACAAAAACTTCCAGAGAGTTTTGAAAATACTACTCATGTAGAAAAAATAGAAGATATTGAAAAATTAGCAACAGATGCTTCCGTCATTAGATTGGTTAATCAGATTATTTTAGATGCGTATAGAAAAAGAGCCACAGATATTCATATTCAACCTTATAGAGAGGGGGTTATATTTAGATACCGTATAGATGGCGTATTATACGATGCAAATGTGCCGACAGAGGTTAAAAATTTTTTAGGCGCAATAGTTTCGCGTATTAAAATTATGTCTAATTTAAATATTGTTGAAAAGCGACTCCCGCAAGATGGGCGCGCTATAGTAAAAGTGCAAGAACAGATTTTAGACTTAAGGATATCTACCTTGCCAACCCCTTTTGGTGAAAGCGTTGTTATAAGAATTTTGCCTACAAAGATGCTTTTTAGTCTTGAAAAATTAGGTCTATCAAAACCTGATTTACAAACATTTGAAAAATTAATTCAAAAACCTTATGGAATAATTTTTGTTACAGGCCCTACCGGATCTGGCAAGACAACCACCTTATACGCATGCTTAAATAGACTTAATACAAAAGATAAAAAAATAATTACGTTAGAGGATCCTATAGAATACGAAATTCCTTCTGTTACACAAGTGCAAATCTTTCCCGAGATTGGTTTGGATTTTGCAACTGGGCTAAAACATATATTAAGACACGATCCAGATATTATTATGGTGGGAGAAGTAAGGGATTTAGAAACAGCCGAGACAGCTATTAGAGTTGCTCTGACAGGACATTTAGTATTTTCTACTCTTCATACAAATGACGCGGTAAGTGGCATCACAAGGTTACTTGATATAGGAGTTGAACCATATCTTGTATCTTCTAGTGTAGAAGCATTTATAGCTCAAAGACTTGTTAGAGTGCTTTGTGAAAATTGCAAATACGAAGATCAAACACCACAAACAAGCTTGCGCCAGTTAATTGCAAAGGATTTAGGGTTAGATAATATTGAGAAGATAAAAATTTACAGGGCAAAAGGTTGTCCAATGTGTAATTTTACCGGATATTTTGGCAGGACCGCTATTTATGAAATTTTAGTTATAAATGAACAAATAAAAGAACTAATTTTAAAAAAAGCACCGGCAAATCAAATAAAAAAAATCGCTATGGCGGCTGGCATGAAGACATTACGGCAAGATGGTTGGCAAAAAGCAATAGGGGCTTTAACTACACCTGAAGAAATTATTAAAATTACTCCGGCTTCATTTACTGAAAGTGAAGAAATTAAAAATATTACTTCTTTTTTTGAAGAAAAAAGTAGCGATAAAGATAAGTTTTTTGAACGCAGGGTTTATTCTAGAATTAACAGTAAAATAAACATTAGCTATAGAGTTATAGAGTCAGAAGAAGAGCTATTAAAAAA